>NZ_JARJBD010000107.1:0-31676 GCF_029269925.1 Rhodococcus sp. T2V
CACCTGAGTGGACTCGTCGACCACCTCGACACCGAGACCGTGGTCCTCTCCGAACGCTTGATTGCGAGCCATGCTGCTCCTTGCCACACTGGGAAGATTGCCATCCGGGCCAGAACGCTCGGGGCACCAAATATGTGACACCGCACACGCACCTGAAGTCAAGACTCGCCAAAGTAGCCGACCCCTGAGATGTACGTCACATATGCTTTCTTTTTGTAGGGGTGGATCTGGCGCACTTTCCGTGATTCCGTTGCAGCACTGAACTATCAGACGCGCATGAGTATGTGCGGAGCAGGTCAAGGATTGCTCATCCGCAAATCTGCCGCTTGAGCATCTCAAGAGTTACGTGGAACCGGGTAGTGCGATGATCATGTTTCCTCGGCGCTGACCATCGAGCGGAGGAGATGCGCAGCAGCAGAGTCGTATTGGAGGAAAAGCAGTCGGTTTCAGAAGGGCAGGTGGAAGTAGCCGGTGACTTCGGAGTGAACGCGGACCGATGTCGGGTGGGTGCCTGGGCACGATCGACTTCTACCCTGGGGCTTGCCAAGTACCTGGAGACGCGCGAACAGGAGCGGGCAGATCTGCTCACGGCGAAGGCGGGCGCATGTCGGCGTCTAGCGCGGGAGTCGACTGGATGGCCCAGCCGCCGAGATGCGAACGTGGTGTCGTTCGACTCCGGCACGGGTCTGACTCAACGCCACCACCCAGCCGCGGCAAGTGCTGGTGCTGCTGTCCTACGGTCACTCCGCAAAGTATGATCTACGCGAGTCGAATCCGATTGGCCTGAACCGTTTCACACCCGGCTGACGCGGTGCCAGACATCGGCGCGGCGCCTCGGTTGACGATGCCGCGGTGGGCGCTCACCCCCGCCTTCGATGCCGCGCTCCGTCGTGAGGACCGCTCGCTGCGCACCGACGATCTAGCCTGGCCCACCGCGCCCTGCCGATCGGGGTGGCGAGGACGAAGTGCCGGTTCAAGCCGGTCGTACGGCAATTACGTACGGACATGCGCCGTATCGGGCTATCTCACGCATCGGGCAATGGCAGTCGTTGACGCTTCTGAGCCGGTCCCCCACTGTCAGCAAGTTTTCGGGCATGTGAGGGATTCCGCCGCCGTACAGTCCAGCGGACTCCAAATGGACTCACCGACGGCGATCGACTGTTTGAAGATCTGGGAAAAGACCGACTCGGGCGCACGGCGGACCGATCCAAGCTCGAGAAGGCCGTTGACGCGCTTCGCCCTAATAGGACAATCCGGTTTGAACCGTCCGAATATGCGTGCGGACCGACCATGGTGGGTTACCGCCACATACCGTCAGTCGGCAGGCCTGGGTGGTGAGCGCCCAATCGTCCTCCACATCTGCCCGAGCAGGACGTCGGCGCGTGCCGCAGTGTCGTCGACAATGCTCCCGACTGCGGTGCTTGAGAGCGAACGACGTTGTCACCCTGAGGGTCTACATCCGTCGCCGCAACCTAGCCAGAGGCGGGCGCAGACACTCTTGCCTCGACGCCCACCGGCTGACTCACCTCGGCGACTGAGTTGCTGTCGCTATCATCGCCAGGACGGAAGGAATCAGACCACCTGCGAGCCTTCAGAAGTGGTGGGCCCCGCCGTCAACTCCGAGGTGCTCGCTTGAGATAAACTTGGCTTCGTCAGATGCGAGGAAGGCAGCCACAGCGGCGATCTCGCCCGGCTGCGCATGAACCTGGTTCAGGAACGCCCTGCCCATCGCGCCCAGTCTCGGGTGTGTGCCCGCAGCCTTCCCCAGTGCCGCTACAGTGTTTTCATCCGCCATCGGAGTCGCGACGGAACCGGGATGGATACTATTTACTCGTATGTCGTGGCGTCCGAGTTCGGCAGCGAAGGCGCGGGTCATCCCGGTCACCGCGTGCTTGCTGGTGGTGTAAGCAACCATGAAAGGCTGAACCTTCTTTCCCGCGTATGAACTGATCAGAATGATCGATCCTCCTCCCGAATTGACTAAGTGATTCGCTGATGCCATCACCGTGTTCCAGACTCCCTTGACGTTGATGTCCATCGTCGCATCGAAAATGTCCGGGGTTTCCTCGTCCCATGTCACGGGGATGCAGATACCTGCGTTTGCCACGACTGCGTCCAGGCGTCCGAATGTCGCTACTGCCTCGTCAACCTTCTCCCGGAGCATAGCCAGATCACGGACGTCGGCCTGAGCGGTGATGATGCGGCGACCGTGCTTTTCCACCTCGTTCCGGGTCTCCTCAAGATCCTCCAGTGTGGCAGAAGCATATGGGACCCGAGCAGGCAGAGGCCCAGCAAGGTCGATGGCGATCACGTCAGCGCCCTCAGAAGCGAATCGCACGGCATGAGCCCGGCCTTGCCCGCGGGCCGCACCCGTCACCAATGCCACTTTTCCTGCCAACCTGCCTGCCATACGTAGGTACCTTTCACTTGATCTGAACGTTCACTGTTTCTAGTTCGAAGGTGCACGTGTCTACAGCGTCTCTTCTTCGAAGGTTCCACCGAGTTCATCAGGGCGGAAACACCAGGTCGCCGACACTGCTGAATATCGGCAGTCGGGTCACTCCTGCCCGATACAGCCGGGAGAAGCCATCATCGCGTTGTCGCTGGTGAGCGCAACCTACCCGCCGGGGGCCCGGCGCAGCCGCGACGCACCTTGTGATCGCCCTGTTCGACCACGTAACGCTGTAGTTCAGTAGCCGTCGATCAGCGTAGTGTCGAGCAACTGTTCTGTGCATATGGCCGGCCTCACGGGCGCAACCGCTTCTGAGCTCCGCTGGCGTAAACGGTTTCCCATCCTGGCTGCCGTTCAACACCGTCACCGCCCGAACGCACCAAACTCCATGTCTGGTCATCCGCGAGTGCACGAAGGGATATTTATCACCGCGCATTTCAGGGTCGAATCCGCGCCGGTTCGCGAAACAGGCCTCCTCTTTCGAGCCGTACGCCTCGGTTAACAGATCTACAAACCCGCTGTCTCGCCCGCTGGTTGAAGCTCCACCGCGCCGCTGCGCTATTCGCGGCACCGAGACGAGGTCGATCAACGGTGAACGACGCCCCGGGGTATGTCGACACAGAGTGCGCCGACGCCCGTGTCGTGTGTTGCGTCGCGACGACGTGGCCCGCCGACCCAACCAGACTGGAAGCTTACGCAGGCGTAACTCCTTGGCGAGTATCGCCGTACTGCCGGCGGTCTACGACCACAGGTGAAATCAGGTTCGAGTCCGCCGATCAGTCGGCTATCAGTGCGTCCCGCCCTTCGATTCCCTGGGGAAGTGACACGCAACGAAGTGTTCCGGCCCAACTTCTTTGAGCTGCGGCTCCTTCTCTGCGCATAAGGACGTGGCCGCCGGGCAGCGAGTACGGAATCGGCAACCTGACGGCGGCGACATGGGAGAAGGAAGGTCGACAGCCGCTGAGTTGTCCTGCGACCATTTAGGCGAATTCCCCATTCCATTGTCCGGCTGCGGAATCGAGTCCATCAGCAGTTTCGTATAGTGGTGCATCGGGCGCGCAAACAAGTCGTCTGGACCGCTCACCTCGCAGATCTTTCCCAGGTACATCACAACCACCCTGTCGCTGATGTTTTTGACCACGGCAAGGTCATGCGCGATGAAGATGAGCGTCAGTCCGTAACGCTCCTTCATGTCGTCAAGTAGATTGATGATCTGAGCTTGCACGGAGACATCCAGCGCCGACACCGGTTCGTCGCAGATGATCATCTTGGGGTCAAGGATGAGCGCTCGGGCGATACAGATCCGTTGGCACTGCCCGCCCGAGAACTGGCTCGGGCGACCGCTGCCGACGACCTCCGGTCGCAGCCCGACAGCCGTGATCACTTCGTCGACCTTCTCGGATACATGTCTTTTGTTGGTTCCCCAGACCCGAAGTCCCTCAGCCACCGCGTCCCTCACCTTGCGTCGTGGGTTGAGCGACGAGATGGGGTCTTGGAGGATCATCTGGAGATCGCGGCGGGTCCGACGCAACTCCTCCTCCCCCAGTTTTGTGAGATCGGTATCTCCGTATGTGACCGATCCAGATGTCGGCTTTGGTAGCTGGAGAATGGCTCTGCCCATGGTCGACTTGCCACAGCCGGACTCGCCGACCACGCCGACGGTTTCCCCCTTGAGGACGTCTAGGCTGATGTTCGAGACAGCGTGTACGACTTGGCCAGGTCCCGTGTTGAACTCGACGACGAGGTCTTCCACACGCAGCAGAACATCGCTCCTGTTCCGCAAATGCGCTTTTCCCGATCCTGCCATTATTCTGCTCCCGTCGTCAGATCAAGGCCCGCGGCGGTCTGGCCCGCCCGGAGGTTTGTTGCCATGGCCTGGTGGGAGCCTTCGCTACCCAGTGGAAAGAAGCACCGCGCCATGTGTTCCCGGTCGCCTGTTGGTCGCAGGCCAGGCGCCTCCTCTAGACAGGCAGCTTGCGCGGACCGGCAGCGTGGAGCGAATCGACAACCCCGGATGCCTCGAATCAGGTCTGGCGGCCATCCGTTGATCACCTCAAGCCTGGTGTGACTGGGCTGCTCAATCTTGGGAATCGAGTTGAGCAGCGCTCCCGTGTACGGATGCTGGACAGCTCCGAAGAGTTCGTTGGTGTCGGCCACCTCCACCAATTGGCCGGCATACATGACCGCGACTCGGTCGGTGTGCCCTGAGACAACGCCCAAGTCATGAGTGATCAGGATCATTGCCATGTCGAGTTCGGCTTGTAGACGAGTCAGTAGGTCCAGGATCTGCTTTTGGACTGTGACGTCGAGTGCGGTAGTCGGCTCGTCAGCGACCAGAAGCCGCGGCTTACAAGCAAGGGCAATCGCAATCATCACGCGCTGGCGCATCCCGCCGGACAGCTCGTGCGGATACTGCTCCATTCGCCTACGGGGCTCAGGGATCCTAACTTGATCAAGAAGCTCCAGGGCTCGTTCGGTCGCTTCGCCACTGTTCAGGCCGAGGTGGAACCTCATGGACTCCGTCAATTGAACACCGATCCGCTTAACCGGGTTGAGCGATGTCATTGGATCCTGAAACACCATCGCTATTTCCGTGCCCCAGAAGTGTCTGGATTCCCACCGGGACAAACGGTGCACATCTCGACCGTCGAACATCACCTTACTGTCTTCAGCCACTGTGGCGTTGGCTCCCAACAGATTCATGATCGATCGAACGAGGACGGACTTGCCCGACCCCGATTCACCGACGATACCGAGGGTCTCAGCGCGACCAAGGGCGAAGGACACGCCATCGACCGCGGTGAGATGGCCTCGCGGCGTATCGAATGTGGTCCGAAGGTTCTCCACCGTCAGCAGTGAATCGCGAATGCGCGTGGTTGTCATGGCTACCTCCTCCGTCACAGCCGACTGCTTCTTGGGTCCCAAAGTTGCCGAGCTCTCTCACCGACACGGTTGAGCGAGAACACGGTGAAGAACAGAGCGAGGCTTGGGATTAGCACGAGATGAGGGTTCTCCCTGATATCTTCTTGGCCGGCAGCGATCATGTTTCCCCACGTTGGCTCCGGTCGCGGAATGCTCAATCCGAGGAAGCTCAGAGAAGCCTCCGCAACGATTAGGGCTCCGACGACGATGAAGGCGTACGAGACCAGGGGAAGTGCAACGTTGGGAAGAATGTCCCGAAGGAGGATTCGTCGGTCTCTCACCCCGAGGACCCGCGCCGCGAGTACGAACTCGCGCTGGGCGAACGACATTGTGTTGGCACGGCTGATGCGGACGAAAAGCGGGACGCTCAGAACCGCCAGGACGAGTGTCATGTTTCGGACACTGGGAGTGAGGAAGGAAGCGAGCGCGAGCAACAGGATGAGCGGCGGAAACGCCAGTGTTGAGTCGACCACCAAACCTGCGGCGGTGTCGACTTTGCCGCGGAAGTAGCCGGCTGCCATGCCTAGGCCGCCACCGATGACCATGCCGGTTGCCGTGGCTCCGATAGAAACTACTAGTGAGACCCGCGCACCATGGACGATGCCGCCAAGGATGTCGAGGCCTTGACTGTCAGTACCTAACGGGTGAGCAGAAATGAGGTCCGGCCGCAGCAGGATCGGAGTGGTCAGAGTCTGCGAGATGTCTTTGTACTCGGAGAAAGGAATCCAGTTGGCCACGATCGCCGCCAGGACGATCGCACCAATCCACAAGGCAGACAGCCACAGGGCGAGGTCGAATCGCTCGCCGCGCCAATGACGGCCCAGGTTGCTCAGCCCGATGTAAAGCAAGGCCAGAGCGATGAAGCAGGCTGCGGTGCGTAGTCCCGCTTGTGCGGCGCCGACCATGCCCGTCCCGACAGCTAGGGCGACGAGGCCCGGTAGCAGTGTTCCGATCCCGATGACTAAGCGACGACTTGCTGGCCTAGGAGAGGGTACGGGACCGTCGACGTCGACCATCTCTCCGAGCGGGGCGAGAACCGGTCCGTCCGGGGCTGCGTCACCGATAGTGGCAACGAGATCGATCTTTGATTGATTGTCAGACACGGCCACGGCGCAACCTCGGGTCCAGGTAGGTGTAAGAAATGTCAACGACAGCGTTCAGGGCGACGTAACCCAAAGCGAGCACCAGAACGCCGCCGAGAACGACCGGGTAGTCCTTGCCGAGGATGGCCTGAACAAGCATCGAGCCCATCCCGGGGAGGTTGAAGATCGTCTCAATGATCACGGTGCCACCCAAGAGCCGTCCGAGAGCCACCCCTGCCACCGTGATCAGGGAGAAGGATGACGGCCTCAGCGCATCTCGGAACAGAACTCTGGGAGCGGGCATGCCCTTGGCCTTCGCCGATAGTACGAAGTCCTCCTTGAGTGTTTGTGTTAGGTCCCCGTACAGGACTTTCATCAAGACAGCGGCCTCTGTTAGAGCTAACGCGAGAGCGGGTAGAAACAGCGAATTCAGGTTCGCCACGATCCCGGCGTCGGATATGCGAGCGAATCCCTGACGGGGGAAGTCCGGCCATGCAACCGACAGGACCAGCGCGACGAGCGCCACCCCGGCCGCACCACCCAATCCGCCTGCCAGGTAACGCGTCCGCTTATTCCCGGGCGGATACTCCCGCGATATTCGTGTGGTACGTCGCGCTAGCCAGCCGACGACGCACACGAGCGCCCCAACGACGACAGGCTGTACCAGCTGTGGGTAGAAGACCAGCAGAAACACCAGGAAAATTGCCAGCACGAAACTCGGCAGAGAAATAAGGGCGAACGCGATGGTGCTTGCGATTCGGTCGAAGGAGCCACCGGCCCGGTAGGCGGAGGCCAACGCGACCGGGATCGCCAGAACCAGCGCGATGAGGATCGCCAGCACAGCAAGTTCGATTGTTACCGGGAGTCGCGTCTGGATCATTTCGGAGACGTTTAGTGTTGGCGGGACCAGCGAGTTCCCCAAGTCACCCCGGGCGAGACTCCCTAGCCAGTTGACGTAGCGTTCCAGAATTGGCTTGTCGAGCCCTAACTCACGCCGCACCTGTTCGTACTGCTCCGCTGTACCTTCTGCGCCGACGACGGTGCGCGCGGGATCGCCCGGCAACAGTTGCAGAAGAAAGTACGTTGCGGTGGTGACAATGAACATCACCAGTACCAAGCGCGCGGACTTCTTGGCAATTACGTGCATCGTTTGCGCTCCTCCGGTAACGCGGTGTGCTGCTGTACCCGCAGTGGGCTGGGTTTGTGAGCTCTTGTGGCTGAAGGGCTCGTGCTGCCAAGCGGTGCCCACCGGGCGCATCCTCTTATCGATCAGAATGTGTAGTGTCGATGGTTAGTTCGTGGTGTACGCCTTCTCGAACGACAAGCGTCCCTCTGGGCCCAATGCCAGACCGTGGACCTTGTTCGTGAAGCCCCTCTTCACGTTTTGGACCCAGAGGGGAACCGTGGGAGAGAGTTCGTTCCACCGCTGCTGAAGTTTGCCCATTGCAGCAGCCGTCTCGTCCGGGTTTTGAGCGAGGTACACCTCGTTAACCGCCTCATCGATCTGGGCATCATCGACATTCCAGTAGTTGCTGACCTTGTTGGTGCTCAAAAAGGTCGTCAGTGCGAGGAGCGGTGCGTCTTCACCGACCGCGTAGTTCATCGGCAATAGGTCGAACTCGCCCGCCAACTGCCGTTCGGTGAAGGCAGCAAAGGCTGCGGTTTCAACGTCGACTTGGAACCCGACTCTGTCCAGCATCGCCTCAACAACTAGCGCCATCTCCTGGTTTGTCCTATCGCTGACCAGGAAATTGACATGCACGTTGGCGCCGTCGCGCACAGCCTCGTCCACCAACTGCTTCGCCTTCTGGGGGTCGTACCCAAGGCCCTCCACGCCGCCCCAGATCTTCATCTCTGGGGCCGTGAAAGTGCTGGCCATGGTTGCGTCACCGCCGAACGCACGCTGGTTGATCTGGGTCGGATCCAATGCTGCCACCACTGCCTGGCGCAGCCTCACATCGCTGAATACCCGCCCTGGACGAGCGTTCATCCCCAAGCCGGTACCGGCCCGCTCATAATTCAGCGTGTTGACGCCCTTGAGTTCACTCAGATCCGCGGAGACTGTGGGGTCATCGAACACCGTCACGACGTCCGTCTCGCCCTTCTGGAACGCCTCGAGTTTGGCTTTCGCGCCGGGAACGGAGATGAATCGCAGGGTGCCGTTGCAGACTGGACCGCCCCAATAGTCGGTCTTGGCCCTCATCACGACCTCCTCGTTCGGCGCGAACTTCACCGGCTCGTAAGGACCTACACCGGCGCCCACCGGGTTTCTCGCAAAGCCATCTCCGGAAGCCTCGACCACTTTCTGGTTCACCACCATTCCCGGCAAGCTGGACAGAATCCACGGGAACCCGGCCCAGGGTCGGTTCAGGACGAAGTCCACGGTGAGGTCGTCGACCACTTTCACTAACTCGACGGGGGCCAGGTAGGCCTTGGTCGGCGACGTAGCTGTCGCCCACCGCCCGATGGAGTACTCCACGTCCTTGCTGGTCAGCGGATCACCATTTCCGAACTTGATCCCGGGGCGAAGTTTCATACTCCACTCAGTGAAATCGCCGTTCGGGGTCAAGGACTCTGCTACGAACGGCTCGTACAGACCTGTGGAGAAGTCGTATCGTGTCAGCGTGTCGTAGACCACCGACGCCTCCTCGACGCCCTGAAACGTCCCGACAGTCGTCGTTGGATCCAGCGACGCCGTCGGGACCCGAGTGTCTACCGTCAACGTGCTGGCGGGATCCACCCTGTCCACGGTGCACACATCGTTGGGGTCGTACTCATACGCATTCGCAGTACCACCCGGCTCCCCTCCGACCCCGGAGCAGGCGACGACCGTGACCAGAGGCAGCGCCGCCAACCACGCCAAACGTCCGCGTGCGCTCGTGCGCCAACCCTTCATTCGAGAACTCACTGTTCTTGCCTTTCATGTTCAGCAACACGCGTCGCTGCGGCATCTTCCGCGCTGGCACCACTGGAAGCGATCGCAGCGGGCGGGGGCGACGAACCACTCCCGCTGGCTGGCATCAACAGTGCGTGCCCGGCCGCGGCAGATGGCCGATGCCTTCTCCGCACGAGACCGATCACACGCACTCCCTGAATTCGACGGCTCGCGTGCACTATGGCCCGCGTCACATCCAGCTGGAATGCGACTCTAACAGTATTGGTCTCACCTGTCATCAAACGATCACCACACAGCTTCTACACGCACGATCTGACGCCAAACGACAGGGCATGCAACGACGCCGTCGGGAAGTGCCGAACGCTTTTGCTGTGTACTCCACGATTATTCGGCACGTATTCTCACCCTGTTCTCCACTTACCCCTGCAACACGGAGCGCAGCGCAGGCGACTTTGCGCTCAGCACATGAGTGAGTCAATGCAACGATCAGTCTCACCGATGACCTCGTCCGACGTACTCGTGACCTTCTCCGGTCCACGTGCGTAGTGCGACTCGAAGGGAGCGCCACGCACAGTCATCGTCCGCAAACGTGAAATCGGACAGTCCCTCGCGCATCCACATCCTTCGACCGAGAGCACCGAACGCACGCTCGCTGTCGGCATCGGCGCGCACACGCCCACTCACACCGCGACACCCTTGACAGCCGCCAACGCCGACTCAATCAATGCCTCACCGCGGCGCGCACACAGCCGACCGCCAAGCCGAGACATGTCCCGAACGACACCGGACCCAAGCCTGGATCCACCGATTTGGTGTCGGGGTGGGTGAGCCGAAACGGCGAGATGCCCTTGCGTGCTGAGAAAATTGGACTTCTCACAGAACCAGTTCGATCGACACGAAGGGCATCTCTAGGGTGCTACTAGCCCATACCCGCCCGGTAACGGCCGCGGCGTTCGATGACCGCAACCTGCTCGCATCGGAGGGACTGGTTCCGGCGCACGGGCTGGCACACCTGTGTGGCTTGGAAGCCTTCTCGAACGAGTATGTGTCGATGCCACCGACACGGGGGCAACTGGGGCCGGAGCGTGTCCGCACTGGTGGCAACATAGTCGACGGCGCCGATGTCTCGGTCACGGTGCGGATGACCGCGACGGTGAAATCGGCGATCGCCGCGATCGACGAGGATACGTGGTCCCCTATCGAGTACACCGATGCCGTCTACGACGAGCAGACCGGCCGATGGATCTCCCGCGCTGAGGTCGCCGAGATCGACTTCACCGCGGTCACCCGCCACGCCTCCGAACGGACACCGGGCCGGTTGGTGGTGCGCCGCATCCCTCACCTCGCTCCCCAGGCCGGGGACGGGCAGGGCGCGTTGTTCGACACCTGGCGGTTCCATGCGTTCTTCCCCACCACCCACCCGGCCGTCCTGGACACCGTGGCCGCGGACAAGGTCCACCGCGGGCACGCGATCATCGAGCAGGTCCACACCGACCCGAAGATCTCCGCGCTTGCGCACCTGCCGCCGGGACGGTTCGCCGCCAACAGTGCCTGGCTGGCACTCGCGGTGATGGCGTTCAACCTCACCCCCGCCACTGTTGTCCGTCGCCGAACGTGCCGATGATGGCGTCACTGTCGATGCCGATGCTGCGGATATGAGAAGCGCCCTTCCCGCAGTTGCGGGGAGGGCCTTCATCGGCCTGTTGACGGCATCGTCGGCGCGGTGACGTCGCGCGATCAGTGACTCAGTCGTGGCCACTTTCGGTGATGGTCACCCGTGCGGACTTCTCGTCGACGATGGACACTTTCGCGGCGAACGCCGCCGTCAATGCCTGCACCGCCAGGTTGTTCACCGCCCGCGGATACCCCCGCGCCGCATTGTGAATCAGGGTGACCGCATCATCGGAGAACAACGGATCCGTCCGGCCGGCGATCTTGCAATGATGGGTGATGTAGTCCGCCGAATCCGGCGGACTCATCCCAGCCAGCGCGTAACGCACCGCGATCCGCTGATCCAACGCGGCGAGCACTCCGAGCCGCAGTCGGTGCCGCAACGTCGGCTACCCGACCAAAAGTGCCGCGAACGGCGACCCAGAATCCATGTCGTGGTTGGTCAGCATCGCCGATCGCTTCCATCTGTGCATTGTCGAGCAGATGCGCCTCGTCGATTTTACCGACCGCAGACGCACGGATACGCCCTTTACCTGCGAGTATGCGTAGTTTACATGTTCGCTACCTTGATCACTGGGATCGACGACGTGTTGGTGGCGAGAATGCCGGACGGTTTGACGATCTTGCCGAAGATTTCGTACTTCAGCGACTCGATCTCGGGGGCAGCTTCGATGACCAGGTCGCGGTCTGCGAACTCCTCGATGTCCAGGGTGAGGCGTACGCCGGCGACCGCGGCGGAGGCCTCCTCCTGGGTGCTCTTGCCTTGGCGACAGCACGGGAGACGGACGACGTGATGCGCTGCTGCGCGGCGTCGGCGTACTCCTGTTTGGCCTCGAGCACCAGGACGCTGCTCCCGGCCTTCGCGCACACCTCGGCGATGCCTGCACCCATGGTGCCGCCACCGATCACTCCGATCAGCTCCACAGTCGTATCTCCAACTTGGTCATGCAGGCGTATGGCGTAATGGATTACTCGGTGCCGAGCTCGGACTCCGACACGATCGATCACGAACAAGACGCAGCGCCACGCGTCGAATGGCGGACCACCCAGCCGCATCCCGTCAATAGGTGACGCCTTCAGCCCTCCGTCCTTGTGTGCGCAAGCAACCCGCACACCCCCGCCCCCGCAGCCGCTGCACCTCCGAGCACGAACGAAAGGGTAAATGCCGACTCAGAGGGCACATCGCAGCCCTTCAAAGTCAATACAGCGAGCAGCGAGGCGACCGCCGCGCTGGCAAGTGAACTACCGACAACGCGCGCAATCGCATTCACACCGTTGACGACGGCAGTCTCACTGGCCGGCACTGCCTCGATGAGTAGCGACGGCAGCGCGGTGTATGCCCCGCTCACAAAGACGTTGATGACACCCGCCGCAACCA
This sequence comes from Rhodococcus sp. T2V, assembly GCF_029269925.1. Classification (NCBI taxonomy): domain Bacteria; kingdom Bacillati; phylum Actinomycetota; class Actinomycetes; order Mycobacteriales; family Nocardiaceae; genus Rhodococcus; species Rhodococcus sp. T2V. Next base: position 12,402 of record NZ_JARJBD010000107.1, read on the forward strand.
CTATCTGCCACGGCTGATCGTGCGTGAAACCCAGAAGCGTGAACCCCACCAGCCCGACACCACACATGGAGGCCAGAACCAGATCGGCACGGAACCTGGAGATCAGACGACCACTCAGCGTCGCCGTCACAACGCCCACGACCGATCCCGGCAGCAGGAACATCAAGCTCGCTTCAAGTACGGTGTACCCGAACCCGTACCCACCGAGGCCGGAATCGATCTGGACAAACTGTGCGATCCCGAGAAACTGGACATACATCGCGGCGCCGACCAGTACTGCTGCGATGTGCACAGGTGTCACTGCGCGGCCGATCAGTGCTCGAGGCGGGATGAGCGGATCGGCACAGCGCCTTTCGTACCTGTACCACCAACAAAAGCAGCCACAACTGCCGATCCCGAGAGCGAGAATCACCCAGGTCCCCCACCGACTTCCCTCCGCGATAGCCAGTAGCAGTGCACACAACGCGACAGCGAGCAGTACCGTGCCCGCGGCGTCGAAGCGCCTACCGTGCGTATCACGCCGCCTGGTGTCAGGGATCGCCAACCAGACGACAATGAGGGCAACCAGGCTGAGCACCAACAGCATCCAGAACACTCGGCGATAGTCCCCGCCGTCGGCGACCAGCACGCCGGCCGCAACGATCCCCAGACCCCCGCCAGCTGCCATGATTCCGGACATCAGCCCGATGGCACGGGTGACGCGGCGCTCATCGAGCACCGCGCGCACCACCGCCACCCCGATCGGAAACAGCGCGAATCCTGCACCCTGCATGACTCGACCGATGATCAGCAAGGGAAGGGAGGTAGATAGCACACACAGTACCGACCCGATGACCACCGCGATCAGCATACCGATCAAGACCGGTCGTCCCCCACGCTGATCTGCGAGTCTGCTGAGAACCGGGGTTACCACCGCCGCTGCGAGCAAGTTCGCGGTGACAACCCATCCAACCGCCGTCGGGCCGATCGCGAGCTGGCGCGCCATCGTGGGGACTACCGGAACCACTGCTGCCTGCAGTATGGCCAGGGTCATCACCGAGAAGCACAGTGCCGAAACTACTTTCCGGCCATCACCCTGATCCGCAGCGGTGGCCGGTATAGTTACGCGGGTCATCGCGATCATTACTCGAACCCCTAATGATCCCACTCGCCCGCGGGTCCGTGGATCTCTCGCTCGGCGATCTCATAGGGAACCGCGAGTCGGGTCCATAGGATCGGCGGGGTCGCAGGCGCCTCAAAGGCGTTCGGCGCCCAACAAATTGACGTTCAGCGACACGGTGATAGGAGTCGAGAACTCGTCCACGAGTACCTCACAGGAGTCTCGGCTCTCATTCACCCGAATTCGATTGCATTCCAATCATTGTCACTCGTGTGTGACACAGTGTCTGCTCATCCCAGAACCGAGTCGTCGTTTGCGAGCACCTGGCGGGCGGCGCCATTCCAGAAGTAGTAGTGATTGTACTTCTTCATGATTTCCTTCATCTCCCTACGCGGAGCCTCCGGAACCGTGACCGGCTTACGCCCACTTGCCATTGCCTCGTAGTTGAACTTGCAGGAACGCTCGAAAGAGAAGAACCGATACGTGGCTTCCTCCAGGGTCTCGGCGAAAGTCAACAGGCCGTGGTTCGCAAGCAGCACCACGTTACCCTTGTCACCGACCGTATCTGCGAGATGGCGGCCACTGTCAACGTCGTTGATTCCACCGGTGAACTCATCGAACAGCACAACCTCGTCATCGAAAATCACTGCCTGCTGCTCGATGATCTCCGGAATCATGTGGAGAGACGAGAGCAGAGTCGAGTAGTGAGGATGGTTGTGGATGATGACCCGAGCGTCCGGACGGCGACGATGAATCTCGGTGTGAATGTGAATCGCAGGGGTGACATCCAGGTTTCCTTCGAGAACACTTCCGTCGGAGTCCAGAATCAACATGTCCGATGCCTGAAGCTCGAACCACCATTTACCGTACGGCGTGGAAAGCATCGTTCCATCGTCGCGCATCTCCGTAATATGGCCGGCAACGTCCAACGCCATACCAGCATCAGAAATCATCCGGGCGGAAAGCGCAATCTTCTGCTGCGGAGTGAGGTCACGACCCACAGGCAAAACCTTGGGAAAGCTCGAATCCATTCTGTAACCTTTCATAATAACTTGAGGCAGAAGCTATCGTGTTAGCAGAGGTCGAAGTTCCGGCTAGAACCAGGCCGTTGCACGTCGGAGGGTGAACTTCCACCCCGCGGGGGTTCGGATCAGCTCATCCTCATAGTGACCAACCACGATCGAAGGAAGCTCACCGACTCTCTCCGGTCGCTTGAAGCAAGCGAGTGAGCACACCTGCTGTGCCTTATCACCATCTACCGTCACGACCGCATCTGTCGTCGTATGCAGTTGATTGCGTGGAGCACGGGTCGCCATCTCCTCCAGCGCCTCACGACCCTGTCGGATGATCGGCCCGCTCGGCCCGAGTGTCTCAAACCGCCCATCCTCCGTGAAAACGGACGCAAACGCGTCTGCGTCCCCCTCGTCCACGGCACGGTTGTACAACGCAGAAAGAACTCGTATCGCCTGAATGTCCACCAGGCGTGCAACTTCCGGATCCACGAACTTCACCTCCCACCACTCGAACGCAGTCGACTCGCGACCACCTGGTTGTCAAGTACGGCGACCCCTGCATTCGAGGCAGCTAATTGAGACGACTTGAGTGATCGTCCCATTCGAAACGGTACCAAACTCCGCCGGACAGCACCATAGTCCGCCGGAGGAACATCCCCATCGCCTCCCGCTGCCTCCTACCTTCCTCGGTCAATTATTCATCTGGTCATGGCACACAATCGCTCTCACCCTATCCGCCGGCTCTCGACTCCCCGGAATCCACTCTCGACCGACGGTCTCGACTCAGCTAAAGTGACGAACCGTGACCCCGTCTCATAAGCAGTGGCGGCCCCCATGTCGTTCCAGGGCACGCTCAGCGCCCGCCGGGACAGGCGCAACTGCAGACATACTCGCACCATCGCACAATCAGGTCATAGACATATTGGACGCCGTGCGCGACGTCGCCCGTACCAGCAAGCTCGGCGATGCGCCCAAAGTTTCCGGAGTGTCCGGTTCGTCATCGCTCGGCGTCGAAACGATGATTCGTTTTGCGAACGGCTTGCCTGAAGCCCTCACCAAACGGCAAACCTGCACATTGCAATTTTGAAGAAAGGAAGATGCCATGCAATCCGAGAATTTTGTTGCCGACGTAGTGGTCATTGGCGCTGGACCGGCGGGTGGATCCGCGGCAATCGAGGCGGCCCGGAAAAATGCGAGCGTAATTGTCGTTGAAACGACCGGAGAACTGGGCGGCAACGGAGCATTCTCGACCGGCTACATCGCACTTTCCGGAACGCCATTTCAGGATGAGCTCGGCGTGGATGACAGCGTGTCAAAATTCGTCGATGACATGGAGCGAGAGGTTAGGTCGCTCGTACCGTCGTTCGACCCCGAGTTTGATCTCGATCTTGCCAACCGCTACGCGTCCGAGTCCGCGGACTCCTACAAGTTTCTGGCCGAGATCGAGATCGAGTTCCAGCGGCTCATCCCACGCCCCCGCCAGCACACCACACCAAGACTTCTTGCACTGAAGGATCCGACCCAGTTTCGATCAGCCTTCGAGCGTCAGTTCGAATCCCTGGGGATCACCGCAATCCTCCGCCGGTCGGCGAAGAAATTAACTGTCGATTCACAGGGTCGTGTCGACGGCGTGGTTGTCTCCACAGGCGACAACGAAATTCGAGTAGTCGCCCGAAAAGCCGTGATCGTGGCTGCAGGAGGGTTCTCGGCCAACCCCGACATGCGCCGCAAGTACCGTCCGCTGGACGACCCCTTCGCCCCATACGTCGGGCTCGACACTGCTGATGGCAGCGGAATCCTGATGATGCAGGAAGTGGGCGCCGACGTCGTCAACATGGACCTCATTCCCCAGTACCTCGAAGGACCTTCACGCTTCATGGAGGACTGCATCGCCATTAGCGGCGAAGGTCGACGGTTCTTCGACGAGGCGGGGCCCTACCTTGAACGAGTTGCCGCACTGAGGAATCAGCCTGGCGAGATCGGGTATTACCTCTACGACGCGACAGCGGCGGAACGGAACCGGCAGCACATTTCCGAGTTGTCGGGTCGACCCAAGGAGCTTGCAAGTTTGGAGCAGGTTGAACGAGTGATCGGGTGTGATTCCGGAGCCGTCACCGAGACCGTCGAGAAGTGGAACAACTTGATGACTTCGGACGCCGACAGGGATCCTGACTTCGGCCGCGTTACGTTCCCGTTCGATCGGGCACGTATCGAGACGCCGCCCTTCGCGGTCGTGCCGATTACTGTCGGAATCGGCAACACGAACGGCGGCGCACGCGTAAATGTGGATCTTCAGGTGATCGGTGAGAACGGATCTGTCATTCCAGGGCTGTATGCCGCCGGAGACTGCGCGGGAACCATGAACGCAGCGATGGGTCTCGGAGGTGTCCACATTGGATCCGCAGTCACCTTGGGACGGATCGCCGGGAGGAACGCAGCGGACAATTGAGAATCTCAGTTGCACTGTGAACTTCAGCTGAGCCTCTTCCCGCTACCACGCAGGGGCGACGGCAACTCGTGAGATTTGAGCTCCGCACCACGATCAGGGCACTCGCTCCCAGAGCGCCCTGATCGAAGAGCACTGGTCCAGTGGTCGAGTCGCGCCCCATTCCTCACCGGTCGGTAGAACCGTTCTGGATTGGCTCGAGTGAATCCCACTCCGCCGACCTTCTTGGTGGCTGGCCGGCCGAAACCTACAAGACCTGTGGGTAGACCACTCACGGTTCGACGCCTTCTCCGTGGCAGTCGACTACGTCGTCGGAGTCCGCGACCCGGTGATCGACGGTACACGAATCTACGACCCGTTTGCGCCCATTCGCGCGGTACGGGATTCTGCTGCCATCGCCGTATGGCTCCAGCGGCTGCGACACGCGTTGCGTGAATACTTCCCGGCCGCGCTGGAGGCATTCGACGACCTCGACGCCGATACCCTCGAACTGCTCGGCAAGGCCCCCCGACCCGACCGCGGCGGCCCGGTTGAGCCGCGCCCAGATCTCGGCCGTCCTGCGCCGGGCCCGTCGACGCGACATCGACACCAAGACCACCCGCATCCGGGCCGCGCTGCGCACCGAACAGCTCGGCCAGCCAAGGGGTAGTCATCGCCGCGTATGCGGCCACCACTCGCGCCGCGGTCGCCGTGCTGGCCACCCTCAACGAGCAGATCACCCCACTCGAAGCGCAGGTCGATGCCGATTTTCGCCGTCACCCGGACGCTGAGATCGTGCTGTCTCAGCCCGGATTACGCACGGTCCTCGGTGCCCGGGTGCTCGCCGAGTTCGGTGACAACCCCACCCGCTACGTCACCACAAAGAACCGCAAGAACTACGCCGGCACCAGCCCGATCACCCGCGCCTCGGGCAAACGGAGGCTCGTCGCGGCCAGATACGTGCACAACGACCGGCTCGTCGACGCCCTCATGCGGCAGGCGCAATCGGCACTGCAAGCCTCGCCCGGGGCGCGCGCCTACTGCGACCGATAACACGCCCGTGGGCTCGACCACATCCCCGCGCTGCGCCAGCATGCCAACCGGCTCGTCAGCATTCCTGCACGGGTGCCTCGAGCCCGCACCCACTACGACGAGACGACCGCATGGTCACATCACGTCGACAAGCCCGCTGCTTGACATCCGAGGCCCTGGGATGTCTGAAAAGACACGGTCGCCGCAACCTCTCAGATCGAGAGTGTTGCGGCGAACGCGTGAAACCAAGAGTTGGAGGTCGGTGAGGGATCTACCCCTTCGCGCTGATTGAGTTCCACTGTCTCAATACGAACAGCGCCCCATGACTCTTCGAGGGACGCAACAACACTTCGTCGGCAAACCCAGCCTTGATGACCTCACCATCGGCCGAGGCGAACCCATTCTCGATCATCCGCGAACGGCTCTCGTCAAGATCGTCCACACGGGTTGTCACCGCGAAGAGACCTTCGCCGCGCTTGTCCAGGAAGTCGGCTATGGGTCCACCGGATCCGAGCGGTGCGAGCAGTTGGAGTGAGCAGCCACCGAAGTCGGCCCACCGTGTGACCACTCCATACTCACTCACCGTATTTGTCGGTCCGAAGTCCAGATCGAACATCCTGGCGAAGTTCTCTGCGGCAACGTTCACGTCCTGGACTGCAAGTGCAATGCTGTCGATCTGACCCATGTCTCGAAAACCTTTCTGTGGCTGTGATCTCAGTGCGGCGGTCCCAACCAGTTGAACGCAGCCGTCCCCCTCCGACGTCTCCGTGCAGGGTGCCGGTAGCGCGTTTCCCGGAACTGGTCGCAGATGGCTAGGTCAGCAACTCGGCGTACACGACCGGGTGGTCTCCCGACCGGTCGATCACAACTTTCACCGGGGCTGCAACCCGCAGTTCCTTTTCCTTGGATTCGGGCACCGTCATCACAAGACGGACGTCTGCCACTCCATCCAGTTCAACCAAGGCCACAACGTACGGAACGGCAACATCGTCCGTCGGCAGGAAGTTCCGGCGAACCCGCGTATAGGAGAAGATCGACCCGATCGTTGGCGCTGAACGCCATTCGAGAGACGCGCGGCCGCACGTCGTGCAACGCGGCGCGGGATACCACGTCCATCGGTCACAGGCTTGGCAGTACGGCAAGCGAATCTCGCCCTCGCCGAGTCCGATCCAGAAGTTCTCTGCGTTGGCCTTGTATGCCGGGGGCGGGAAGCGCAACAGGTCCGGCCTGGAATAGTCGATTTGGTTCATCGGTCCACCGTCAGGAGTAGGGTTGTGTGGTCGGGAACACCCAGGCCGGCGACCAGACCGACCTCAGCCTTCGCAACTTGTCCCGATCCGCGCTCATGGCGCAGCTGTCGGACCGCCTCGACGACGTGGTTTGCCCCCAATAGATAGCTGTGAGCAAGTGAGCCTCCGTGAGTATTGATCGGCATTGCACCTCCTGGGCCAGTACGGCCACCTTCGACGAAGGCTGCGCCTTCGCCTTTGCCGCAGAAACCGAGATCCTCGATCTGCATGATGTCGGTGATGGTGAAGCAGTCGTAGATCTCGGCAAAGTCGACTTCGTCGATGCTGAGTCCGGCCTCCCCGAAGGCCTTCTGCGACGATAGTGTCGCCGGTGTGCCGAGGTAGTTTCGGTGCTGCGTAAAGTACGACGACTGAGAGATCGGAGCCGAGGCGGTTCCGACCCCCGCCACCACGATCGGGTCCTTTGCCAAGTCTCGGGCGCGCTCAAGGCTCGTGTAGACGACGGCAGCGGCGCCGTCGTTCACGAGGCAGCAGTCCGCAGCACGGAGTGGCTCGGCGATCATCGGGCTGGCAAGGTAGCCCTCGAGGTCGAGAGCCTGTGGACGTAGTGCGCCCGGTGTCAAGGCTGCGTGTTTCCGGGCAGCGATCGCCAACTCTCCCAGCTGTTCTGGTCGCAGTCCGTACTCGTAGGCGTAGCGCTGAGCGATCGATGCAAAGTACAGCGGTTGCCCGTACCATCCTACCGGCATCTCGAGTGACGCTTTGAGTGGGTCGACTGCGTGCAACGCGTACGGGCCGCCGGGGCTTGATCCGAAGTCGACACCGAAGTAGGTGAGAACAACGTCGGCCTGACCTGATTGAATCGCGAGCCGAGCCATTTGGGCGGCACCGACGATGCCAGCCCCCCATACTCCAGAGTGAGCGGTGAAGCGGCGTTCCTTGATCCCCAGCGCGGTCTGCACCATGTCCGCGGGGGCCTGTTGGGGCATCGAGTTTGCCTCGGTGACGATGCCGTCGACGTCTGAAGGCGACAGACCGGCATCGGTGAGGGCCCGCGAACACGCTTCGACCACAAGTTCGGCCAGCGGGGCCGCTCCTCGCCGCACGTACTCGGTCTCGCCAACTCCGACGGCAGCGATCTGGATTGCCTCACCGCTACGCATTGTCGCCACCCAGCTGCACTGTGCCGTCGGCGACGTTATCCCGCGACTGGAACATGTTCGTCCAGTTCGCTGTCGCGACCACGGCATCATGCTGATTGCGAACGGACAGCGCCAAGGTCGCAACGCCCCGATCCGGCTTGCTCGTGCTCCGGCGCGAATCTGCGACCTCAACAGTCACCCAGATTGTGTCTCCTGGAAACACCGGTTCGAGAATCTTCCACTGCAGGTCGAGAAAGGCAATGGCTTTGTCGTCAAAGACGCCGCCGCGCTGCATCAGTCCGGCTGCATAGCTGAGAACAAGCAGCCCGTGGGCGACGACCTTGCCCTGCACCGATGACGCTGCCCAGGACTCGTTCGTGTGTACTTCGTGCCAGTCTCCGGTCAGTTCCGCGAAGCTCGTTATGTCGTGGAGATAGATGGTCCGTCCGGGCGTGACGAAAGTCGTGCCCGGCGCTAGTTCTTCGATGTATGGCATCTCGATAAGGGCCTTTCGCAAATCCGGGCTTGAAGGGATGGAGATTGTCCCCGCATCGGATTGGGCGGAACGGATTACATGTCGGTTCATCTCGACGGCGCTCGAACGAATCGCGAGTGGCGGCGACGGGACTACTCCCGCTACCAACTCGACTGGAGGGCTGTCGCTCTTCTGTCCAGTTCCCGGGTCGGACTCGGGAGTCTCCGTCGACAACATTGTCGCGGTTCGATGATGCCAATGTCAATGACTTTGACGTCAAAATCATTGAGAAGCGGCGCGCGGCTGGTCAGCGCCTTACCGGCAGGCACACGGATTCCGGCCTTCAGAATGAACTGGCATACCCAAGGGGACACAGACTCCAAATCGAGCCCCGACATCCGCATTCGCGTCTCGGCCCGGGCGCCGCGAATCTCGACCAACGAACCCAACAGGGGGGCGCACTCAGCAGGAGACACTGTCGCCGTCGCGCGGGGCCATCAGCTGGACCAAGATAAAGAATCTCCAGAGGTCCCACGCTTGCCGTGAACAAGGTCGACGGCGTCCGCGGAGCCGTGCCGGCCCTCGTCCGCCCCGGCGGCACGCCCTGCACTGCGAGGGGCTGCAACTCAGCGGGCGAAGAAACTCAGGGCCGAAGCTCGATCGCTCGCGCCCAGATTCGCGTTGCCTCTGCGACAACTCGCTCGAGCTCGGACGGCGAGACCGAATCGTCCAACGCAAGGTGCAGGTAGGCGTAGTTCTCGATCATCCCACCGAGAAGATCGGCGGCGAGTTCTGGATCGATGTCGCTCGGCGCCAGACCTTCTTCCTGCCGCCGTCTCAGAGCTTGCGCAGCCCGGCCCACAAAACGGAGCCGAATCTCACGCAACAATTCGCGAGCGAAATCGTCGAACGTCGCAACCTGATGGATCACTGCCCACGTCTTCGCGTTTCGGGCATATGCCTGTAGATAGCGACGATTCGCGTCCTCGATGCGACTGAGTGTCGTCTGCTGCCCGTCATCGGCCTGGTGAGGGTAGGCGTTGCTGTACATATCCTCTGCCACAGCAAGAGCAACAGCGCGGAAAATCTCCTCTTTCGAGTCGAAATAGGTGTAGAAGCTGCCGTAGGCCACTCCCGCATTCTCAGCTATGTCGACAATACGAGCGCTGACGAACCCGTCGCGTTCGAAAATCTCTCGCGCCGAGCGAACGAGAGATGCCTCCGTTGCCAAAGCCCGCACTTTTCGCGGCTGAGAACCCGCAGCCTTTCCCTTGCCAGTCGTAGCGTCACGGTCTGCGGTTTGGACTCTCGCTATCCGTTTCCGTGGCGGCTCCCGCCTCACAGAACCTCCCACGTATGTCTGCGCCGACGGCGTACTCCCGCGGCGACGGAGCCACGTCCCGCCAACTGAGCACTCCGGACCGCCTGCACAACGAACGGTGCCCGGCCTGCGGGCGCAGGTGCCCAACTGATCGGATCAGGCATCATTCTCCTATGTCAACAGGCTGGCGAACACATTGGTGGATTCTTCGAGACTTGCGGTTCGGCCTGCGACTACATCCGCATACGCGAACGCTTCCATCAGACGTGTCAGGGCGTAGGCCAGGGTGCTCGGTTCGATGCGGAGTGCAAGATTCCCACGCTCCACTTCCTCGACAATCAATCCTTCTATGAGCTGGATCAAGGTCCGCTGAACGTGATACTTATGTTTGGTCAGTACTTCGAGTGCGGTCCGTGGATCACGCTCGATATACGTCTTCACCGCAGTCGATTCCTGGGTGATCGACAATTGTCCGCGCAGAATCGCCATTATTCGCGCGGCGCCATTTCCGATCGTTGCTTCGCGATTTTCCTGAAAGACGCGCGCAACCATCGACGCGATACCTCTCCGGCCAAGCGGTCGTTACTTCCGAACCAACGATATGCCGTCGCGCGGCTGATCCCGTGCTCCACGGCAAGAGAATTGAGATCAAGCCGCTGGCCGCGGAGCCAACGACTCCTCGCGGCGTCCAGCAATGCCACACGGGCTATCGCTCGCTCGGACTGCACCATGCGAGCATAGTAGAGGGTCCACCAGTAACTCAGCTGGTGGACGTAGGCCGGTGGCGGCCACCGTGTGGACAGTGACAGAGGCGCTGGCCGCCAACTTTAACCAATTGGCCGTCGCGCGGCAGACTGCACAGGATCGGATCGTCTGTGCTGCGGTCGAATCTCCGCCCGGCCAGGCTCGCCGGCGGCGGAGCGACTCCTGCCTTCTACACTCCGACTTCACCTGTTCGCGATCTGCAGCCGACTCTGGGCATACCTGTGACTCTTGTCCTTTCGCTGGACATAGCCCAATTCTCGAGAGCACACGGGGCACCGCATCAGGCCCGACGCCCGCACGTTTCAGCGAATCGCTGGTTCTCGACGACCTGCAGGTCACGTCGAGAATGACCGATCGACTCTGCGATCTCGCTGGCAATTGGTGTGGAGATCCGCTCGAGCACCTCGTTGCGTCAGATGCGTCCAGTCCGCGGTCATTGCGTCCTCACTGGAGGCCGGGCGAGCACGATGGGAGGTCTACCAGTCCGTCGGCGATTCTCGCGCCCACCTGTGGTGAATCCCGCAATCGAGGGCCCGGAAGCCGATGAGCGCCGGCGGTGTGGCGACCGTGCCGATCGGGGCGTCGAGTCTCCCTGAACCCAATCACCCGCGTTCGAGTGGATCCCCGCAGGGCCTGCAGCCGGAACACGGTGCTTCAGGGGTTGGTCAGAGCCCCCTGCTCCTTCAACTTTTGCCGAAGCTCATGCTTGCGCGCTTTTCCTGTACTCGTTCTCGGGATTTCGGCAAAGTAGACCACTTTGGGTGCCTTGAAGTGAGCAAGGCGACCGCGCACATAGCCGATCAGCTCTTCCGCAGTGGGATCCATTCCGGCAGTCGCTTCCACGTAGGCGACAGGGATCTCTCCCCAGCGATCGTCGGGCGCTGCGACCACGGCACACTCGGCCACCCCGGGATGGGAGGCCAGCACCTGCTCAACCTCGATCGAAGCGATGTTCTCTCCTCCCGAGATGATGACGTCCTTCGACCGATCACGGAGTTCGAGAAATCCATCGGAATGCATTACGCCGAGGTCGCCGGTTCGAAACCACCCATCGACAAATGCTCCTGCGGTGCTCTCAGGGTCGCGGTAGTACCCATATGTGACGTTGTTGCCTCGCAACCAGACTTCGCCGACAGTGATCCCGTCGGCCGGGGCGTCAGATTCATCATCGGTCACCACCCGCACGGGAGTGCCGCCGACATTTGCGACACCTTGACGCGCCTTGAGACGGGCACGCTGATCGGCCGGCAGTGCGTCCCACTCGTCAGCCCATTCTCCGATGACAGCAGGACCATAGGACTCTGTCAGGCCGTATAGGTGAGTGACATCGAACCCCGCTCGCTCGAGACGCTCCAGGAGATCCGGCCACGGCGGGGCACCACCGGTTGACACTTGTACCCGATCGTCGAGCCTTCCCGTGACGTCATCGACGAGATCCGTCAGCACTGTTGGCGCCGCGCTGAGATTGGTCACGCCCTCTGATCGGAGTGCTTCCCAGACCGTGTCCGGTCGCGGTTTGCGTATACATATGTGGGTTCCTCCGGATGCAGTCACGGCCCACGTCATGCACCAGCCATTGCAGTGGAACATCGGTAGCGTCCACAGGTAACGGGTGCGCGGTGAGAACTGGTGGTGCACATTCATTGCGAGTGCCTGTAGGTACGCACCGCGATGGTTGTACATGACGCCCTTCGGGCGACCTGTCGTGCCGCTGGTGTAGTTGATGGCGAGTAGATCCAGCTCGCTTCCTGGCAGTCTCGAGTATGGTTCTGCGGTGGCGACGAGCTGCTCGTAGTCGTCACTGGAAACTATGTCCACCGCACCGCCGGCATGTTCCACAGCGGCACCGCCGAGCTCTTTCAGTTCTTTGTCCACGAGCAGAATTCGGGCGCCAGAGTGATCGATAAGGTCGCCGAGCTCGCTTGAGGACAGCCGCGTGTTCAGCATGACGAGGACGCCCCCGCACTGCGGTACCGCATAGTGGGCTTCAAGGGCCATGACGGAGTTGGGTGCCAGCACGGCGACGCGATCACCAGGTTCGACGCCAAGTCCCTGCAGTCCACCGGCTGCGCGGTCACAACGTTCGCCGAACTCGGCGTAGGTGAACCTTCGCGGTCCGTCTACGACAGCCGTACGTGTGCCCGAGACTCGCCGCGATCGCTCAAGAAACGCCAGCGGGGTGAGTGGAGTGGTCATCGCGGGCTCCAAGCGGGAACTCGTCGTTCCAGGACCGCACGCATCCCCTCCGCGGCATCCGAATGCTCCAGTGCAGCACGGATTCCTGGCTCGGTAGGTCTGTCCATGAGATCAGCCAGGTAACGTTTGTAGAGTGCTCGGGCATGGGGGCTGGTGCGCCTGAAGGCGATGATCTTCTCAGCGACGACTTCTCCGAGTGCATCGTGGCTGACAACCTCGTGCACCAACCCGATTCGGCACGCTTCGTCAGCGCCAACGGTACGTCCGGTCAACAGCAACTCGCGAGCGATGTGCCTCGGTACGCGCCCGTCCATTAGAGCAGGAGCCCAGCGATCGGCGATCCCGACCCGCGCCTCTGCGAACGCAAACTGTGCCGTATCGGCAGCCACGACGGTGTCGGCTGCGAGGGCGATCAACAGCCCTGCGCCGATGCACGGTCCTTCGACCGCGGCGATCACCGGGATCGGACAATCGAGCAAAGTGGGCCAGGGTAGCTCATCCCACCAGGCGTAACCCGACGACGGTCCCTCCTCGGCGAGACCGGTGAAGGCTGCATGCAAATCGGCGCCAGACGAGAAGCTGCCCCCGGCTCCGGTGATCACCGCGACGTCCACCGTTGGATCGTCGCCGGCGCGACGAACCGCTGCCTTGAGCTGCGTGTACAGCTCGGAGGTGAAAGCGTTTCGAGCCTCGGGACGATCGATGACGATGGTTGCTGTCCCATCGGCGTGACTGCTTGCGATGTGTCCACCCTGGCGTGCCGTGGTCACCATGGGATCACCTCGTAGTCGCTCATCGAAACATCGTGCGTCATACGCCAATAGTCGACGATCCTCCAGGGCATGACGGTAACTACCCGTCCACGTGAATTGCGGTAGTAGGTCGACATCGCCGGGTTGGTCCAAATCAGTTGGGAGTGCTCTTCGTCGACTCGTCGGACATACTCGTCGTGGGCGTCCTGCTTGACGTCTAGAGCCGCCACACCCCGACAGGACAGTTGCGTGAGGCAGTCGAGAATGTATCGTGCTTGCGATTCGCTCTGGAAGACAGCACTTCCGCCATGACCAAGCCCTGTGTTGGGACCCAGCATGCAGAAGAAGTTGGGGAATCCCGGCACTGTGATGCCCAGGTAGCCAGTTGGGTTGTCGCCGTCCCAGACCTTCGAGAGCGAGCGTCCGTCACGTCCAGTGACGTTTAGGGAAGCAGCCAACTTGGTCACGTCAAAGCCGGTAGCCAGCACGATGTCGTCAACTTCGTGCCGCTCGCCGTCCACGGTGACGACTCCTCCGGCATCAACCCGCTCGATGGGTGTGTCGAGAAGATGCACGTGGTCTTCCAGAAGAGTGTCGTACCAACCGGTGTCCAAGAGAATGCGCTTGCCGTATGGCGGGTACGCGGGTGTACACGCCTCGATCAGATTGGGACGCGTGCTGAGCTTCTTTTCGATGTAGTCGGTCAGTTCCTGTCGGTGCCGGTCATTCCTGACGTTGACGGATCGCTCTGCGTGCGGCCACTCGGGGTCCTTTCGCAGGGATGGAAGCAGACCGTCACCGTAGCGCCAGAACATCGAGAATCGGAACCAGTCTTCGTAGTGGGGCACGTTCTTGAAGAGCCATTGGGTTCCCTGCGGCAGCCTATCTCGATATCCTTCGATCGGCCTGATCCACTGCGGACTGCGTTGGAAGATGTGCAAGGCTGATACTGCTTGCGAGAGCTGGGGAACAATCTGAACCGCCGACGCACCTGTGCCGATCACCGCCACTCGTCGACCAGTGAGGTCTAGATTCTGTGGCCATCGCGCTGAGTGCACGATGCTCCCTGCAAACTGGTCCAGGCCCGGGATGTTTGGCGTGCTCGGAGCGTTGAAGATTCCGATGGCACTGACCAGGACGGAGGTGGTTCGCTCCTCCCTACCCCTCGGGCCTTCGAGAATGACGTGCCAGCGGCGGTCCGTGTCGTTCCACTGCGCACTTATGAGGGTGGTGGAGAACTCAATTCTGTCGCGCAGCCCGAACTCCTGTGAACATGCCACGAGGTAGCTCTGGACTTCCTCTCCAAGGGAGAAATATCGGCTCCACTGAGGGCGTTTCGCATCCCGATAGCAGTACGCGTGGCTGGGAGTGTCGACGCCGACGCCCGGATAGCGGTTCTCCAGCCAGGTTCCACCCACCTCGTTGTTGCGGTCGACAATAGTGAAAGGCACGCCCGCACGTTTGAGTGCTGCGCCGAGGACGAGCCCGCTCACCCCGGCACCCACGACGAGAACGTCGTGGCTAACCGGGTCATCAAGGTCCAGCTGAGAATTCAGCCGATCAGGTTGGAAACCCATGTCTTCGCGGAACATGTCGGCGTACTCGGGAGGTACAGCCTGCCCGGTGCATACTGACATCATTCGCGCCATCAGTTGGTCGCCGGGGTCATCGATCGCGGTCCCGACTTCAGGATCGACGAGATGCTTCGCTATCGCGTCTCGGATCTCTTCGCGAACTTCAGTCGACAATCCGGCAGACGGGTCGGGCACCAGGCGAGCATCCCGGACAGGGCTATAGGGCTCTTGAAGCCACTTTTCGTCGCCTGTCATATGGAACAGACTCATCAGCAGCACACGATGATCAGCTGCCTCCAGACGCCTTCGAATCTGCTCTTTCGATAGCCCGTTGGGCGCCTCACGCAACTCCTCCATGTAAGACACATTAGCATTTAGTCTCATATCGTCAACAGGCCGGGAAGCGGGAGATTCTCGTTTCAGAGTCAGGTGCGCAACGGCGCTGATCGTTACGGCGCACGCGGTCGAGGCGCGTCCGCTCGACATTCGACCGCTTCGAGCTGACGCGACAGCACGCGTCGACATCGACACGACCGTCCGATCCAGGCACACCTCGCCATTCAACGATGTCGAGTAAAGCCGCTCCTTTGGCGATCTTTCTGCGGGGCGTTCCTATCGCCGACTACGGTTCACGCCAACCCGCCCTGTAGTGCGCGGGGCCAACTCGCCGACGTAGCTTCATGACTGTCGACGAAAGGGATTTGGGTGAACTTTGTTTTCCTACAATCGATTCGACTGTCAAGGGACATGGGGGCGTCCCTGTAGGCGGACAGGTGGTGTCCCTATGCGCGGACAGCTGATCTCCCTGTCGGCGGACAGCTGATCTCCCTGTCGGCGGTCAGCTGATCTCCCGCACCATCAGGTCAGGGGCATCACCCCGCGTCCGGCGGTGGCGTCCTGCAATCGCAGCGAGGTGCCTTCGGTGATCACGACATGCGCATGGTGGAGCAGTCGGTCGACCGCGGCGGTCGCGAGCGTTTTCGGCATGATCGTGTCGAATCCAGACGGGTGCAGGTTGCTGGTCACCACGACGCTGCGGCGCTCATAGGCGGCATCGACGAGGCGGTAGAACGCCTCGGCGGCGGCCTGACCGGACGGCAGCATCCCGATGTCGTCGACGACGATCAACTCGGCGCGGGTGATCTTGGTGATGGTCTTGGTGATCGACCCGTCCACCGCGGCCCTCCCGATCGCCGCGGTCAACGATTCGAGGGTGAACCACGACACCCGCATTCCCGCGTCGATCACTGCATGCGCGAGCGCCTCGACGAAATGGGTCTTGCCGGTCCCCGACGGTCCGCTGACCGCCAGGTTCTCGGCGCGCTGCACCCACTCCAACGTGACCAGGGCTTGCTGGGTAGGAGCCGGGATCGATGAATCCTGTTCCCGCCATGAGGAAAACGTCTTGCCAGCGGGAAGCCCGGCGGTTTTGCGGCGCATCGCCTTCGTTGCCTCGTCCCGACCGCGGACCTCCTCGTCGAGAAGGACCTTGAGGACCTCGGTCGGATCCCACCGCTGCGCTTTCGCCGTCGCCAGCACCTCCGGTGCGGCAGCCCGCAGGTAGGGCAGGCGCATCCGTTTGAGGACGGCGAGGAGGTCGTCGGGCAGTGGCGGTGCGGGGTTCATGAGCGTGCCTGCGCACCGGTGCTGCCGAATCCGGCCCAGGCGGCGGTGCCGGGTTGGACCGAATGCTCCTCGTCGGCGACGACACCCGCGCCGGCTGTGGTGTCGGTGTGGTGCGCGACGATCGCCGGCAGGTCCCCCTCGGCGAATCGGCCCGCTTCGGCTGCTCTCGACAATGCCGAGTCGACGGTGGCGGCGCCGACGAATGCGGCCAACTCGACCGCGGCGGTCATCTTCGCCCGGATCCGGACCGTCCCGGCCGCCGACGCGGCGACCAACCAGGTGTGCGCCCCGGGCCCGAGGTCGAGGAACCGGGCTTCGGCCGCGGAGCGGGCCTTCGGGACCGGCGGCTTCGGTGCCCCACCCGGGTCCTGCGGATGATCGGGGTAATGCGCCGGGTCGATCCGCGGGTTCCCCGGCGTCGAAAGTAAATGTCGCGCAACCTCACTCAAACCTCTCCTGTTTTCGGCCCACTCCGGGGCCTGGGGCAAGGCATCGAGGTCGGCGACGACGACCAGGTCCGTGCCGGCAGCGCGCACCCACACTTCGGTGCCGACCAACCCCGGTGGCGTCGAATACCGCACCGACCCGAACCGGATCGTCTGATCGGTGCCGACGCTGCGGGTGGTGCCCAGTGCCAGGGTGTGTGGGGCGGTCGGCAGGGTGTGCAGCCGGGCGCGTTCCTCTGCCAGGGCCTCCTTCGGGATGCGGGCGCTTTCGCGGTGCCGACGCGCATTGACCGTGGCGCAGAACTGCTCGCACGCGGCCTCGAGGTCGGCGAACGAGGCGTAGTCCGGCAGCAGGTTCGCGTCGGTGGGCACCAGATCGGCCTTGGCGATCTTGACGGTCGCCTCGCTGCCACCCTTCGATTCCGGGTCGAAGGGCACACAGGTGTGCACGGCCATGCCGTAGTGGCGGCCGGTTTCGACGATCTGCGGATGCCGCACCGCGATCCCGGCGACGTGGTCGATGCTGACCGTGCGCGGATTGTCGGTCAACGCATAGGTCGGCACCCCACCGAAGCGGCGCACCGTGGCATCGAGACACGCGATCAACGTCGGCAATGTTTGATCCCACACCGGGATCACCACCCGGTAGCGTGACCATGCCAGCCAGGCGCAGAACAACAGGGTCGAGCGCAGAATCCCACCGGGCCCGGGCACTTTCGGGCCCGCACCCCAGTCGAATTGCATCCACAGTCCGGGTTCGGTGATCCACGGTCGGTAGGTGCGGCGGTGCCCGGCCCGCCATGCGGCTTTCGCCTCCGCGACGGCGCGTCGGGTGGTGCGTTCGGTGCCGTCGAAGCCGAGAGCGACGAGGCGTTCGTGGACGATGTCGGCACGAACCTTGCCTTTGCTGCGCTCGACCCATTGCTCGATCTGGGGTAGATGCTCGTCGATGATGCGGGGCCGCCGCGACGGGCCGGTCACCGGCATCCCGGCGTCACGGACGGCGACGTAGCGTCGGACGGTTTTCGGATCGACCCCGGCCAGCTGCGCCGCTGAGTGCGCGGTGCCGGTGGTGTCGTAGGCCTCGAGAATTTCCATGATGTCCCTGTCAGACTTCTTCATGCGTCCCTCCGGTGGGAGTCGCTCGTAGGTGGTCGAAGACCTCGAGCAAAACCCCGGAGGGGTTGCGTCCAGCAGAGTGGTGTATGAACCGGATCCGAACCTGACCGGCGTGTCGTAGCCCCAAGAAGGCGGCCATCGCGTGACTCTTCGAGAGACCTACCACAGTCATTCGAGACAGGACCACGCGATGACCACTGCCCACGATATCGACCTGCACCAATTCCTGACCGACCGGCTCTCCGGCGCCAGTCCCGATCTGCTGCGCAACCTGCTGTCCACGTTCATCGATGCGCTGATGGGCGCCGAGGCCGACAGCCTGTGTGGGGCCGGCTTCGGCGAACGCTCCGATGCCCGCACCAACTCACGTAACGGATACCGGCACCGCGACTTCGACACCCGCGCCGGCACC
Source organism: Rhodococcus sp. T2V (assembly GCF_029269925.1). Classification (NCBI taxonomy): domain Bacteria; kingdom Bacillati; phylum Actinomycetota; class Actinomycetes; order Mycobacteriales; family Nocardiaceae; genus Rhodococcus; species Rhodococcus sp. T2V. The sequence goes on from NZ_JARJBD010000107.1 coordinate 31,049, forward strand.
CTCGACGTCGCCATCCCCAAGCTGCGGTCCGGTTCGTACTTCCCGGATTGGTTGCTCGAGCGCCGCAAACGCGCCGAGAAGGCGTTGACCTCGGTCGTGGCGACCTGCTACCTGCTCGGGGTCTCGACCCGGCGGATGGAGAAACTCGTCGACTCCCTCGGCATCACCTCGCTGTCGAAATCACAGGTCAGCGTCATGGCGAAGGACCTCGACGCCCAGGTCGAGGCGTTCCGCAGCCGGCCGCTCGATGCCGGGCCGTACACGTTCGTCGCGGCCGACGCGCTCGTGCTCAAGGTGCGCGAGAACGGGCGGGTGGTCAACGTGCACGCGTTGGTCGCGGTCGGTGTCAACGCCGAGGGCTACCGCGAGATCCTGGGCCTGGACGTGACCTCGTCCGAGGACGGGGCCGGCTGGCTGGCGTTCTTCCGCTCCCTGGTCGCCCGCGGCCTGTCCGGGGTGCGGTTGGTGACCTCCGACGCCCACGCCGGCCTCGTCTCGGCGATCGGCGCCACCTTGCCCGGGGCCGCCTGGCAGCGATGCCGAACCCACTGTGACTGTAAGATAATAAAGTGTTGTTTTGTGATCGGGGTCTGGTCGGTGCGGTAGGGCGATCGTGAGCGAGGTCGAC
>NZ_JARJBD010000108.1:0-31632 GCF_029269925.1 Rhodococcus sp. T2V
CCCCAGGGCGGGGGCACTCAATCGGCCGCCCAACGCAAGATTGCAGTTCGGCCGCGAAACGGTCCGACCGGTCGGTGGCTCCTGCGGACGACGACGGCGTGTGCCGGTGCCGATCCGTGGTACCGGGGAGGATCGGGGCCGCAATTGTGCACAAGGGATCCGGGTGACGCACCTGCCTCTCGTGGATCGGACGGGAGGCTATGTGCGGGCGACGATGAAGCCGTAGGGCGCCATCGGCCGGAGGAGGCGCATCGTGACCCGAGTGTCCCAGCGTTCGGCCAGCTCCCCGACGGCCTGTTCGAGCTCGTCCTGCCGTCGACCTCGAGCAGATCCGCGATCTGCATGGCGTCCTCGTCGTGGGTGGGGTCACGGACGGTGACGGTGTCGGTCAGCGGGGACAGCATCTCGAGAGTTGCGGGTGTCCGGGTCCCGCTTGGCCTCGAGGGCGTGGCCGATGATCTCCCCCAACGCCATCCGGGCATCCCTGATTAAGGGCCTGGTGTCCGGGTTGAGCCGTACCGGGCAGGTCGCCCTCGTCCTGCTCATCCTTCTCGGGCTGGTGCTGGGCCGGTTCTGCTGGTGCTCGCGCTGCTGGCCCTGCTCGTGGCCGGACTCGTCGCGGCCGTTCGCGCCGCCACACGGTGACCGCTCCACCCGGGCGCGGAGGAACAGTCGGCGTCGGCTGGTACGCGCGGCACCGCCGACCATGCTCGGGGCGGCGGCGGTTGAGCTCCTCGAACACCGCCGGCGTGGGGAATGCTGCGGTCGGTCGCGCCCCGGTTTGAACTGCTGGTTGCTTCTTCACCGGCAGCGTGACGGTGAAGTAACCGGTCGACCGCCCCGGGGGCCACGGGCATGAGGGGCGGTCTCGACTTGGTCGGCAGGCCACGGGTCCACCGGCCCGATCTCACTCGTGCCCGAGGACCGCAATCAGGCCGGGTCCGCAGTCAGGCCGTCGGTGTCGGCGAACACCAACCGCCCGTTGTCGAGCGCACCCGTCCACCGGTGCACGGGTGCCCATCGGTGCCCACGCTCCTCGGTGTCTGTCAGCTCGGCGAAGTCCTCCAAGATTCGACCGGTCTGCGCCGGTACGGACGCCCAGCGCTCCAGCACCCGCGCTCAGCGCACCGGGCTCGGGTTCCGGGGTGTGCTTGCTCTCGGACACGGTCGGCACCTTTTCGCTCCGCCACGCACCCGGATCATAAGCACACCCAGGCCATCGAACTGCGACGCACCCCTGGGCCTGCGGGAATCCGGCGTAGCCAGCCCGGATCCGGGTACCCGCTCACTACGTTGTCCCGGGCCCGCGCACACCGGCCGGGGCAGCCAGCCCCGGCTCCGGTCGCCAACCCCTTCGACCGCGGGGCGCCCTACGTCGTACGCGCCGAGGCCGGGTGTTCGCCCACCCAGCCTCGGCCGCGTGCGGCCCTTCCGCAAACCCTTGAATCACTCCCACACACACGTTTCACGCGAGGAACAGGTCGACCTCATCAGGCCGGATGACCTGCGTATCGTGAATAGATGAAGACGAAATCACCTCCGAACGAGCTCGCCCGCCGGTTGGCCGAGCGAGAAGAAGTGGAAGTCGGCATTCTCGAACTCGAGGGCCTGCTGGCGAAGGCCAGACGCCGCCTCGACGAGGTGTCCGCCGAGATCGACTCCCTCCAGAAGCATCGAACACCACCGAGGTAAGCGACGATCACACCACCCCAAAGCTCGGAGCTTGCCACCCAGACCACCCCGTCGAAAACTCACGAAGTCGTCTCCGGCGAGTGCGGACCGGGCCCAGGGACTTCTTCTCCGTGCGACGGTGACCGCGGATGCGGTCCTCGCGCCGCCCCCCGTCGGCGGCTGCCCGAGCAGACCGAGACCGATGCAGCACCCGTGCTCATCCGGGAGGAAGGTGTTCGCACCGGGGCACGGCGGCCGCGTGGACGGTCGTCCGCACAGCGGCTTCCGATGGAGTTGCGATTGGGGACCGGGCGCACGGGGTAGTCGCGATATACGCCTCGCGCACCGACGCGCCAGAGTTTTCACATGCTCCCGCGCCCGACGCTGTGCGTGGCGACGACACACAACAAGTGGGTTCGATCATGAAAATCAAGAAAACCAAAACCAAAGTCGAGGTTGCCACAGCGGTCGGCGCCGGATACCTACTGGGGCGCACACACCAGTTGAAGATGGCCGTGAAGATCGCTGGAGTGGGCGGGTCCCCCAAGGGGCCTGAGGATTTGCTCGCACAGGGATCGGAGTTCCTCGCCTCGTCTCCGGAGATCGCGGAACTCGGCGATTCGGTTCGGGACGAGCTCCTCGACACCGCGGCTGCCACGGCCGAGGCCACCAGCGAGCACGTCGATTCGTTCCGCGACCGCATCCGGTCGCGTGGCGCGCACGTGGTGGCCGGCGGCGGACACCTGGTCGCCGGGGTGAAGAGGATCGGCCGCCGCGGGAACGCCCACCCGCGGGACCCCGAGGATTCCACCGTCGACGAGAGCTCGAGCACGGAAACAACGTCGTCTCACGCGGTCCACGAAGAACAACAGCCGAAGCCGCACAGACTGCGCAGACCACGGGTCACGACGCCCAGTGACTCGTCGTCGCAGTCCCGCGACGAATCCGCACCGGAAGAACGACCGGACGCCGCCGCACGCAGGAAGGGAACGGCCAAGGCGCACTAGTCCCCTCACTCGCTGGTGGTCCGGATCCCATCGATCAGCGCCGGGGTTTGTGCGTGCCCGCGGTCGCGTTGCCGGATAGGACGCCTCCCAGGCGAGGGTGCCGTGCTGGAACGGCATCCGCAGATCCGGGTAGTCCGTGTCGGACAGGGTGATGGTGCGCCCGCAGCCGCACGGGGCGCCTGGTGTGCAGGATGTCGTCGGGACGCTGAGCAAGTCGCCCCTGCACACCGACGTCCATCGTGGTGTCGATCGGCTCGATGTCGTGCAACCTTCCGGAAGGCTCGTCGGGTAGAGGACGCCGTCGATCCAGAGAGTGTCGCTCACTCCCGGGTCCGGAGTGTGTTCCGCGCGCTGGAGCGCATGCAGGTCGTGTAGCCGAGTCGCCAGACCGGCAGCGCGGACGTGTCGTTGGTGACGTACTTGTAGGCGCGGCCGGCGACGAGCTGGCGCGGCTTTCCGATGGTGTCGCCGAGTGCCTGAACGGCGGGCAGGCCGGTGATGCCCCTTGTGCGCCCAGCGTGGTGACGATCATTCCGAAATGACGCGCAAGCGCTTTTCACAGTCACACATCACAACTCATCACTGGCGCGGAGATGGTCACGTCAGCGTCGAATCTTCGCGGGATCAAGTGTGGGCACTTCTCTAACGGGAGATAAGCGGGACATAAGTAGGTTGCGCAAACCTGGGCCATCGGCCGCTCGCCACGGTAGGTTCTCGGGCAACAACCAATCTTCCCATCCCAGTCAGCGAATCCCGAACCGAGTCATTCGCGGAATCCGACGAGTGCCGGTGTCGATGACCCTGGGTTCAGTCGCCGCGTCTCGCAGTCACGCGCCCGGAGCGGGATATCTCGCAATGGGCCCGTCGATCGCGATCTCGCCCTAGTTGAGGAACCACATGCTCTCTTGCACAGCTAAATCCGGACTCGTCACCGGCGCTTCCGGTGGCCTCGGCCGGGCAACAGTGCTGGCGCTGGCCGCCCACGGCGCCAACGTCGTCGCCCTGAGCCGCAACGCCGACACCTTGCAGGAAACCGCACGGATGGCCCAGGGCCTGCAAGGGACCGTCGTCGCCTTGCAGGCCGATGTCACGGACGAACCGAGCGTGGTCGACGCCCTCACACAGGTCGAGTCCAGCTTCGGAACGCTCGACTTCGTGGTCAACAATGCCGGACGTCAGATCGAACGGAACTTTCTGGAGACCACAAACGAGGACTGGGACGCCATCGACCTGACGAACGTTCGCGGCCCTTTCTGGGTGTGCAAACACGCCGCAGCCGCGATGCTGCGACACGGCCACGGGGGAAGCATCGTCAACATCGCCTCCGTCCTGTCGGTGAGCGCAGACCCGATGCTGACCGCGTATACCGCCAGCAAGCATGCAGTTCTCGGACTCACTCGCAGCATCGCCGTCACGCGCCAACTGGCGCGCGCCGGAATCCGCGCCAACGCAGTGCTTCCCGGTGACATGAACACCCCGATGGTCCAGCAGTACTTTGCTGCCCATGCCGACCCTGAACTGGCACGGCAGGAAATTGCCTCCGCCTATCCGGTGGAGCGGATCGCCGAACCCGCCGAAGTCGCAAATGTGGTGCGGTTCCTCGTCTCGGACGACGCGTCGTTCGTCAACGGCGCGGCCATCGTCGTCGACGGCGGACTCGGCGCGGCGCTGTACACGAACTGACCCCGCGGCATATAGGGAACTGTGGAGCTGTTTTCAACGTTTGTGAGTGCGGAACCCGCTCCGGCCCCGTGACGAGGTGGGCTTGCTGTAGTCGGCGGTGTGCCAGGTAATCGGGCTCATTCGGAGCGGTGCGGCCTTGTCGTTGTGCGACTCTGCACGGTAGGCCTCGGCCTCGTCGGGCCCGAGATACCTGTCGTTCCTTGACGGTTCCGCGCTCTGTCCACACCAGGAGGTCCCCCGACTCGTCGAGCCGGTACCAGACTGGCACCGCCAGGGTCGCCGCGCCGTCTCGGGCGACAGCAATCACCGCCACGTGAACCGCAGCGCATGGGCACCTCACTGCTCTCCGTTGTCGCGATGGTGTTCGGCACGCTGTCCGTCGTGACGTTCTGGACGGCGGGTCTGGGCATCGTCCTGGGCGTCGGTGGACTCGCCGCCGGCCTTCTGGACACCGCAGCCCACTCCGCAGATGACGACGAGTCCGCGTCGCTGTGGGCCCTCCTCGGCATCCTCGTCGCAACCCTCGGTCTCACCACCAGCGCGATCGCGGCGTCGGCGCGGGCATCACCCCTGTAGCGGGACCACAACCGATCCACATCTTCAGCGGACACAATGACTGGCCATATTTGGCAGATGTCTTACCATGTAATGGAGCGGGCACGGCAACGCACGAGGAGGCAATGGTGAGGGACTTCAGGCCGGTACGGAGCCGAAGCGCGGGCGGTGACGTCATGCACCAGATCATCGACCGCATCAAGTCCGGTGAGCTGCGCGAAGGCGACGTCCTACCCGGGGAGCGGGTGCTCGCCGCACAAATGGACGTCTCGCGTCCGACGGTCAGCAGCGCGATCTCCAAGCTCGTCGAAGCCGGCATCCTCCGCAGCCGCCCGGGTCGGCACGGCAACCCCGAAGTGATCTCGATCTGGATCCCCGAGGGCCTCGAGAATTCACCGGAGGCCGACCCGCTCCAGGCGGACGAGATCTTCCGCATCCTGGAGGCGCGCAAGACCCTCGAGCCGCGCGTGGCGCAGCTGGCCGCCGTGCGCGCCACCGACGAGCACTACCAGCTGATGCAGCACTCGATCGATCTACTGCGCGCCCACAAGGACAACCTCGCCCGGGCAGCTCAGGCCGAGCTGCTGTTCCACCGGACCATCTGGCGCGCCGCGGGCAACCCGTCCCTCGAGGCGATGATGAAGGGACTGGAAAAGGAGCTCGCCCCCGTCCACGACATGATGCTGCGCACCCCGGAAGACTACGAATGCGGGGTGGAGTTGCACGAAGCGACGCTGGCAGCGCTCAAGCGGGGCGACCCTGTCGAGATCGAACAGGAGATGTACCGGCATCTCGGCCATTTCGAGAGCATCGTCGCGGACGTCCTCCAGCGCACCCCGCACCGGCAACTGCCGGCCTTCCTCACCGCCGGCGTCCACTGACCCACTCCCCCTTTTCCCCTTTCCTGAGGCGGATGATCTGACGATCATCCGCCTCAGTTGCATTTATCTTGCCAAAAATGGCCAAGTTAATTATCCTCTTAGGTGTGATCGGCGTCTCGGCGCCGCGTGAGTGAACTGACGAGCGAATGCGCGACCTGCGGTTGCCGCTCCGGTACGACCCAAGGCCCGCGTGGCCGGGAGGAGATATCCCGATGACAATCGGCGATGGGACACCTACACCTTCGGATCGGGCGGATGTCCTGATCATCGGCGCCGGCCCTTCCGGTGGTGTCGTGGCCGAGCACATGGCCCGGCACGGGTTCTCGGTGGTCTGCCTGGAGCAGGGCCGCTGGGTCAACAGCGGCGAGTTTCCTGCCGTCAAGCCGGAATGGGAGTTGCTGGCGCAGAAGCAGTGGTATCCCGAACCGAACGTGCGCGGCAACGCCGAGGACTATCCGACGAACGTGTCCGAGTCGGACGTCTCGCCGGTGATGTTCGCGGGCGTCGGTGGCAGCACGCTGATCTACAGCGCGCACTGGATGCGCCTGCTGCCCTCGGACTTTCGGGTCAAGACCCTCAACGGTGTCGCCGACGACTGGCCGATCACCTACGAGGACCTCGCCCCGTACTACGACCGGATGGACGCCGCCGTCGGCCTCGCCGGACTCGAGGGCGACCCGATGTACCCCGACGGCATGGTGCCCCCGCTGCCGCCGCATCCCATCGGCAAGATCGGGCGGATCGCGGCTCGCGGGATGAACAAGCTGGGCTGGCACTGGTGGCCCTCCCCCAACGCGATTGCCTCCCAGAAGCATGGTGAGTTCGCGCGATGCGCCCGGTGGGGCACCTGTGAGACCGGCTGTCCGGAGGGGGCGAAGTCGTCCTTCGATCTCACCCACTGGCCGACCGCCATCCGGCACGGCGCCCGGTTGATCACCGGCGCCCGGGTCAGCACGATCACCGTCGACGCCAAGGGTCGCGCGGACGGCGCCGTCTACGTCGACGCCGCCGGCCGCGAGCACCGGCAGAAGGCCCGACTGGTCGTCGTCGCCGCGAACGGCATCGGCACCCCACGACTGTTGTTGCTCTCCGCGCACGGCGGCGCCCCGAACGGGCTGGCGAACTCGTCCGGCCTGGTCGGCAAGCGGCTGATGCTGCACCCGAACGCCGAGGTCACCGGTATCTATGACGAGCCGCTCGACAGCTGGCTGGGACCGGCCGGGCAGGCCATTCACTCGCTCGAGTTCTACGAGACCGATGCATCCCGCGGCTTCGTCGGCGGCGCGAAGTGGCAGGTCATGCCGATCGGCGGGCCGCTGCGCGCACTGTCGCTGCACGACCGGCGCCCGTTCGCCGAGAAGTGGGGGCCGGCGGTGCACGACCGTATGGACGAAACGCTCGGCCGGGGCCTGCAGTGGGGCATCAACTCGCAGGACATGCCAGAGGAGAGCAACCACGTCGATCTCGACCCGACGCTCACCGATTCGAACGGCATCCCGGCTCCCCGTGTGCGCTACCGGTTGTCGGAGAACACCAAGAAACTCCTGCAGTTCAATCTCGAACGCGCCGCCGAGGCGCACGAGGCCGCCGGAGCGGTCCGCACGGTGGCCACCGACCTGTGGCCGGAGCAGCCCGGACATCTGCTGGGCACGGCCACGATGGGCACCGATCCCGCCACGTCGGTGGTCAACGAGTGGAACATCGCGCACGACGTGCCGAACCTGGCGATCGTCGACGGCAGCGTGATGCCCACCTCGGGGGCGGTCAACCCGACCGCGACCATCACGGCACTGGCTCTGCGTGCCGCCGAACACCTCACGAACAACGCACGCTGGCAGGAGATTTCCGAATGACACACCTGAGCGAGCAGGAACGGCAGACGCTCTGGCGCATCGCCGACGTCCTCATCCCCGCCACGGCGACCCGGCCAAGCCTCCGCGACGCCGACCCCGACGGGATCTGGCTCGAGCGGGCCCTGACCGCCCGGGCGGACCTGGTCGGTGCGCTGCAGACGGAGCTGACACGACTGGAGACGGTCCCCGACCTCGAACCGGCCGTCATCGACCTGCACGAGAGCGACCGGGCGCGGTTCGAGGTGCTGGCGACCGCGGTCAGCGGCGCCTACTACCTCGTGCCCGCGGTCCGAGAGTTGATCGGCTACCCCGGTCAGCACCGCAACCCGCCGCGCCTGGAGGACGCCGCCGAGGAACTCTCCGACGAGGTTTTCGAGGCAGCGATGAACTACCCCGGCTCCTACCGACCGACACCTCGATAGTCCCGTCACCCCCAGACCTGCCCGAAAAGAAAAGGATCTCACCCATGACCCTCTCCACGATCGGATCCGATCAGCGTTCGGTGCTGCACACGCTCGCCGGACGAGTGACCGGCAACTTCATCGACGGTCGTTGGACCCCGTCGAGCTCGCCCGACACCATCACGGTGATCGACCCGTCCACCGGCCGCGAAATCGGCACGGTCCCGGCCTCCTCTGCTGCCGACGTCGACGCCGCGGTGGCCGCCGCCCGCACCGCGCAGCCCGGGTGGGCGGCCCTCACCCCCGCCGCCCGCTCGAAGTTCCTGCTCGACATCGCCACCCTGACCGAGGAACTGCTCGAGGAGATCTCGATCATCGAGGCGGTCGATGCGGGCAAGCCCATCACCGCGGTCCGGGACGAGGAACTGCCCGGGGTGATCGACGCGATGCGGTTCTTCGCCGGCGCCGCCCGCACCCTGCCTGCCCCCTCCAGCGGTGACTACCTCGAGGGTGTCTCCTCGATCATGCGCCGCGAACCGGTCGGCGTCGCCGCCGGCATCACCCCGTGGAACTACCCGCTGCTGCAGGCGGTCGCCAAGGTGTTCCCGGCCCTCGCCACCGGCAACACGTACGTCCTCAAGCCCGCCGAGACCACTCCGTACTCGACCGCGTGGCTCGCCGAGATCGTCGCCCGGGTGCTCCCGGACGGGGTGTTCAACGTGGTCTTCGGCACCGGCGCCGTCGCCGGTGACGCCCTCGCCCGGCACCCGAAGATCGACGTGGTCTCGTTCACCGGATCCATCGAGACCGGCCGCAAGGTCGGCATCGCGGCCGCCGACGGCGTCAAGAAGGCCATCATGGAGCTCGGCGGCAACTCCCCCGTCATCGTTTTCGGCGACGCCGACCTCGAATCCGCGCTCGACGCAATCGCGATCGGCGGGCTGTACAACACCGGCCAGGAGTGCATGTCCGCAAGCCGGGTCATCGTGCACGCGTCCCTGCTGGATGCATTCGTCGACGGACTGAAGGCGCGGTGCAGCCGCGAAAAGCTCGGCGACGTCCTCGATCCCACCACCACCATCGGGCCCCTGAACTCCGCCCAGCAGCGCGACCGGGTGCTCGCCAAGATCAAGGCCCGCACCTCCGGCGCCCGCGTGGTCGCCGGCGGCGAGAACTGCGAGGGTGACGGGTTCTTCTTCCCCCCGACGATCGTCGTCGGAGTCGCCGACGACGAAGAACTGGTCCAGGAGGAAATCTTCGGACCGGTGTTCACCGTGCAGACCTTCGAGACCGAGGAGCAGGCGATCGCGCTGGCCAACGGCACCCTGTACGGGCTGGCGTCGTCGGTGTTCACCAGCAACGTCGGTACCGCCACCCGCGTCCAGAACGCCCTGAACTTCGGCACCGTGTGGGTCAACAACCACCTGGTCTTCGCCGCGGACCTGCCCGTCAGCGGATTCGGGGCCTCGGGCATCGGCACCGAGAACGCCGAGGCCGGGCTGCTCGAGTACACCCGCCTCAAGCACGTGATGGTGGACAACCGCTGACCGGCCCGACGCGACGCCGACCCGACCACCCTCCCCTGTCCGGAAGAAACGAAGGAATCACTGTGGCGCAACATATCTGGGACCGCCCCGCGCAGTACATCGGTGGCCGTTACCGTGACGGCAAGTCCGCCGACACGTTCGACGTACTCGACCCGTCCACCGGTCGGACCGTCGTCACCGGCCCCCTGGCATCGACCGAGGACGTCGACGACGCCGTCACCGCCGCCGCCGGCGCCCTACCGGACTGGGCCGGCGCCACCCCGGCCCACCGCTGCGAGGTGATGACCCGGTGGGCCCGCGAACTCGACACCATCGCCGATCAGCTCGCGACCGTGGAGTCGGCGCAGGCCGGTAAACCGATCAAGCTGACCACCGAGTTCGACGTGCCGGGCAGCATCGACAACGTCGCCTTCTTCGCCGGCGCGGCGCGCAATCTCGAGGGCAAGGCCTCGGGCGAGTACTCGGGCGATCACACCTCGAGCATCCGCCGCGAACCGATCGGCGTCGTCGGATCGATCGCCCCGTGGAACTACCCGCTGCAGATGGCCGCATGGAAGATCCTGCCCGCGGTGGCCGCCGGAAACACCATCGTCCTCAAACCCGCCGAGATCACGCCGTTGACCTCGTTGCTGTTCGCCGAGGCCGCCAGCCGCGCGGGGATGCCGGACGGGGTGATCAACGTGATCACCGGCAAGGGCACCACCGCCGGCAACGCCCTGGTGACCCACCGCGACGTCAACATGGTCTCGTTCACCGGTTCCACCCCGGTCGGACACCGCATCGCCGCCGCCGCGGCCGGCAAGCGGCTGCATCTGGAACTGGGCGGCAAGGCCCCGTTCGTCGTCTTCGACGACGCCGATCTCGAGGCCGCCATTCAGGGGGCGGTGGCCGCGTCGCTGATCAACACCGGCCAGGACTGCACCGCCGCGACCCGCGCCTACGTCCAGCGCCCGCTGTTCGACCGGTTCGTCGACGGTGTCGCCGCCGTGATGGACACCGTCCGACTCGGTCCCACCACCGATCCGTCCACCGATCAGGGGCCGCTGGTCTCGCGCCGTCAGCAGGAGCACGTCGCCGGGTTCGTCGACCGCGCCCGCGCCGGCGGGGCCACGATCGTGCGGGGCGGGAGCATCCCGGGTGGCGACCTCGCCGACGGCTTCTACTACGAGCCCACCCTGGTCGTCGGCGCCGCGCAGGACAGCGAGATCGTGCAGCAGGAGATCTTCGGCCCGGTCCTGGTCGTGCTCCCCTTCGACCACGATGACGAGGGCATCGCGCTGGCCAACGACACCCCGTTCGGTCTGGCCGCCTCGGCGTGGACCCGGGACCTGTACCGGGCGCAACGCGCCACCCGCGACATCGCCGCCGGGTGCGTGTGGGTCAACGACCACATCCCGATCATCAGCGAGATGCCGCACGGCGGATACAAGCAGTCCGGCTACGGAAAGGACATGTCGACCTACTCGCTCGACGAGTACACCAACATCAAACATGTGATGTCGGATATCACCGGCGTCGCCCGCAAAGACTGGCACCGGACGATCTTCGGTAACCGGTAAGTCCGTCTGCCCACCGGACACCGCGGCCCGGGCCGGCGCCCAACGGCGCAGGACCGGGCCGCGGGTACCCGAAAGACAACCTCAGCGCGCGTCGGTAGCGCCGAAAGAAGAGAGCGAACAATGCGATTCAGCCGCGTACTCAATGTGGTGAACTGCCACGCGGAAGGCGAGGTCGGCAACGTCATCGTCGGGGGCATCGGCGACGTTCCCGGCCAGACGATGTTCGATAAGCGCGTCTACCTCGAGGAGAACCTCGATCAGATCCGCCAGCTGATTCTGTTCGAGCCCCGCGGTGCGGCGGTGCAGAACGCCAACATCATCCTGCCGTCCAACCACCCCGACGCCCCCCTCGGCTACGTCATCCTCGAGTCGACGGAATACCCGGCGATGTCCGGGTCGAACACCATGTGCGTGGCGACCGTGCTGCTCGAGACGGGGATGCTGCCGATGACCGAGCCGGTCACCGAAGTGGTCCTCGAGTCCCCCGCCGGCCTGATCAAGGTGCAGTGCGAATGCAAGGACGGCAAGGTCGAAAACGTTCGGCTCACCAACCAGCCGGCCTTCGTCTACCACACCCAGGTGCCCCTCGACGTCCCCGATCTGGGCAAGCTCACCGTCGACATCGCCTACGGCGGAATGACCTACGTCGTCGTCGACGCCACCGAAGCAGGTTTCGACCTGGTGCCGTCCGAGGCCCGCGCCCTGTGCGAACTCGGCCAGCGCATCAAGAAGGCCGGCGCGCAGCAGTACGAGGTCAAGCACCCCGAAAACCCGGAGATCCCCGGCATCACCCAGACGGTCTTCACCGGACCGCTGTCCCGGCAGACCGACGAGAGCGGCGAGTATCTGACATCGAAGAACGCCGTCGTCGTCTCCCCCGGCCGGATCGACCGGTCCCCGTGCGGCACCGGCACCTCGGCACGAGTGGCGGTCCTGCACGCCCGCGGCGAACTCGCCGTCGGCGAGCGATTCGTCCACGAATCGCTGATCGGCACCAAGTTCGACTCCCGCGTGGAGTCCGTGACCACCATCGGCGGGTACGACGCGGTCGTCCCCAGCGTCGCCGGACGGGCCTGGATCACCGGCACCACCCAGCTCGGACTCGACCCCAGCGATCCCTTCCCGAACGGATACACCCTGGGCGACACCTGGCTCACTGCGCTCTGAACACACACAGAACACCGAACGAGACTGCACGCCCCCATGTTTCGGGGGCGTGCAGTGTCGTTCTCTCGCAGCCGCGACCCTGTCACACAACGTTTACCGCAACGTATTGCCAAAAATGGCTAGGTCAATTAACCTTAATGGCACAGTGACATGCATCACTGAGAGGTCGAGTTGAAGTCGATCCGCACACTGCGTCGATCTTCGATTCACTCGGTCGGTCCCCATCCCCGGAGGAAACATGCTAGAGACGCGCGATACGGGCAACAGCCGCGAAGTCGCCCCCCATGGAGATGACGAGCATCTCCGCGCCCTCGGTTACGAACCGAAGTTCGAGCGCAAGATGAACCTGTGGGCGAACTTCGCCCTCGGCTTCATCTACCTGTCCCCGATGGTCGGCGTGGTCTCGATCTTCGCGCTGGGAATCTCCACCGCCGGACCGCCGGCGGTGTTCTGGATCTTCATCGTCGGCTTCGGACAACTGCTGGTCGCACTGGTCTTCGGCGAGATCGTCTCCCAGTTCCCGCTCGCGGGCGGCCTGTATCAATGGGCGCGCCGGCTCTGGAACGGCCAGTACGCCTGGCTGATGTCGTGGATCTACATCTGCGCCATCACCATCGGCATCACCACCACCGCCATGTTCAGCTCCGACTTCATCGCAAGCTTGCTGTTCGGCACCGCGGACGAGCCGTCGGTCTCGGCCACCGGGCTGCAGAAACTGATCATCACCCTGTCGGTGCTGACCGTCTGCCTGCTGTTCAATCTCACCGGCACCAAGACCCTCGCCCGGATCTCCGTCGTCGGCCTGACCGCCGAGCTCATCGGCGTCGTCGCGATCGGCCTGTACCTGCTCATCTTCCAGCGCAAGCAGCCCTTTTCGGTCTTCTTCGACACCATGGGCGCCGGTGGCGGGCAGAGCTACATCTACGCCTTCATCGGAGCATCACTGGTGGGCCTGTACATGTTCTACGGCTTCGAGGCCTGCGGCGAGGTCGCCGAGGAGACCCCGAACCCGGCCCGCGCCATCCCGCGCGCGATGGCGTTGACGGTTCTCGTCGGCGGCGGTGCCGCCCTGCTCGCATTCTCCGGATTCGTCCTCGCCTGCCCGGATCTGGCGGCCGTCGTGGCCGGGGAGGACGCCAACCCCATCCCGACGATCCTGCAGGGCAGCCTCGGCACGGTCGGATCCAAAGCGTTCCTCGTCATCGCACTGACCTCGTTCCTGGCCGGTGTGATGGGCCAGCAGACCGCCGTCAGCCGCCTGGTGTACTCGTTCGCCCGCGACGACATGTTCCCCGGCAGCCACTTCTTCGCCCGCACCTCCTCGAACCACATCCCGGTCAACGCGCTGCTGGGAATCAACGTTGCACCGGTGCTGCTCACCGTCTTCGTGTACTTCTTCCCCGACTCCCTGTTCCGGATCGCCGCGTTCCAGGTCATCGCCGCCTACTTCGCCTTCCAGATGGTGGTCCTGGCCGCGCTACGGATGCGATTCAAGGGCTGGAAGCCCGGCGGACCGTGGACCCTCGGCAAACTGGGCATCGCCGTCAACATCGCCGCCCTGGTCTACGGCATCATCGCCATGATCATCCTGGCCCGGCCCAGCGGCGACGAGAGCCTACCGTTCGTCGACCGCTGGATCGCACTGATCGGGTTCTCCATCATCACCGTCGCCGGGTTCGTCTACCTGGTGATCGCAAAGCCGGGCGCCGACTCCACCGCACCCGAGGGTGATGCCATCGAGGTCGCCGAACGGCTCCGCGCCGGTCGCGCATGAGACCGGACCGCGACGGCTACTAGTCCGAAATCCGAACGGCGGGGGACGAAGTCACGACTTCGTCCCCCGCCGTTCTGCCGTGCGTCAGCGCACACCTCTTGACGCACCGCCCGGGGGGAGCTATTGCGAGGCCGGCAGGTCGAGCACCCGCGGCGCGGGCTCGCGCGACGCACATTGCGCATCACTGGTCCCGCGGCGATGGTTGGACGCACCTCGTCATCGACGGTCCCGTCCCGCGCCCGATGATCGAGGAACACACTCGGTTCCAGTCGGTATGGCTGTGCGAGACCTGATCGCCGACAGCGTGATCCAGCTGCGGCGCGGCCGAGAGGACGCCCTTCATCTGCCGGTCTCGGCGTGGCTGATGCGACTTCCCGAGTCGAAAAAGCCCGACCACAACGATGATCGCCGGCCCCGTGTCGGAGCCGGCGATCGTCGATATCGGCGGGACGGTGCGTCCCCGTTTACAGTACCGCGAGGGCCTTTTCGAGCTCGCGGAGGCGCGGGCCGGTCAGGGCGGCACCGGGCGCCCGCTGCGGGCCGGCGGGGTGACCGACCAGCTCCATCCCAGCCTTGACGGCCGCGGTGTATCCACCGCTGACGAGGGTGCTCATCACCGGGAACAGCTTGGCCCACAGCTTGCGGGCAAGCTCGAGGTCGCTCGCCGCGATGGCGTCGTACACATCGACCAGCTGACGTGGCACCACGTTCGCCGCGCCGATGACCGAGCCGGCGGCACCCTCGAGCAGGGCGGCGTAGAAGAGGGTGTCCCAGCCCACGAACACCGAGACCTTGTCCCCGAACTCGTGGATGAGCTGCGCCGCGGCGGTGAAGTCACCGCTGGTGTCCTTGACGTACTTGACGTTGGGAACCTCGTCGATCAATTCACCGAGGATCTGCGGGGTCAGGTTCACTCCGGTTGCGGCAGGCAGGTTGTAGGCCATCACGGGGATCGACACCGATCCGGCGACGTCCTTGTAGTAGCTCTTGACCTCGTCGATGCTGAACGGCTCGTAGTACGGCGCCACCAGCATCAGCGCGGTCGCACCCGCCTTCTCCGCGTGCCGGGACAGCGCGATCGCCTCGGCGGTGCTGGTCGCCCCGGTATGCGGTACCACCGGCACCCGTCCTGCGGTCTGCTCGAGCACCACCTCCAACGCGCATTCGCGTTCGCCGCGGCTCAGGGCGAAGAACTCACCCGTCGATCCCAGCGGAACGAGGCCGTGGATCCCGGATTCGATGGTGCGGTCGACCAACCGGCGCAGGCCGGCCTCGTCGAGCTGCTGATCCTGAGTGAACGGAGTGGCGACCGCCGAGTAGACGCCCTTGAGATCTTCTGACATGGATACCTCCTGGAGAGCAAGTGACCCATTAATGGTAAGTGAATCTTGCCAAAAACGGCAAGCATGGGATGTAATTGGAGTCACGATGAAGCCGGGAAGTGTCGCCGACGGACTGGCACGTCCCCAGGGCGCCACCGGCGCCCCCGATCAATCCGGAGTTCGTAGATGAACGTGACCGCAGGCGAACCTTTCTCACCGCCCTGGGCGGTGCTGTGCCGAGACCTTCTTCGCGAGATGTGTTGCAGCATGCCGCTGCAGATGTCATCGCCGTTGGTGCTTCCCGAAGAGGATCGGATCCGTGACCTGCCTCGCGTCAGATGAACTCACACAACCCTCGGTACTGCTAGTGGGCCTCGGATCGCCGACCCTGCTGAGCAAGCTCGGCGCCCACGGTCTTCGCGTTTCCACCACCGACCAGGGCGACCTGACACCGAGCAGGCTCAACGCACTGCGCCCCGATTTGATCGCCTATTTCCAACGCGATGGGGCAAAGATCGCGTCCACGGTTCAACGGCAGCGACTCGACGGAATCGTTGCCGGAATTTGTGTCGTCAGCAGCACAGCGTCCAGCGCAGACCGCATCGCCATCCTCGATGCCGGCGCTGACGACCACGTGGTCATGCCCTGCACCGTGCCCGAACTCGCAGCACGGTTCCGCGCCGTCCTTCGTCGCGTGCGCTGGGCACCGATCGACGACCTCATCTTCCCCGAGTTGACCATCAGCCTCACCGCGAGAACGGTTCACGCCAACGGCCAATGCGTCGACGTGAGCCGACAGGAGTTCGGCCTCCTGGTCGTCCTCGCCAAGAATGTCGAGCGCGTCGTTTCCCGCGAAGATCTCCTCCGTACCGTCTGGGCGATTCCGGCATCGATGGCGACACGGTCGAACGTTCTGAATGTGTGCATCAGTTCGCTGCGCAACAAGCTCGAGGCCACGGGCGCCGGACGAACGATCCACACCGTCCGGGGGATCGGTTACGTCTTTCGGGCGTGAGACGGAGCTATCGTCAGGTCGCGGCGCGACGCGCGGCCAGCAGAGCGACCAACTCGCGCGCACTGCCGATCGTGTGCACCGTGAAGGCGGCACGAATCCGCTCCAGGTCACGGGTCTCGAAAGCCTCGATCAAGGCGGCATGCACCGCGTGAGCGCGCGCGGGATCGGCGCGCGTGTACTGGTCGTGCAGCAGCGCAATCGTGATATGCGCTTCCGTGACCGGCCACAGCCGCATCAGCAGGTAGTTTTCCGACGCCGCCCAGATACTCCGATGAAACGCCAGGTGGGCTTCGTGATAGGCGAGCGGATCGGGATCGAATGCGCGGGCTTCGAAGTCGCGCCACGCCTGCAGGACGAGTTCCATCCGATGCCCGGACGCATCGGCCAAGATCGCCGACACCGCCTGCATGTCGAGCGCCATCCGCGTTTCCGCGATATCGAGCAGTGCCGCATCGTCGAGCGAGGCCACCCGCAAACCCCGATAGGGCTCCTGGACGAGCAGGCCCTCCTGGGCCAGCTGACTCAGCGCCTCCCGGACGGTCGGACGACTCACGTTCAACTCGGAGGAGAGTCGCGCCTCGGTGAGCTTCTCCCCGGGATGCAGCGAACCGAGCACAATGGCGCGTTTGATCTGCGCGATCACACCGTCGCGACGTGTGGTGGTGGCCACCGGCAGGAGAGCAACCTCACGGTGTTCCGGCATATTTCCTCCTCGCTACCGATGCCCTGGATACAACAATGCCCCGACCGGCCGATCAGAGCGAGACCGACCGAGAGTTCCGCGCCACCGGGCAGGCGTCACACAGTTTCTTCGCGGATCGTTCACGGCTCAGTCGAACATGGTGCGCTTCACCGTCTCGAGGGAAGAACAACTCGGTATTCGAACCGCGGCACGCCGAGAACTGCTGCCACTCGGCGTTGCCTTGATCGGCTTCGCCGGACACCGGGACCGGTAGGTGTCGGTGGATCGATTGCCCACCGGCTCGCACCGTCCCGCCGTGCCCCGCACTCACACGCGAACCGTCCGACCTTTGGCGATTCGACGCGACGCGCCGGGCCCGCAACTCAGTCGAGTTCATAGATGCGCCCCGTATGAACACCGTCCACCGACTTCACGAACGCCCGGGCAACATCAGCTACCGGCACCGGCGCGAATCCGGGAAAGAAATCGCCGTACACGTCGAGGGCTTCTGTGACCACCGTCGGGCTGACCGCGTTGATGCGGATGCCCCGCGGCAGTTCCGTCGCGGCAGCGCGCACAAAGGACTCGAGCCCTCCGTTGACGGTCGATGCCACGGCTCCGGAACGGATGGGCTCGCGGGCGAGAACGCCCGAAATCAGTGTGAACGATCCGCCGTCGGCGACGAACGGGAGACCGCGCAGCACCAGGTCGATCTGCCCGAGCAGCTTGTTCGCGATACCGGCCTGGAAGTGGCCGGTCGTCAGGTCAGCGAACTGCGGAAACGGCGTCGACCCCAACACACTGACCACCGCGTCGACGGTGCCGACCTGCCCGAACAGGCGATCAATCGATGATCCGTCACCGACATCCACCCGATACGCACTCGTCCGAGAGGCCACCAGCACCTCGTGCTTACCCCTCAGCGCTTCCACGACGGCCGCGCCGACCTTGCCGGTACCGCCCGCAACGAGAATCCGCATTCCATCTCCCGAATCGAAGTGAACTTTCCATTAATGGCACACTACCCTAGCCATTTAGTGTCCGGGTTCCACAATGATCTCTGCGCGCGGAGAAGTCGCCCGGACAAGCGGGCGCGACAACGCGACAGGTCGCGGGCGTCCCTAGTCGGGCACGCATCCCAGGTCGTCCGCGACCTGCCGCACCCTCGTCGCTCCGCTCGCGCCGGACACTTCGCGCATCACGATCGACACCAGAGCCGTCGAGACACCCGCGGCCGCGGCGACGTCGGCCATGGTCAGGCGGTGGTCACCACCGTCATCGGTCTGTACCGCAGCCATCGTCACCCCCATTCCTCGCGATCGTCGCACCGGCCCCGGCAATGAGCCTTGACCGCCGGACGTGATCCATCTAACATTCATGACTAGAACGTACTAGTAGAACGTACTAGTCCCTATTTCCCCAGTTCGGAGCATCACATGTCTACCAACACCCCGGTACGTCTGGCGTTGATCGGCGCAGGCCGGATCGGCTCGAACCACGCTGAACTCGTTGCCCGCCACGTCCCCGGCGCCACGCTCGTCGCCGTCGCCGATCCCACACCGAACGCCGACCGCCTTGCCGACGACCTCGACATCTCCGTGGTGGAACGGTCGGCTCAGGCGGTACTCGATCGATCGGACGTCGACGCCGTCCTGATCACCACCCCCGCCCGCACGCACGCGGACCTCGTCACCCAGGCCGCCGCGGCGGGAAAGCACGTGTTCGTCGAGAAGCCGATGGCGGTGACCCTCGACGAGGCGGACCGGGCGATCACGGCCGCCGCCGACGCCGGTGTGGTGCTGCAGGTCGGGTTCAACCGACGGTTCGCACCCGGATGGGTCGCCGCTCGCGCTGCGATCGACGCCGGCCGCGTCGGGACCCCGCAGTTGCTGCGATCGGTGACCCGCGATCCCGGCCCGTTCTCGGCCGATCCGGCGCGGATTCCGCCAGGAACCATCTTCTTGGAGACACTGATTCACGATTTCGACGCATTGTGCTTCCTCAACCCGGGCGCACGACCGGTCCGGGCGACCGCACTCGCCGACGCCCTGATCCGCCCGGACGCCAAAGCTGCGGGACACCGCGATACCGCGGTCGTGACGATCGAATTCGACAACGGGGCGATCGCGACCGCCGAGGCGAGCTTCAGCGCACTCTACGGGTACGACGTGCGCGCGGAGGTATTCGGCTCGGGCGGCATGATCACCGCCGGCAACGTCCGCGCCAGCGACATGACCTACTACGGACCGGAAGGGATCGGTATCGACACCTCCCGCCGCGACACCGACCTGCTGCGCAGCGCCTACCTCGCCGAATTCGTCGCGTTCACCCGCGCGATCCGGACCGGTACCCCCGCACCGGTGACCGGCACCGACGCCCGCATCGCCCTGAGCGTCGCCCTCGCCGCAGTCCGCAGCGCTGCCACCGGCCGCGCCGTCGAAATCGCCGACCTCGTCGCGGAGGTGCCGGCATGACCGGGATCGCGCTGGCCGCCTGCGCCGAGATGCTGTACCTCGATCTGCCGGTGCTCGACCGGATCAAGCGGATCGCCGATCGCGGACTGCTCGTGGAGATCTGGGACTGGTCGAGCAAGGACATCGACGCCGTCGCCGGATCCGGCGCCGAATTCTCCTCCATGACCGGCTATCTCACCGGAAACCTGACCGAGCCCGAGGGAATAGCGGAGCTGCTCGCCAGCGCGCACCGGTCCCTCGAGGTGGCCGAACGTCTCGACTGCCCGCGGCTCAACCTGCACGGAACCGGTCTCGGTGACGGCGGCCTCCCGGTTCGGCCGGTCCAGGTGGTGACCCCCGCGATGTGGCTCACCGCCGCGGACACCCTCTAGACGGTGGCCGAACTCGGCGCCGCCGCGGGCCGCACGTTCGTGCTCGAAAACCTCAACGTCGCGGTCGATCACCCCGGCACACCGTTCGCCACCGCGGCCGACACCCTCGCCCTGGTCCGGGCGGTCGACCACCCGAACCTCCGGCTGAACCTCGACCTCTACCACGCGCAGATCGGCGAGGGAAACCTGATCGACCTGGTCACCGAGGCCCTGCCGTACATCGGTGAGATTCAGGTCGCGGACGTGCCCGGCCGCTGCGAGCCGGGCACCGGCGAGATCAATTACGCCGGTGTCGCGTCCGCACTGAGACGGATCGGCTACACCGGCGTCGTCGGCCTCGAGGCATGGGCATCAGGCGACTCGGACACCGCACTCGACGCGTTCGAAGCGGCCTTCGCCCCGGCCCGCTGACACCACCCCGCCCGTCCGGGTATTTCCCGCCCACGCGCGAGGGCCGCTGTCGCGCCCCATCGTCATCGCCCTGTGGGCAGAAACTGGAGAACCGCTGTGTCTCATGGCTTACCACTCGCATCAGCGAGCGTCTCGTTACCGCCGCTGCGGCCGGGTCCGCATCAGCGTCGCCTCGACCTGATCGCCGTCGTCGCCACCTTCGGCGGGCTGCTTTTCGGCTACGACACGGGCGTTCTCAACGGCGCCCTCGAACCGATGACGCACGATCTCGGACTCACCTCGTTCACCGAAGGTCTGATCGGTGCCGTCCTGCTCGTCGGCGCCGCGATCGGCGCCCTGGCCTGCGGCCGGCTCAACGACCGGATCGGCCGTAAGAAGACCCTGACCATCCTCGCCGTAGTCTTCTTCGTCGGCACCTTCGGCGCCGTGTTCGCCCCGAACCTCGAAGTCATGCTGCCGGCGCGGTTCGTGCTCGGACTCGCGGTGGGCGGAGCATCGGTCACCGTCCCTGTCTATCTGGCCGAGTTGGCACCGACCGAGCGCCGCGGCACACTCAGCGGCCGCAACGAGCTGGTGATCGTCTTCGGGCAGTTGCTCGCATTCGTCGTCAACGCGGTCATCGCCAACATCTGGGGCGATCACGAGGGTGTGTGGCGGTACATGCTGGCCGTCTGCGCCATCCCGGCCGTCGTCTTGTTCTTCGGCATGCTGCGGATGCCCGAGTCCCCGCGCTGGCTGATCTCGAAGGAGCGGCACGACGACGCGCTGGCGGTGCTGATGCAGGTGCGCACCGAGGACCGGGCGCGCGCGGAGATGGCCGAGGTCGAGCATCTCGCCGAGGAGGAAAGGGAAGCCCAGACCGGAGGTCTGGTGGACCTGGCGGTCCCGTGGGTGCGGCGCCTGCTGATCGCCGCCGTCGGTCTCGCGATCGCCCAGCAGTGCACCGGCATCAACTCGGTGTTGTACCACGGCCAGCAGTTGCTGATCACCGCCGGATTCGACCCGAACACCGCACTGATCGTCAATGCCGCCGTCCCCGGAGTCCTCGGCGTGGTCGGCTCGATCATCTGCCTGTGGGTGCTGATCGACCGCATCCCCCGTCGCACGCTGATCATCAGCGGATTCATCGCGACCACCGTCTGCCACGGCCTGATCGTGTGTGCTGCAATGCTTCTCCCCGAAGGCACCGTCAAGGCCTACCTCATTCTCGCGATCATCGGCCTGTTCGTCTTCTCCATGCAGATGATGCTCAACGTCCCGGTCTGGGTCTGCCTCTCGGAGATGTTCCCCCTGCGGATGCGCGGATTCGGAATGGGCGTCGCCGTGCTGATGCTGTGGATGACCAACGCCGTCCTGACCTACGGTTTCCCGATCATGCTCAGCATCACCGGCCTCACCGGCTCCTACCTCGTGTTCTTCGTCCTCGGCCTCGTCTGCATCGTCTTCCTGTGGAAGATGTTGCCCAACACCAGCGGACGCTCCCTCGAAAAACTCGAGGAGGAATTTGCCCGAGGCCAGTTCCGCTGACCCCCCAGTACCCGGCCCACCGCCGACACCCGCACCCACAGACAAGGACGCCATGACAGTCATCGTCGCCGTACCCGACAGCGCGGAGGGTAGACACGCCTTCACGGCAGCAGTCACCGAGGCCAAACACCTTGCCGTGGCAAAGCCCTCCTCGGCAGCCTCAGCCAACGCCTGCTCCTGAGCGTCCCCATACCCGTGCTCGCGATCAAATCCCCCGAGGACTAGACCCCATCGGACTTTCGGCTTGCCACACCCAACACAACAAGGAGCAATGCCATGACCCGGTCCAACGCTGCGTCGTCGACGAGAAAGCGACGACCCGCACACAGGTTCACCGCCGTAGCCGGTGCGAGTGCCGTGATCGTCGCACTTGCCGGATGCTCGGCCACCGGCGGCAAGCCCGAATCGTCCGGCAGCGGAATGTCGGCAGGATCCGCCGACACCCCCCGATCGACGATCGCCATGATCACCCACGAAGTGCCCGGAGACTCCTTCTGGGACCTGGTCCGCAAGGGCGCCGAGACCGCCGCGGCCAAGGACAACATCGAACTGCGCTACTCCTCGGACCCCGAGGCACCCAATCAGGCCAACCTCGTCCAGAGCGCCATCGACAGCCAGGTCGACGGCATCGCCCTCACCCTGGCAAAACCCGACGCGATGCGCACCGCCGCGGCGAGCGCGGACGCTGCCGGAATACCGTTGGTCGCGTTCAACTCCGGCCTCGATGCCTGGAAACCGCTGGGCGTCAAGGAATACTTCGGGCAGGACGAGGCAATCGCCGGAGAAGCCGCCGGCCAACGGCTCACCGAGGACGGCGCCCGCAAGACACTCTGCGTCATCCAGGAGCAAGGCCACGTCGGCCTCGAAGCACGATGCGCCGGCGCGACGAAGGGATTCTCCGGTCAAACCGAGATCCTCAACGTCAACGGCAAGGACATGCCGTCCGTCGAAGCCACCATCACCGCGAAACTGCAGCAGGACCCCGCCATCGACCGCGTCCTCACGCTGGGGGCACCGATCGCACTCACCGCCGTACAGTCGGTGAGCAACGCGGGCAGCGACGCGAAAGTGGTCACCTTCGACACGAACGCCGAACTGGTCGACGCGATCAAATCCGGAGACATCCAATGGGCAGTCGACCAGCAACCCTTCCTCCAGGGCTACCTCGCGATCGACTCACTGTGGCTGTACCTGAACAACGGGAACGTCATCGGAGGCGGTGCACCGACCCTGACCGGACCCGCCTTCATCGACCAGTCCAACATCGACTCGATCGCCGAGTACGCACAGGCCGGAACCCGCTGAACACTGCGACCGGCACCTCCCCACGAACTACGTCGCTGCACCCCGCAGCGCATCCGGTCCCCAAGGAGGGCCCGACCCACAGCTCGAGGCGAATCGGAACGCAGTCCTCGAGGATCTCGATCGAATTCTCATGATGGCCCGGGCGCCATTGGATGCCCCATCGAAGGCAGGACGAAGCGACGATGCCTGACAATGAGCCGCTCCTGACCTACGCCCAGGTCGGTGAAATCATCGGATTCTCAGCGGGAGTCGTCGCAGGCATGATGCGCCGGGGCGAACTCGCTCGGGTGGTGCTCTCGCCGCGCAAGCATCGCATAATCCCGGCAGATCTTCGAGCGTTCATCGCCGCGCGCCGGCAGAATTCCAACCTCGCCTGGGCGGCGGTTGTATCACGCTGAACGCCACCGACGACAACCTCACCGGTGCAGTCCCCCAGACTGGCTGCATCAGTAGCGCCCCGTCAGCCCAACCCCCTGGTGCAGGCGGGGCGTTCTTGTCGCCCCCGGTCCTGACCGTGCACCCGGCACGTTCCACGCCACAACGAAAAGACACTGATGAACATCTTCACTCCCGGTGCGGCGTCCATCGTACTTGCTGCGGCCGCCGGCAGTACTGTCACCACGACGATCACCAACAACACTGGCGCGGACCTGTTCTGCATGGTCTACGGCACGACACCGGGCACGAATCCCGAAGTAGACCCGATTGCCTTCTCGGCCGGATTGGGCGACAAGCTCACCGGCGGCGCGCCCGATCCGGTCACCATTCCGGCCGGCGGCAGCCCCGCACCACCTCGTGGGCCCTTCCTCTTCGGTTCATAGTCCAGGGCGTCGCATCACGGCCGCGCACCTGAGAGTGCAGTCATCTGCACGGGACCTTGCGGCCCGTCGAGCAACGATTATGACGAGATTATTCAGGAGTAGTGGCCTCGAGCACGGCGGCCGCTACCGTCCACTGCAGGATCTGTTCAACAACGCCGCGAACCGCGGCCCTGCAGGGGCTCCCGGTCTTCGGCGACGCGAGCGACGACTTCCACCCGAACGGCAGGGCGGGTGTGCGTCGCGATCGCCGATCGCTTGCTCGAGGGCGATATCGGTGCGGAACTGACGGGCGGCGGAATGCGCGAAAAGACGCCCGCGCGGGCCGGGTGACGTCCGATAATCGACACAGGTCGGGGGCGACCCCGAGATAGGTGGTGCCCGATGATCGGACTCGGCGAAAGCTTGTATGTCTGGTTCCCGTTCCTCTACCCGACAGTGCAGTGGTAAACCTCCTAGCACTGACCAACCAACGCGAAACGGTGTGGACGTCAATCTAATCGAGCACGATGTCTAGAATGAGCCTCCCCCTACTCCTGACCGTGCGAGACACCGCACAGATGCTCAGCGTCTCGGAGAAGACCGTCCAGCGCATGTATCGGTCCGGGGAGATCGCGTACGTGCGCATCGGACGGTCACGCCGGTACATCCGGATCCCCGCCGATGAGGTCAACAAATGGGTACGGCTGCGGCTGCGCCATCCCCTTCGAGACTGATCCAGAGAGGACGAAATCCATGCAACTGCAGATGTGGATCTGACAGCAGCTCGGCGACCATGTTTGGTACATCCCGATCCCCGGCTTCCGCGAGTGGATGGGAATCCGGTAGGCAGCACCCAGAAGGAGATTGGAATGGGCAGCTTCATTCATCTGGCAGGAGATAGCTGGAGCATGTGGTCGCCATTCCCGCCCGCGGTTACGTTCTGGCTGATCGATGTCATTGACCAGCTGTGGGGGGTGGGGCTTCTCGGGTGACCGGGCTGTCACAGCGTTGTCACTGCGCCAGTTGAATTACCGCGGATTCCAGTGGACGAGTCCGTAGCCTTGTCGCAGGTGGGTGGCCCGATCGGAAACCTCAGTGGACATCCCGAATTGGTCCGGCCGACGTCCCAAACTGAATACGCGGTTCGATTCCCGTCATCGGCTCCATCGGGTGTTCACCCATTGGCCTTGGAATTTCAACTTACACGGGTGGTGAGGGCGGCGTGTGCGGCACGGAAGTGCCAGCGCGCGCTACTGATTCGATCCCGTATCCAGGCATTCGGATACTGATCCCGAACTGTCACATCCGATACGCGTCCGGACGGACCACCGGAGCGGGCGCGCTTGAAAGGGTCGACAGCCGCGCTCGGAGGCGGCTCACCCTGAACGGTCAATCAGACCCACGCGCCAGATCCAGATCCACCGGCATCTCGATGGTCCCTCAGCGAACACCAGCGGGTTCAGTATGCGCAAACAGAGCTTCGGCACTGGTGCTGTTAATCGCGTCTCGGGTGTGCTGGTCGAGGGTTTCGTTGCTGTCGAGCAGACTATTGAAGTAGGCGCCGGCCATCGCGGGTGCGAACGGCCAGTCGCTGCCGTACAGCACACGGCCCGGTTGCGCGAAGGCGAGCAGGCTGGGCAGGGCGGCGGGACTGCCGGACAGAGCCGTGTCGTAGTAGAAGTCGGCGAAGTCGCGCAGTGCCTCGAACGGATCGCGAGCGCCGGTGGCGACCATTGCCAGTGAAATCCGGTGGGATGCGTAAGGAAGGAAACCACCGGCGTGCGAGAGGATGAACCGTAGATTCGGGTAGCGGCGAAGGACGTTGTTCTTGACGAGGTTGAACGCGGCGCGGGTGGTGTCGAGCAGGAAGTCCATCGCGAAGGACGGGATGCCGTCGACCGACGGTCCCGGGAGTTCACCGGGGTGGACGAGCACGATCGCGTGGTGCAGGTCGAGTATTTCCATCAGCGGATCGAATGCCGGATCGCCCAGGTACTGGCCGCAAGAATTGGCGAGCAGGATCACTCCGTCGGCATGCAGGGTCGACAGCGCGCGCTCGGCCTCGACGATCGCCCCCTCCACGTCGGGCAGTGTCAGTGTGGCGAAGAAGCCGAACCGGTCCGGGTGCGCCTGTACGACCTCAGCGGTGTAGTCGTTGACCACTCGGGACATGGTGCGTGCCTCGGCGTCGTCTCCGAGGTGCACGCCCGGGGTCGACACCGACAGGACGGAGCGAGTGATCCCGAACTGCTCAGCGACCTCGAGCGCACCGTCAATGGTCCAGTGCGGCACATCGATACCTCCGGCGCGGCCGACGTTGTGGGAGTTGAGCCACTTGCGGTAGTCGGGAGGAACAACGTGCTGGTGCAGGTCGATACGTTGGGGAATCATGGTGGTCCTAGTCGGTCGTGGCGTGTGATGCGTGGTGAACCCGAGCGTTGCCGTTTTCGCCTTCCGGTGGGGCTTCGAGCAAAGTTGACCTGCTCAACGGCGTAGGCGCCGGCGAGGATCAGGTGGTTCCTTCCGATGCGGTCAGGCGAACCGCCGCGTCGTAGAGGAGGTGCGCGTGCAGTTCGAACAATTCGAGAAGGTCGATGCTGTCGCCGCCGATTTCCTTGGCGATGAACAGCCCGTCCGCCGCGGCCATCGAATACGTGGTCAGCAGCTGGATCGAATGCTCTGCCAGGTCAGGGGCGAACTCACGTACTGTCCGGGCGATGCGGCGCTGTGCGTCCTCCCGCACCGCGAGGAACACTGTCCGGGCTTTCGCTTCGACGGGTCTGTGCTCGAGGGTGAGCATCAGACCGAGTCGTAGGAAGTCCGGTGAGTCCAGCAGCGCCTTGGCGACCTGCGTTGCCAGGGCCGAGAGTCGCTCGCGCGGGCTGTCTCCGTCCGGCACGGACCACGCGGTGAGCCAGGTTCCGAAGCTGCGCTCGATGACTGCGGCGATCAGTTCGTCTTTGTCCTTGAAATGCCAGTAGATCGAACTCGCGGGCAGTCCGCTCTTCTTGCTGACCAGCGCAATGCTGGTGCCGTCGTAGCCGCGTTCGGTGGCCACTTCCACGGCCGCGTCGAGGATTTTCAGGCGTGATTCCTCACCGTTGGCGCGGCGACGGCGAGGCTTCGTCTCGTCGGTCACGATTTCCTCCTCGGGTTCGCGGTGTGTTGACTCTCACCTACTCCCACCTTACTGTAGTGATCACTACGGGAACAACCCCACGCTCGGCTCCGGCCCTTCCGGCCCTTCAGCCACCATCGACCCCACGAGAGGTCTCGACGTGACCGACCAACCGACCTATGACGTCGCCGTCATCGGCTACGGCCCCACCGGCGTGACGGCCGCCAACATCCTCGGCCATATGGGCCTCAGAGTGCTTGTCGTCGAACGGGACTCGGACATCTATTCCCGTGCTCGCGCCATCTCCACCGACGAGGAAGTGTTGCGGATCTGGCAGCACGTCGGTCTGGCGGATCGCCTCACCGCGGACATGCTCGCGGACAAACCGGTTGCCTTCGTCGACGCGGACGGCACGTCGTTCGCCGAGATGAAGCCGATTTCACGCGGGTCGGGGCATCCGCCGCAGCAATTCATCTACCAGCCTGCGGTCGAACAAGTCTTGCGTGACGGGGTCGATCGCCTTCCCGACGTGGAGATACTCCTCGAGCACGAGTGTCTGCGCGTTCTCCAGACCGGCACGGACGTCGAATTGATGCTCGCCGACCTTCGACAGGATGTGTTCAAGCGCGTCCGCGCGTCGTATGTGATCGCCGCGGACGGTGGTTCGAGTCCGACCCGTACCCAGCTCGGCATCGGTTACGAGGGCAAGACGTACGGCGAGCGGTGGGTGGTCATCGACACCGAAGTGATCCGCGAATGGGACGGCCACGACCGACTCCGCTTCCACTGCAACCCCGCCCGACCGACCGTCGACTGCCCGACACCGCTCGGCCACCACCGCTGGGAGTTCCCCGTCCGCGACGGCGAGGACGAGAAGGAACTGGTCACCGACGCCGCGATCTGGCGGATACTCCACAACCAGGGCATCACGAGCAACGACGTGAAGATCCTGCGCGCCGTCGTCTACAGCCACCACGTGCGCTTCGCCGACCGGTGGCGAGTCGGCCGCGTGTTTCTCGCCGGCGACGCCGCCCACGCCATGCCGCCGTGGATCGGGCAGGGCATGTCGGCCGGGGTACGCGACGCAGCGAACCTCTGCTGGAAACTCGGTGCCGTGCTGTCCGGTTCGCTGCCCGAATCGGTCCTCGACTCCTATCAGACCGAGCGCATGCCGCACGTGCGGGAAGTGACCAACCGGGCGGTCAAGACCGGCCGGCTCATCACCGAACGCCGGCCCGCCGTTGCGGCGCTGCGCAATCACTTCTTTCGCGCCGCGATGAAGGTTCCCCGCTTCCCCGAGTGGCTGCGTGATCGCCGTTGGATTCCCGACGCGCGCTACCCCGCGGGGTTCCTCGCGAACTCGGCGAACGCGGCGGTCGGGTGGCAGATTCCGCAGCCGTGGGTTCTCGACGAGGAAAGCAACCGGGAACGCCTCGACGACGTGATCGGTGGGCAGTGGGCGATCGTGCACCTCGGTCCGGCCCGAGAGTGGCGCCCGTGGCGCACGGTGGGCGTTCCCCTCATCGAGGTGAAACCGGCCTGCGCGCCGTGCGGACCGAACGCGGTGGTCGACACCGACGGACTTCTCATCGCCTGGATGCGGAAGAAGGGCGTCACCGCCGTGGCGCTGCGGCCCGACGCCTTCGTCTACGCGGCCGAAGTCCCCCGCGACCCGCTGCCGCCACCGCCCGCCGGCCTCACCGTCCGCTCCCGACCACGTCCATCCATCAACCCGAGGACTGCCCCGTGAACACCGAATCCATGACGACCACCACCTACCGGGTGAACGGCAAGGACATCTTCGTCGCCGAAACCGGTGAGGGCCCTACCGTTCTCCTGCTGCACGGCGGTGGCCCCGGAGCGTCGGGAGTATCGAACTACTCCCGCAACATCGACGAACTCGCGAAGCATTTCCGGGTCGTCGTACCGGACCTGCCCGGCTACGGCCGCTCCACCAAAGGCATCGACCAGAACGATCCGTTCGGATACCTCGCAGACTCGATCCGCGGGCTCCTCGACCGGCTCGGCATCGAGCAGGCGCATCTCGTCGGCAACTCCTACGGCGGCGCCTGCGCACTGCGCCTGGCACTCGACACCCCGGAGCGCGTCGACCGCATGGTGCTGATGGGCCCCGGCGGCATCGGCACCACCCGCGGACTCCCCACCCCGGGTTTGCAGAACCTGCTGTCCTATTACAGCGGATCCGGCCCGTCGCGCGACAAGCTCGCGACGTTCATCCGCGAGTACCTGGTGTTCGACGGCAGCGCCGTCCCCGAGGACGTCATCGACACCCGCTACGAGTCGAGTGTCGACCCGGACGTCGTCGCCGACCCACCGCTGCGGCGCCCGTCCGGCCCCCACGCGCTGCGGACCCTGTGGCGGATGGACTTCACCCGCGACAAGCGGCTGTCCACACTGCAGACACCCACCCTGGTCGTGTGGGGCGCCCGGGACAAGGTCAACAAACCCAGTGGCGGTCGGATGCTCGTCGAGACGATGCCGCACTGCGAACTGGTGGTGACCTCCGAGACCGGGCACTGGGTGCAGTGGGAACGCGCCGACCTGTTCAACGAAATCACCCACCGCTTCCTGAGCGCCTGACCATCCCCTCGACGAGGAGTCGACCATGCCTAACCCTTTGACGTCACCATCCGTGTTCGGAAACGTTCACCTCGGCTACATCGTCGTCGAGACCGAGAAGTTCGCCGACTGGCGGCGTTTCGGCAGGGACGCGATCGGAATGCACCTCGACGACCTCACCTCCGACGCGATGCGTTTCCGGCTCGACGAGAACGAATGCCGTTTCCTGCTCAGGCGTGGTCCCGCCGAGGACGTCACCGCACTGGGTTGGCACCTCGACGACCACACCTCCTTCGACCGGATCGTGGCGCGGGTCACCGGGCACGGGGTTCCCGTCACCTGGGGCACCGAGGAAGAAGCAGCTCTGCGCGGTGTCGAACGGCTGCTGCGGTTCCCCGGACCCAACGGACTGACCCAGGAGATCTACACCAAGGCCCACACCGGGCCGATGCCCCTCCACATGCACAACACCGGATTCGTCACCGGCGACGCCGGCATGGGGCACGTCGCCATCACCTCGAAGAAGCCGCACCAGGTTCGCGGCTACTACGACACCGTCTTCGACGCTCGCCTCACCGACTACATCGACGAGACCATCAGTGGCGTGAAGCTCAAGATCCGGTTTCTCCGGGTCAACGAACGCCACCATTCCGTGGCGATCGCCGCCGTGCAGAGGCTGCCCGTCAACCCGATCCGCACCCGCGTGCAGCACCTCAACATTCAGGTCGCCGAACTCGACGACATGACCAATTCCTATCTGCGCGTCAAGGAATTGGGTTTCGACATGGCCCTCGGCGTCGGGCAGCACACCAACGACCGCGAGCTGTCCTACTACGCCATGACTCCCTCCGGTTTCGAATGGGAGGTCGGCTGGAACCCGATCACCATCGATGAAGAGACCTGGGAACCCACCACCCACCAGGGCATCAGCATCTGGGGGCACACACCTGTCGGTCAGACGATCATCGACAAACTCGCCCAATTCAAGCTCGGCGCCAGGTCCGTGGTCCGACGCGAGGACACCGTCCCGGCCCTCAGCGGCACCGGCATCCAAGACGACTGAACAAACCGGTCACCAACCAGCTGCCGAGGCCACACACATTCGAGAAGGAACCTGTGACAGAACAACCGCCTATGACCAATGACACTCTGCTGAGCCGCCGCAAGCTCCTCGGTGGTATTGCCGCCGCAAGCGCGGCCGCCGCCATCGCTCCCACCGCCGTTGCAGCGGCCGGGCCCGCCGCGCACCGCCAAGAAGCGGCCCCCACCGGGACCTACCGCATCGACATGCACGCGCACTTCCTTCCTCCCGAGTATCGCGCATCGCTCCTGGCGCATGGACACTTCACCATCGGTGGATACCCCACCCCCGACTGGTCCCCCGAATCGGCAATAGACTTCATGGACCGCTACGGAATCCAGGCGCAGGCACTGTCGGTCTCGGACCCCGGGGTCGAATTCCTCTCAGGCACAGAAGCGGCAGAGATGGCGCGCTACTGCAACACCTACGCCGCCGATCTGTTCACGCGGTATCCCACCCGATTCGGCGGCCTCGCCGTTCTACCAATGCACGACATCCCCACCGCGCTCCGGGAACTCGAGTACGCGCTCGACACCCTCCACCTCGACGGCGTTGTCTTACTCTCGGCCTACGACGGAGCCTACCTCGGCGATCCCCGCTTGAAACCACTGATGCTCGCCCTCAATGCCCGTTCGGCATATGTGTTCGTCCACCCCGCGGCAATTCCCGCCGACGCGAAACCTGAACTGCCCCTGCCGAACTTCCTCGAAGAATTTACTTTCGACACCACTCGCGCGGCGACGCTTCTCATCGCCGGCGGTACCCTCGCCCGCTACCCGAGTATCCGATTCCAGCTAGCGTGAGTTTCCTAGGTAGCCGAGTTTTCGTGTCGCGTCGTGCGTGTTGAG
>NZ_JARJBD010000109.1:0-31631 GCF_029269925.1 Rhodococcus sp. T2V
CCGAGGACTGGGCCGGCGATCTGGCGCGGATGTTCAAGGCGCTCGGTGACCCGGTCCGCCTGCGCCTGCTCAGCCTCGTCGCTTCTCATGCCGGCGGCGAGGCGTGCGTGTGCGACATCTCCGAAACGATCGACCTGTCCCAACCGACGATCTCCCACCACCTGAAGGTGCTGCGTCAGGCCGGACTGCTGGACTGCGAACGCCGCGGCACCTGGGTCTACTACTGGGTGATCCCCTCAGCCCTGCAGCAACTCTCGGCGGTACTGCTCACCGAGGGCGGGCCGGCCGTCCCGTCCGAGGCCTGCACCTCCGCGGAGGTGCCCGCGTGAGCGAGGTATCCACCACCGAACACCCGGCCGTCGTCGGCAAACTCTCCACCCTCGACCGGTTCCTGCCGGTGTGGATCGGCGTCGCCATGGTCGCGGGCCTGCTCCTCGGCCGGATGATCCCCGGCCTCGGCGACGCCCTGTCCGCCGTCGAGATCGACGGCATCTCGCTGCCGATCGCCCTCGGCCTGCTGATCATGATGTATCCGGTGCTCGCGAAGGTCCGCTACGACCGACTCGACACCGTCACCGGCGACCGCAAACTCCTCCTCGGATCGCTGCTCCTGAACTGGGTCCTCGGTCCGGCGCTGATGTTCGCCCTCGCCTGGCTGCTGCTGCCGGACCTGCCCGAATACCGCACCGGCCTGATCATCGTCGGCCTGGCCCGCTGCATCGCCATGGTCATCATCTGGAACGACCTCGCCTGCGGCGACCGCGAAGCCGCCGCCGTCCTCGTCGCGATCAACTCGGTGTTCCAAGTGATCATGTTCGCCGCCCTCGGCTGGTTCTACCTGTCCGTACTGCCCGGCTGGCTCGGTCTCGAGCAGACCACCATCGACACCTCGCCGTGGCAGATCGCGAAGTCGGTGCTCATCTTCCTCGGCATCCCCCTACTCGCCGGCTACCTCACCCGCCGGTTCGGGGAAAAGGCCAAGGGCCGCACCTGGTACGAAACCACCTTCCTCCCGAAGATCGGACCCTGGGCGCTCTACGGCCTGCTGTTCACCATCGTGATCCTCTTCGCACTCCAAGGCGACCAGATCACCTCCCGGCCCTGGGACGTCGTCCGGATCGCCATTCCCTTGCTCGCGTACTTCGCGATCATGTGGGGCGGCGGCTACGCCCTCGGCGCCGTCATGGGCCTGGGCTACGAACGCACCACCACCCTGGCGTTCACCGCCGCCGGCAACAACTTTGAACTCGCCATCGCCGTCGCCATCGCCACCTACGGCGCCACCTCCGGCCAAGCGTTGGCCGGTGTCGTCGGACCGCTGATCGAGGTCCCCGTCCTCGTCGGCCTGGTCTACGTCTCCCTCGCGCTGCGCCCCCGGTTCCACACAACCGCCACGGAAGGTTCGCTCTCATGACCACGCCCAGCGTGTTGTTCGTCTGCGTCCACAACGCCGGCCGCTCCCAGATGGCCGCCGGGTTCCTCACCCACCTCGCCGGTGATCGGATCGAGGTCCGCTCCGCCGGGACCGCCCCGGCCGATCAGGTGAACCCGGCCGCGGTGGAGGCGATGGCCGAGGTGGGCATCGACATCGCCGCCGAGTCCCCGAAGATCCTCACCGTCGATGCGGTGCAGGCCTCCGACGTGGTGATCACCATGGGCTGCGGCGACACCTGCCCGGTCTTCCCCGGCACGAGCTACCGGGACTGGGTCCTCGAGGACCCCGCCGGGCAGGGCGTCGAGGCGGTGCGCCCGATCCGCGACGAGATCAAGACCAAAGTCGAGGCCCTGATCGCCGAGCTCACCACCGCGCCCGCCACCAGCTGACTTACAACGTCTGCCGCCGGGCAGAAAGGATCTGTTCCTCGTGACTTCCCCGACCACGGTCCGTGACCTGATCATCGTCGGCTCCGGACCCGCCGGATACACCGCCGGCGTCTACGCCGCCCGCGCCGAACTCGAGCCGCTGCTGTTCGAGGGCACCCAGTTCGGTGGCGCCCTGATGACCACCACCGAGGTCGAGAACTTCCCCGGCTTCCGCGACGGCATCATGGGCCCCGAGCTGATGGACGAGATGCGGGAGCAGGCCAAGCGGTTCGGCGCCGACATCCGCACCGAGGACGTCGAGGCGATCGACCTCACCGGCCCGGTCAAAACGGTCGTCGTGAACGGGCAGACCTACCAGGCGCACGCGGTGATCCTCGCGATGGGCGCCGCCGCCCGCTACCTGGGGATTCCGGGCGAGGAGCGCCTGCTCGGTCGCGGCGTCAGCGCCTGCGCCACCTGCGACGGATTCTTCTTCAAGGATCAGGACATCGTCGTGGTCGGCGGCGGCGACTCCGCGATGGAGGAGGCCACCTTCCTCACCCGCTTCGCGAACACGGTCACCGTGGTGCACCGGCGTGAGGAGTTCCGGGCGTCGCGCATCATGCTCGAACGCGCCAAGGCGAACGCGAAGATCCGGTTCGTGACCAACGCGGCGCCCGTCGAGGTCCTCGGCGAGAGGAGCGTCACCGGGCTCGTGATCCGCGACATCGTCACCGGGGAGACGTCCACGCTGGACGTCACCGGCATGTTCGTCGCCATCGGTCACGACCCGCGCAGCGAACTCGTCACCGGTCAGGTGGACCTCGACGACGCCGGCTACGTGCTCGTCGAGAACCCGTCGACGGCCACGTCGGTGGACGGCGTCTTCGCCGCCGGTGACCTGGTCGATCACACCTACCAGCAGGCGATCACCGCCGCCGGCACCGGATGTTCCGCCGCGATGGATGCCGAACGCTGGCTCGCCGAGCGCGGCGACATCACCGCCAACACCATTGCGGCGGCCGGACACCCCGTCGACACCGCGGCGGGAGGCGCGTGATGAGCACACCGTCGGTGTTGTTCGTGTGTGTGAAGAACGGCGGCAAGTCCCAGATGGCCGCCGGGCTGATGCGCCGCGCCGCCGGGGATGCGGTGCAGGTGTATTCGGCGGGAACGAAACCCGGTGCCGCCGTGAACGCCCTCTCGGCCGAATCGCTGCTGGAGGTCGGGGTGGACATCACCGGACAGACCCCGACGCTGATCGACCCGCAACTGGTCCGGGATGTCGATGTGGTGGTCACCCTCGGCCGCGAGGCGCACGTCGACCCGGTGGACGGCACCCGGTTCGAGAACTGGGACACCGATGAGCCGTCCGAGCGCGGCATCGACGGGATCGAGCGGATGCGCCTGGTCCGCGACGACATCGCCGACCGCGTAACCCAGCTCGCTGCCCAACTGACCACCACCGAATCCTGACCAGTCTGAGGAGTTCACCACTCATGCCCACTATTGAAATTTTCGAACCCGCCCTGTGCTGCAACACCGGCGTCTGCGGTGACGACGTCGACCAGGGGCTGGTCACCTTCTCCGCCGACATGGACTGGGTCCGCTCCAAGGGCGGGGACATTGCCCGGTTCAACCTGGCCAGCGAGCCGCTCGCGTTCGCCGAGCGCGAACCCGTGAAGGCGTTCCTGCAGGTCTCCGGATCCGAGGGCCTGCCGCTGGTGCTGGTGGATGGGGTGACCGCGAAGACCGGCCGCTACCCCGACCGCAGCCAGCTCGCCAAGTGGGCCGGCATCATCACCGTCGCCCCGGCAGCCCCGGCCGGGATCCAGATGCTCGGGCTGACCGACACCACCGACGCCGGATCCTGCTGCGCCCCGACCGACGACAACGGCACCAGCTGCTGCTGAAAGGCTTGCCCGCAATGAAGTTTCTCGATACCCCGCCCCGTTTCCTGTTCTTCACCGGTAAGGGCGGGGTCGGGAAGACCTCGATCGCCTGCGCCGCCGCGATCCACCTGGCCCGCGCCGGCCGCAGGGTGCTGCTGGTGAGCACCGACCCGGCCTCGAATGTCGGGCAGGTCTTCGGGATCACCATCGGCAACACCATCACCGACGTGCGCACCGTGCCCGGACTCTCGGCGCTCGAGATCGACCCCGAGCAGGCCGCCGAGGCGTACCGGGAACGGATCGTCGGACCGGTGCGGGGGCTGTTACCGGAGAAGGAACTGGCGCCGATCACCGAGCAGCTGTCCGGGTCGTGCACCACCGAGATCGCCTCGTTCAACGAGTTCACCGCCCTGCTCACCGACCACGACACCGTCACCGGGTTCGACCACGTGCTCTTCGACACCGCCCCGACCGGGCACACCATCCGGCTGCTGCAGCTGCCCGGGTCGTGGACCGACTTCCTGGGCGCCGGCAAGGGCGACGCCTCCTGCCTGGGCCCGCTGTCGGGGCTCGAGAAGCAACGCACCATCTACGCCGAGGCGGTCGCCGCCCTCGCCGATCCGCAGCGCACCCGCCTGGTGCTGGTGACCCGGGCGCAGCGGGCCCCGCTCGCCGAGATCGCCCGCACACACAGCGAACTCGCCGACATCGGCCTGAGCCACCAGCACGTCGTGATCAACGGTGTCCTTCCCGCTCCCGAGGCCGGGGACGAACTGGCCACCGCGATCCACGACCGCGAACAAGCCGCCCTCGCAGAGTTGCCCGCGGAGCTGGCCGGTCTCCCACTCGATCAGGTCGAGCTCAAGGCCACCAACATGGTCGGCATCGACGCCCTTGACAGCCTCTTCACATCCGCCGACACCGGTGCCGCGCACGTCATCGCACCGGTGGCCGAGGTGCCGGAGGCGCCGTTGTCCGCACTGGTCGACGAACTCGCCGACACCGATCACGGGCTGATCATGTGCATGGGCAAGGGCGGCGTCGGCAAGACCACCCTCGCCGCCGCGATCGCCGTCGCCCTCGCCCGGCGCGGCCACCAGGTGCACCTGACCACCACCGACCCGGCCGCCCATCTCACCGACACCCTCGACGGCAACCTCGACGGCCTGCAGGTCTCGCGGATCGACCCCGCCGTCGCCACGGCGCAGTACCGGGACCGGGTCCTCGCCACCAAGGGCGCGGCACTCGACGAGCAGGGCCGGGCCACCCTCGCCGAGGACCTGACCTCCCCGTGCACCGAGGAAGTCGCCGTCTTCCAGGCCTTCTCCCGGGTCATCCACGAATCACGGCGGAAGTTCGTCGTCGTCGACACCGCCCCCACCGGGCACACCCTGCTGCTGCTCGACGCCACCGGCTCCTATCACCGGGAAATCGCCCGCCAGATGGGTGACAACAGCAATTTCACCACCCCGTTGATGCGGTTGCAGAACCCGGAGGAGACGAAGGTTCTGCTGGTCACGCTCGCCGAAACCACACCGCGGCTCGAGGCCGAGGGCTTGCAGGCCGATCTGCAGCGCGCCGGGATCACCCCGTGGGGGTGGGTGGTCAACAACTCCCTCGCCGCCGCGGCACCGACGTCCGACCTGCTACGGCAGCGGGCCGCGGTCGAGCTCGCAGAGATCGACGCCGTCACCGCCGCACATTCCCGGGTGGCGATCGTGCCGATGCTGGCGGCCGAACCCGTCGGGCTGGCGGCGCTGACCACGTTGACCGCCAGTGAGACCGCCGCCGCGCACTGACCCCCGGCAGGGGCGGCGTTCATCGAACCTTCACTTGCCAGGGTGAATAGATACCCGCCAATGTTGAGGGGTGTCGACACACACCGGTCCCGAGCACGGGGAACCCGCGTGCACCTCGCTGCTGGTCGGCGAGCCGCTGCAGGCGGCCCCGGCGGCGGAGTTGGCCCGGATGTTCCGGGCCCTCGGCGATCCGGTCCGGCTGCGGATCCTGAGCATCGTCGCCAACCACGCCGGCGGTGAGGCGTGTGTGTGCGACATCTCCAGCACCTTCGACCTCACCCAGCCCACCATCTCCCACCATCTCAAGGTGCTGCGCGAGGCCGGTTTGCTCGACAGTGAGCGCCGTGGGACCTGGGTGTACTACCGGGTGATTCCCGCTGCCGTGCACACTCTGTCGGCGGCACTCGGAACCGATACGGTGACCGGTGTCCTCGCCGATGCCGGAGTGAGCACGGGCGCGCCGTGACCCGCCCACCGCCGGCAATGCCGGCATTGCCGCCGTTGGTGCGCCGACTGCTCGCCGAATTCCTCGGCACCGCCCTGCTGGTGACGGTGGTCGTCGGGTCCGGGGTCGCCGCCCAGCAACTCTCCCCCACCGATACCGGGCTGCAGCTGCTGGAGAACTCGATGGCGACGGTGTTCGGTCTCGCCGTGCTGATCGTGATGCTCGGGCCGATCTCCGGTGCCCACTTCAATCCGGTGGTCTCGGCCGCGGATTGGCTGCTCGGCCGCCGCCGCCGCACCGGCATGACCGGATCCGCGGTCGGCGCCTATGCGCTCGTGCAGATCGCCGGCGGCATCACCGGGGCGGTGCTGGCGAACGTGATGTTCGACCTGTCCGCCTTCCAGCTCTCCAGCAAGGAGCGGATCACGACCGGGCACGTGGTGGGCGAGGTCGTCGCCACCGCGGGGCTGATCCTGCTGATCTTCGCTCTCGCACGGACCGGCCGGGCCGCGCTGTCCGCTCCCGCGGTCGGCGCCTACATCGGGGCCGCGTACTGGTTCACCAGCTCCACCTCGTTCGCCAATCCGGCGGTGACCATCGGCCGGATCTTCTCCGACACCTTCGCCGGCATCGCGCCGTCGTCCGCGCCGTTGTTCGTGGCCGCGCAATGTGTCGGCGGCCTGATCGGGCTGGCCCTGGTGGTGGTGCTCTACCCGGATGCCACGGCCACCGCCGACAATGCCGTCGTCCCGCACGGCGACCGGCCCGCCCGGCAGCCCGCGGGCCCGGCTGATCCGGGCGACCCGGACCCCCGCCGGGATCTCCCCGGATCCGGGTAGGCCCGGCCCGCGCGGCCGCTGGGCATCGAACGGGCACAGGTCAGTTGGTGACCTTCTGGTTCAGCTCGTCGAGCTCGGTCAACGCGGTCTTGAGCTGATCGTCGGTGAGCGGAATGAAGCCCGCCTTCTCGACGATCTTCGTGTTGGAGCGCAGGTAGAAGTCGGCGAAGGACACGACCTGGGGCTTGGTGAGGGCGACGTCGGAGACGTAGATGAACAGCTCCCGGGTCAGTGGTGTGTAGCGGCCGTCCCGGGCGCTCTCGGCCGACGGTGCAACGCACCCACCGCCGCCGTCGATCTTCACCGCCCTGACCTTGTCGGGATTGGCCTCGACATAGGAGTAGCCGAAGTAGCCGAGCGCGCCCTTGGCTCCGGCCACTCCCGCCACGGTGACGTTGTCGTCCTCGGTCGCGGCGTAGTCGGTGCGGCTTGCCCCTTCCTGCCCGTTGACGGCCTGGGTGAAGTAGTCGAAGGTGCCCGAGGCCGTGCCGGCCCCGAACAGCGACAGGGGCTCGTTCGGGAACGACGGATCCACCTGATTCCAGTGGGTGACCGTCGATCCCGGTGCCCAGATCCTGTTCAGTTGCGCCACCGTCAAACAGTCGGCCCAGTCGTTGTCGGGGTTGACGACCACGCTGAGCGCGTCGTTGGCGACGGTGAGCTGACTGAACGCGATCCCCTTCGCCTCGCACGCGGCGATCTCGTCGCCCTCGATCGGCCGCGACGCGTCGGAGATGTCGGTCTCGCCCGCACAGAACTTCGCGAAGCCGCCGCCGGTGCCGGAGGTTCCGACGGTGACATTGGTGTCGGGGTGCTCGGCCATGAACAACCCTGCCGCCGCCGTGGACAGCGGTTCGACGGTGCTCGAGCCGTCGATCACCACCGGTCCGGAGACGGTGGCGGCGCCGTTGTTGTCGTTGCTGCCGCATCCGGTCAGGGTTACGCCGGCGGCCACGGCCACCACTACTGCCACGTGCACACGGTCGAGTTGGCGGATGGTCACTGTGGTGCCTCCTGATGAGTACACGTTCCCGGGCTTCGGCGCCTCTTTGCGCCTGCCCTCACGTCCCTATATAGAAACCTGTCTATCTGAACGTGGCGTGAACTCGAGGTCACATCGACCTGCTCGACACGAGGTGCCGCCGGGGGTGTTCCGGCGGTCGGCAGCCCACCGGAGGTGCTGATCAGGTCAGCGGCAGGCCCGTTGTGGCGGGCTCCTCCTCACCGACCGCGCCGGCGGCATCGCCGCTCTCACACGAGCACCCACCGGCGGGATCGGCGGCGAGCAGGTCCGGGCCAGTGCCGAACGTGTCGGCATCGGCGAGCACGGTGTAGACCTCCCACCGCTCACCGGCCGGGCCGCTCACCCACACCTTGTCCTGGGTGGCGAAGCAACACGTGGTGCCGATCTGCTCCTCGGTGAACAACCCCGCCCCGGCAAGGCGCGCGATCTCCTCGTGCACCATCGCACTGGACTCGACCTCGACACCGAGGTGATTGAGGCTGCCGCCGCGGCCGGGGTTCTCGATCAGCACCAGCTTCAGCGGCGGCTCGGCGATCGCGAAGTTCGCGTAGCCGGGCTTACACTTCGCCGGTGCGGCACCGAACAACTTGGTATAGAACGTGACCGCCGTGTCGAGGTCATCGACGTTGAGGGCGAGCTGAATACGGGACATGACGCCACCTCCACCTATGCGACATATATCGAAGTAGTCGATACCTTCAGGATCCCACCTTTTTGACTTAAGTCAAGATTGTGGTGAGAATCAGGTATGCCCAAGTCCCTGCCCCTGGTCGACATGTCCGCACCGGTGTGCTGCCCGCCGGTCGCCGCGGGCCCGATCGACGACGCGTCAGCACTGGAAGTGGCATTGCGGCTCAAGGCGATCGCCGACCCGGCACGAGTGAAACTGATGTCACTGCTGCTCACCGCGGCGGCCGGTGAGCGAACCACCGGCGATCTCGCGACCGCGATCGCCTTGACCGAGTCCACGGTCAGCCACCATCTCGGGCAGCTGCGGACTGCCGGCCTGATCGAGTCCGAGCGGCGTGGGATGAGTGTCTATCACCGTGCCCGCCGGGACGCGCTGTCGGCGTTGTGTTTCGTCCTCGACCCCAACTGTTGCGCCTGAAGTCGCACTCAGCCTGACTCTTCCGGGAAAACGGTCGGCTCGGCGGCCGTGGCGGTCGCGCACACCGCCGAGGACGCCCTGAACACCGCGTGCGGCCTCTATCTCACCGACCCCACCGCGTGGACCTGAACCCCCGACGAACTAACGCCGACCACCACCACTAGTTGGTGAATCTGAGCGTGTCTCCCCAGTTCCCGATTTCCCAGCTCCCATTGTAGCCCGAGAACCCGTGGTCCGTCTTGGTTGCTGTTCCGCTTTTCTGATCGGGATTATCTGCCGTACCCGTGATCTCTGAGATCTGGATCCCGAATTGGGTGATCGAGCCCCACTGCTGTATTTGACTCTGCATCTGCTGGATGTCGCGTCCGGCACTATTGCCAGAGTCGGGCTGGATTGCCGCCTTGTATGCACGCGCTGACGTTTTTATTCCGTTAAAATAGTCGAGGTAGCTTTGCTTAATGGGCCCGTTCAGTTGATCGCACATCTTGTCGCACTGTGTGACCACGTTCTCAATGTCCAGGATTTCAAACACAACGTCCGCTACCGACATGACGACTGCGACAACCGCGATGAACTTGCCGACAGCATCCATCGCGCCAAAAGCAGTGGCGTCTACCTCCTCCACGGGAAGGCCGGCAGCTTCTGCTTGTGCCTTAATGGTGTCGTTCGCAATTTTCAATTTATAAGACATAATCGCGATGCACGCATTTTGGACCATGGATATCTCGGTCTCACCGGGGAAATTCCAACCCGCCAGAAAGTCCATGAATTTCTTGACGTCGGCATCAGTCTTTTGACTGAGATTCAGCGTATCCAAAGCATCGTAGACCGCGTTGATCTCGTCGCTGTTGTATAGACGCCGCGCGGACTCGGCGTACTGCTTGAAAGTTCCAACAGTCAACGTCGTTTTTTTCTGCACCTCCGCTAGGAATTGCAGTAGAAGGCCGCGACATGTTCGCGTGTCGAGGCCCGCCGGAGCCTTGCTCGCAATCAGATTGTTGTTTTGCTTGTATTTAGCGACGTAATCACTCACCTGCGAGTTTTTGATTTGAGCGGCGATGTCAGCGTCGGCCGATGTCAGCTTATTGTTGAGGTCGGTGGACTTCGATGAAATAACTTTCTGCTGAATGATCTCGGCAGCTTCGAGAGCGGCGAACGCTGCCATCCCAAGACCGAAAGACCAGATCGCAGCTACCGCGGCTCCGTCGGCGGCAATCTGGGTAGCGTCCTTCGCAACGGTCAGGTCACGCACCTCGCACGACAAGTCGTACAGCGTCGTGAATTCGGCGTTGACCGCCGTGTCTGAATCGAATTCTCCCAGATTTACAAAGAGAGCCTGCTCAGAAATAATGCCGTCGATGTTTTCCTCTGATTCGCTCTCCCAGGTAGACATGTAGTTCAAGTAGGTGATGAGGTCCGTGCTGCCCATGTGAGGTTGCCTTTCGAATCGACTCTTCAACCGACGTCCACGCCGGCCGTCGTGAAGCTGCGGTCTTGCGGACGCAGTGCGGTGCGGCCGCGGATTCCGGCGGGTAGATGGGTGGACATCTGGGAACCTCAATCGTCCGCTGCTGATCGGCGAAAGGTCAAGACCGGTTGGTCCTGTTTGACAGCAGGTCCTGTGACTCCCGGCGCTATCTGGCACGTTTTGCCGCGCTATTTGGCACGGTGCTGTCCGGTGAGGCATGTCCAGCCGCGGCACGCTGGCGCCACGATTCAACCCGTGACGTGGGCGTTGGCGTCCCCTTCGTTAGAACGCCGCCGGTGGAGTGCGAACCGGAAAGCACCACAGCCTGAAGCCGATCAGACTCCTTCAGATCCGGGGGCCAACAGGTCCCATTGCGCATCGGCGTACACCGCCCGATATTTAGGGCGCGCACGCGATCACTCTCGATACGCAGCAGTGCAACGGCATCGTCCATGCCGTACCGGGTCACCAACTGATCGAGAACCTCGTCCACGGTCATCGGTGGCCGCGCCAGGCGGGTCGCGAGATCGCCACCGCGCGCGCCGCCGCTACCGGGGACACCGACACCGTGTCGGCTGCGAACTCCGCCGGCGAGATCACCTGGATGTGACCCGGAACCCGGTCTCAAGGAAAGTCTTTCCGATTCACTGTGACCATCACCTCGGCCCCGCCGACCACGGCGGCCGCAACGACATGCTCATCGTCGGGATCGGGCGGCGAAAACGTGTTGCCACGCCCGAATCAGGCGTTGATCACCTTCTGCCAGGAAATGACCGTTGCTACCGATCTCACACCGCCCACCACGCTGGTCCCACCGTGGGAAGGGCGGCACCGACTGCGTTCGAGATCACCGTCGGCGGGCGTCTGCCCGGACGAAAGTAGCTGCAAATCAACCAGTTACACCGTTATCCGGACGGACCCGGGCAGGTTCGCCCTGTCCAAGGTGGTCCCGCGGGCATCGACCTCGGGGGCTTGCGTGTGCGGCGCTTTCTGTGTCGCCACCTTCTCCGGCGCGGCGGGCCGTCGACGACGCGAGAAAGAAGTGGGCGTGGCGTCTACGCGTGAGCGTGGGCGAGTACCGACGCGATGCGCGGCGCAGAGTAGACCTCTCGGATGGGCACCGACCCGCCGAGGACACCGAAGATCCGCTCGACTACCTCCGGTCGGGACACGGCCGCTCTGTAGAACGCCGTGAGCCCCTTCGAGAGCGGGGCGAGGCGAGCCGTGCTGAGCGCTAGTTCGAAGCCGTTGGCGGTGAACTGGTCACGCTGACGTTGGTAGTCGCCGAGTGCGTCGTCGACGCGACGGCCGGCGCGCGCGCTGTCGATGGCCTCCGCGAGCAGCTCGGCGCTCAGGAACGCATCGGCGATCCCCATCCCGGTGGACGGGTCCTTGTGGTGGCCGGCATCGCCGAGCAGCGCCCAGCCCGGTCCGGCCGATGTTCGGTACTGGTTAGGTAGGTCGGCG
Source organism: Rhodococcus sp. T2V (assembly GCF_029269925.1). Taxonomy (NCBI): domain Bacteria; kingdom Bacillati; phylum Actinomycetota; class Actinomycetes; order Mycobacteriales; family Nocardiaceae; genus Rhodococcus; species Rhodococcus sp. T2V. The sequence continues at coordinate 11,846 of NZ_JARJBD010000109.1, forward strand.
GTGCCGACGAAACGGTGTTCGCGATGGCCGGAGGCGACCGCGTCACGCAGTCCTGGCACCAGATCGAGGGCGGTGTGAAAGCTGCGGTCGAGGTCGGTGCGGACGCGCGCAAATTCCCGGCGGGGCCAACCGACGTAGATGCAGGTGAGTCCGTCGTTGGTGGGCCAGACCAGAATCAGCTGGCCGGTGCGGGCGTGGAACGACGCCCGCAGATCGCCGAGGCCACTCCAATAGGAGTAGTACACGCACGTCAGCGGCGGATGGTGGTGGTAGACCCGAGCAGCGACCCGCCGTGCGACCCTCGAGTGCAGGCCGTCCGCCCCGACGACCAGCGGTGCCCGCAACGACACCGAGCCGCCGCCACCCCGGCGACGGCCGCGCACGCCCGATGCCCGACCATCCGTCCACACCACGTCGTCGACGACGACGCCGTCGATCAGTTCGGCGCCCGCCTCGACGGCCGCCTCGACCAGCACCGTGTCGAGAACGGTTCGCCGCGGGCAGTACACGGCGGTCTGGCCTTCGACGGCTGGCCCGATACCCGACATCTGGACCGGGCCGACGTCGAAGGTGATCTGCTCGATCGGTGCGCAGCCGCGGGCGTGCAACCGGTCGAGCAACCCCCACTCCCGCAGTCGGGACGCGCCGCGTTGCCACAGGAAGTGGGTGGACATGGTGTCGCTGGGAAACGACGCTCGATCGAGGACCGCGACGCGGTGCCCGCCGCGTGCCAGAAGCATCGCCAACGACGCGCCCGCGCACCGGGCGCCCACCACGATCACGTCGAACATCGGGCCTTCTCCTTCGGGTCGGTTTCGGATGCCGACCCGAAATCAAAGATAGCACGATCGTTCGTGCTGTACTAGGATGAGTGCGTGGCACAGAAGCGGAACACGACCCCAGGGGCCAAGACGCGGGAGACCGTGCTGGACGCGGCCGCCGACGTCGCATCGATCGATGGTCTGGACGGGCTCACCATCGGGAACCTCGCGAGCCTGACCGGGATGAGCAAGAGTGGGCTGTTCGCCCACTTCGGGTCGAAGCAGGACCTCCAGTTGGCCACCATCGAGGTCGCGCGGCAGCGTTACGTGCGCGAGGTCATCACGCCGGCGCTCGGGTCGGGTCCGGGCATGCAACGCCTCACCGCCCTCTGTGAGTCGTTCCTGTCGTATGTCGAACGGGGCGTCTTTCCGGGCGGATGCTTCTTCGCCGCCGCGATGGCCGAGTTCGACGGCAAGACGCCCGGCCCGGTCCGTGACGCCGTCATCGAGTGTCAGCGTCAGTGGATGGGGACCCTCACCCAGGCGGCACGCGAGGCGCAGCAATCCGGTGAGTTGGGCACCGACACCGATCCGGAGCAGCTCGCGTTCGAGCTGGAAGGCACACTGCTGGCGGCCAACTCCTATTTCCATCTCTTCGCCGACACCCGCTGCCTCGACCGCGCCCGCCTCGCGGTGCGGACGCGGCTGTCATGTGGAGCATCGACACCAGAACGGACGGCAACCCCCCCATGAGTACCCACACCACCGACACCGTCGCCTCCGGCGCCGGCGCTACCCGGCGCGGCCTCGGTATCTGCCTGACCCCACTCGAAACGCGCCGCGAGGTGATACTGCACGTCGCCCGCCGCACCGAAGATCTCGGCTATGACGGGTTCTTCCTCGCTGAAGGGTGGAGCCACGATGCCGCCGTCCTGCTCACCGAAATCGCCACCCAGACCGAACGAATCACCCTCGGTACCGGTGTGCTCAGCGTCTGGGGCCGCACCCCCGGCACCCTCGCGATGCTCGCCACCAGCCTCGATGAGGTCTCACACGGCCGTTTCGTCCTCGGCTTGGGTGCAAGCAGTCCACAGCTCGTCGAAGGCCTGCACGACCAATCGTTCACCGCGCCGGTGGCCAAGCTGCGCGCGGTCACCGCACAGGTCCGTCGACTGCTCGACGGCGAGCGGGTCCGCACGACGGCAACCCACGACCACCGGCCCCTGCGCCTGGGTGTCGCCGCGCGCACCGGCCTGCCGATCCACCTCGCCGGACTCGGCAACAAATCCATCCAACTCGCCGGCGAACTGGCGGACGGCTGGACGCCGTTCTTGGTCCCGCGGTCGTGGCTGCCCTGCGGAATCGACGTGCTCGAGAAGGCGGGCGCCCGATCCGGCCGCACCACACGCCCCGTGGTGGGTCCGGCCGTCCCCACCGCCGTCGCGGCCGATCAGGCAACGGCCCACCAGATCGCGTCCTGGTGGATCACCTTCTACCTCACCAGCATGGGCTCGCTATACCGCCGCTCGCTGAGCGAACGGGGATACCACCACCAGGTCGAGGCCGTCCTCGCCGCCAACCCGACCCACCACACCACCGACGTCCCGGCCGCAGCCCATGTTCTGCTCGACGAGCTCACCGTCTGGGGCACACCCGACACCGCTCACGACCACCTCCAGCACTGGTACACCGCAGGCGCCGAGATGCCGATCCTCACCCTCCCACCCCACCGCACCATCGCCGAACTCGACTACATGCTCGAAACCATGCGCCCACACCCCCCAAACCCCGCGGGCGCGGACGGCGCGGCCGCGTCGTCATAACCCACCATCCGACGTCCCTCGGCCCCGCCGCAGTCGATCACCGACCGATGGTCTGCGCCACGTTGCCGAACGAACACGCAACGCTGCAGGCGGTCTCAGGCCGCCTGGCCAGCCACGGATCGGTGCTGGTGGTCGTCGACCAACCCCATACGATCGGCGCCCTGCCGCACACCGTGGCCGGCACCTGCAACCACGACGACGGCTACCTGCCCGCACTGGCCATGCGCCGCATCGCCGACCTGGGGGGGTTCCCTGAGATGTGGACACCAATTCTTATGCGGCGGTGGCCAGCGTAGCCGATCGCTGCTGGCAGATGCGTTCGGCGGACGCGGCCACACCGTCTTCGACGGTGAAATCGTCGCCCTCTCCCAAGGCCGACCGTCGTTCGCCCGCCTACAACGGCGGATGAATACTCTGCGCCCGACCACAACGCTGCGGCGGCAGGTGCCGGTCACGTATCTGCCGTTCGACGTCCTCTCGGTCGACGGTGAAGATCTGATGGCCGCTCACGACGCTGGATACGGGCCGGGACCTGCGCTACCACCGCAGAGCGCCGAGCTCGGCCGAGGAGTCCAAGGTGCCCAGCATGACGACCCGAATCTTCGGGATACTCGCCCTGCTGGGGCGCCAACGTCGGCACTCGCATGTTCAGCGTCGACCTCGACGAAGAGGCCGACGAGCACGAGAGGAACAAGGGGCCTGGAAGTCCCTCCCTCCAACGGATTCCAGGAGCAGTGCGCGTCCCACGGCGCCCCCGCTCCCGACTCGCCGTCGTGGGCGGACACCCTGGCGCGAATCCGTATCGGCCCTCGGCTCAGGATTCGAGTGTCACCCGCCGCGACCCGAAGCCCCGACGCTCGACCGGGGTTGCTCTGCCCCGGCAATCATTCCACGTACAGGCGGCTCGCGACGGCCACCGCTCGACCTCCGCCCTCAACCGGAGGAGCCGATTTCGGAGCACAGCACCATCTCCTCGAAGTCCCGCGCGTGCTGCCGACAGGTGCTGGCCGGGTCGGCCACGGCAATCACCTCTCCCGGCTCGAGCGACCGTCGAATGTCTACGAGCAACCGTTGAAAGCCTTCCAGCCGATCGGTGAAAAGGTACCCAGCACCCCCTCGAGCCTGGTTTAGGCTTCTTGGGTGCGCATGTCGTGGCCCTTGATTGGCCGCTCGGAGCAGATGCGAACTATCGAGGCCGTAATCGAGGCGTCGGATGTTTCCGGGATCGTCGTCTACGGTGTGGCCGGTGTGGGCAAGAGCCGGCTCGCCCGCGAAGCATTGTCGGCTGCTGAGTCGAAGGGATGCAAAAGCCGGTTGGTGGTCGGCACGTCCTCGGGGCGGGCAATTCCGCTGGGCGCAGTCACGGCGTGGGCGCAGTCAGGCGTCACAGACACCGTTCAGTTGCTGCGGGGAGTAATCGACGCGCTGACCGCCACATCTTCCGGAGCCACGGTGGTAGTGGCCGTCGACGATGTGCAGCTTCTCGACGATTTGTCGATGTTCGTGATGCATCAGATCGTGCACCGCGGTGCGGCGAAAGTGTTGCTTACCGTTCTCGACGGTGAACCCCTTCCTGCCGCGGCACAGGAGATATGGAAGGTCGGGCGGTTCGACCGCCTCGACCTGCAGCCGCTGTCGCTCGACGAGACCGGCACGCTGCTGTCGGCCGCCCTTGACGGATCGGTAGATCCGGATGCGACGCGACGGCTGTGGAAGCTTACTCGTGGCAACGTTCTGTATCTACGTAACATCGTCGAGCAGGAGGTCGCCGACCGCCGAATCGTGCAGCAGCACGGATGCTGGCGGTGGATCGGTGATCCGAACATGCCGTCGAGCCTGGTCCAGCTGATCGAATCCCGGATCGGCGCCCTCCCCGCGAAGGTTGGCGACGTGATTGACGCGCTGGCTGTCGGGGAGCCCATCGAACTGGCGGCCCTGAACCGGATCACTGATCCAGCGGCGGTCGAGGAGGCCGACACCCGCGGCCTCATCACGCTCGAACCCATCGGTGGCGGTATGGGGGTACGGGTGGCGCACCCGCTTTACGCCGAGGTGCGGCGCAGGCGCGCGGCACCCACTCGGCTACGACGGCTCCGCGGACTGGTCGCCGCAGAACTCGCCGCATCCGATGACCGCGACGACATACGAGTGGTGGTGCGCCGCGCCACATTGAGCCTCGACTCCGACGTCGCAGCGGACGCTGAACTGCTCGTCAGGGCGGCCCAGGGCGCCGTCTGGTTGGGGGACTTGGCCCTCGCCGATCGGCTCGCGGGGGCGGCGATTCGTGCCGGGGCCGGACCGGAACCGATCTTTGTCCGGGCGCATGCACTTTCCTGGCTCGGTCGCGGCGAGGAGGCCGAGTCTGTACTCACCGAGATTCACACCGGCCAGTTGACCGACAGCGAGAATGCCAGGTTCGCATTCCTGCGGGCGAGCAACATGCTGTGGACCCTTGGCGACCCGGCGCACGCGAAACAAGTCATCGATGATGCGTCGTGCACGACGCCATCGCAGGCCCGCCGCTACATCGACGCGTTCCTCACGGTGTACTGGTTTGCGATGGACCAGCCGGACGTGGCAATGCAAGCCGCGAAAAGGCTGGCGCTCGATGACCTGCCTCCGGTCGTCGGCGCCGAGATCGCCTGGGTGCTCGCTGCCATATTTGCCGACGCCGGGCGCACCGGCGACGCCGTGGCGGTCGCAGAGGTGGGATACGACGTCGCGGCTCGTTCTTTCGACGCTCCGCACATGAGATTCAACATCGCTGACGCACACGTCAGCGCCCTGCTGCTGTCCGGCCGGGTGAGCGACGCCCTCGAGGTGGCCGAGCGGGTGCGCAAGCAAGCGGCCGATCTTCCGGGGGCGGCTCAACTACTCGGCGCTGCGGTCGCGGCGAGGGCCGCCCTCGGTGCGGGTCGCCTCGATGCCGCATGTTCGACGCTGGAACCGACAGCCGTATCGTTGTCCGCCTCGGGCCATGCCATCGGCTGGGGGTACCGCTATCAGGTCCCACTTGCGACTGCACTCGCGATGCGCGGTTCGTCGGACGAGGCGCTCGTCGCGCTTAACGCGCTCGACAAGCTGCGACGTGCCTTTCGGTCGCTGGACTACGAGCGCAGCCTGGCCCAGGCGTGGGCAACCGCGTGCCAGGGTGCCGTCAGCGAGGCGATCACCGTCTTGTTGTCGGCGGCCGAAACTGCGGCAGCCAAAGGACAATTCGGGGCCGAAGTGATCTGTCTGCAGACGGCCACCCAGTTCGGGGACCGCACCAGGGCACCCCGGTTGCGCGAACTCGAGTCGATCGTTGAGGGTCCACGTGTCGGTCTGGCAGCGCGGTTCGCGTCCGCCCTCCGACACGGCGATGGTGCTGAATTGGAGGCGGTATCACAGGGCTTCGAGCGCATGGGCGATATAGTTGCCGCTGTCGATGCGGCCGCCCAAGCCGCTCTCGCGTATCGCAGCCAAGAACGACGTGGATCGGCTTTGGGATGCTCAACGCGCGCAGATGCCCTCGCCGAACAATGTGGCGGCGCTGATACCCCGGCGCTCCGTCAGGTCACCGCGTCGTTGCCGCTGACCGATCGCGAACGAGAGATCGTGATGCTGATCGGTGAGGGACTGTCGAACCGCGCAGTCGCCGATCGACTGACCCTTTCGGTGCGCACTGTCGAGAGCCACATTTACCGGGCCATGACGAAGACCGGAACCACCAGCCGCGATGAACTCGCCGCCCTGCTGCCGCGCCGAAGGGCGCGGACGAAGTGAACATCGCACCCTGAGGGCGGGTGCACGGCGCCGGCGTCGGGCCCTGCCGTTGGTAAGGGATCCGCGCGGGAGGTCGACGCCGCCACCTCAGTAGTACCCCGCCGAGACCACGTGAAATTGCAGTGGCTCGCTACTGCGCTCCGTCCACCGTAGAGGAGTGACGATCGATTGATCACAACGCGGGAGACAGGAGGCACAAAATGTCCGAATTCGTGGCCGCACCCGCCAATCCGCCGGCTGTGGCGCTCCCACATATGAACCCGACCGCCAGGATGATCGGCGCCGTGCGCGCAGTCTTCGTGAGTTCATCCAAGGATGCACGGCCCGCACGGCGTTCCTATCCACCGCTGCGGACCGACGCAGACGAGCAAGCCGCCATGGCACGCGAAATGTACCGGCTGTGACCGCACTCCGTACGGTGCAGACCGCGATCGACAGAGCGAGGGCCTGTATCGGGGGCTGATTCCGTGTTCCGTGTCAGATCATCTGCGATGACCTCGGCGGCCGGCGGTGCTGATCGGCCTGCAGATCGCGGCATGCATCCGCAACAGCCACCAGCTGTCGATCCGGCTGGACGCGGACATCGCGGTGATCCAGCGACACCAGTACTGCAGCTCGAGGGCGTCGACAAGAAGTATCGGAGGGGCGACGAGCAGGTGAACGTGCTCGTCGGCTTCGACTTCACGTTGGCGGCAGGCGAGTTCGTTGCCGTGACGGGACCATCGGGGGCCGGCAAATCGACCCTCCTGCACGTGGCCGGTGGGCTGGACCCGCCGGACACCGGCAGTGTGGCCGTAGCCGGCCAGGACGTGTGGGCCATGAGCTCGAGCACCCGCGCTGCGTTCCGGCGGCGCAACCTGGGATTCGTGTTTCAGTTCTTCAACTTGGTGCCCATGCTGACCGCCGTCGAGAACGTTTCGTTGCCGTTGGTACTCGACGGAATTCCGGCCCGAACAGCTGACGCGCGCGCCGAGGAGCTATTGCACCGCGTCGGGCTCGGTGACCGGCTCCGACACCGGCCAGCCGAACTGTCGGGAGGACAGATGCAAAGGGTGGCGGCCCGCCCGTCCATCATCCTCGCCGACGAGCCGACCGGAAATTTGGACAGCCACTCGTCGACGGAAGTCTTGGATCTTCTGCGCTCGTTGTCGGAGGAAGACGGCGCAGCGGTCGTTCTGGCGACACACGACCAGGCCGCCGCGGCGCGCTACGCCGTCCGCCAGCTGCACCTTGTCGATGGCTGCGCGCAGGCAGTCGACGCGGCCGCGCCGAGCCTGGAGTGGTGATGCGACGGCCGCGCGCAGGATGGCCGTCTTTCCGGCGGATCCACCTCGCCGCGTTGATTGCCGACTGGCGCCGCACGCTGCTCAGCGTCATCGGCGTCGCGCTCGGGGTGACGGTGGTACTCGGGACGTTGATACTCAAATCCGAGCTGGCCCGCCCCTTCGACGCCTTCGGTCCGGCGCTGTCCCAGGGTGCCGACAATGGGGTGGTCGAGATAACCCCGAACATCAGCGGCCGGTTGCCGGTCGAGACGGTCAACCGTCTACGCGCCGAAGTCACCGGGGCGCAGACGGTCATCCCGATCGTCGCCGGCTTGACGCCGGTGGGAGTCGGCGGCGGCACCCACGGGTTCTTTCTGATCGGCGGGTCCTGCCACATCGAACTGCTGGTCGGCCCGTTCGACTGCGAGCAGCACGCGCGCGAGGAGAAACCGGCAGCCGGCCCCGGCGTGCCACTGCAGATGCCGACGGTGATCGCCCAGCGGCATGGCCTGCAGCTCGGCGAGGAGTTGCGCATCCCCGGCCTGCCTCCTGGTTCGGCGCACCTTGGTTGGACATTCCCGGAAGTGGACCGCGTCGAGGGCATCAACGACGGCTACGTGCTGCTAGCCCCCTCCGGCGATACCGCCGCGAGCTTGCTTTCCTCGTCACCCGGTTACGCCACGGCCGCGTTCGTGCTACCTGTACCCGGCGCTCACATCAGGTCCGGCGTCGACCGCGTGATCGCGGGCGTGGCAACGGCGGGACCTCCCCGGCCGCACCAACCGGCCGTGTTCGAGAACGGCGCACAAAGCTTCAACCTGACCGCGCTGGCCGGTGTCCTGGTCGGCTTCCTCATCGCCGTGAACACCATCCTGCTGGCCGTCGAGGACCGGCGGGCGGTGATGGGGACCATCGGTGCGATCGGCGCCACCCCTAGCGGGTTGTTCGCCGGGATGCTCGGCGAGGGCGCCGTTGTCGGTGCGCTCGGGGGCCTCTCGGGAGTGCCCAGCGGTTTCCTGCTCGGGACCTATCTCGTGGACCGATCCGGGAAATCCATGCTGGCGGGCTCCGGAGGCACCATCACCACACACTTCACGCCGAGCCTGATCGTGATCGGAGCAACCGCGGGACTCGTCTGCGGCATCCTCGCGATGATCGGGCCGGCCGTCAGGCTGGTCCGCGCCGGACCGCTGGCGTCGATGGCGAGCGCCGGCGGAGTGCAGCGCACCAGAACGATTCCGATGTGGCCACTCTTCGCCGGCGCGGGGCTGATCGCGGGCGCCGTCGTCGTGATGAAGATCTTCGAGCGCGGGCCACTGCCACTGAACCTCGGAATCGACGCCATGGCGGTGGGACTGTACGGAGTCGCGTTGCTGACGGTGTGGATCGCCCCGCGGGGCGCCGGGAAGCTGATCGACTTGCTCACCGTTGCCCGTCCCGATATCGGGCGTCTGCTGCGTGCCGATGTTCGGCGCTACCCGCTTCTGTTCGCAATGTCCGCCGCAATACTCGCGGTTGGCACCAGCTTGGCCATCGGCTCCCAGAGCATGCAACTGCTCGGCGCCAGGCAGATCGCCGAGCAGAAGGCCGAGCGCATGCCCGCCGCCTTGCTGATTTCCGCCCAATCGGTACTCGATCAGCGGGACAGCCAGCTCGCCGACTCGACACTCCGGTTGGTGACCGGCGCGGCCGACGGGCGGAGCGTGAGTTCACGCTGGCGATCGACGATCTCGTCAGGGGCGGCGTCGCGTCTCGTAATAGGAGTTACGCCAGGTGATTGGTACAGCCAAGCGCTGTATCAGCCGACCGGTGTCCCCGACGAGTTGTGGCAGGGCTTGCGGGACGGCCGACTCGGCCTGAGCGAGGTTGCCGCCAGCCGACTCGGAGTTGCCGCGGGCGGAACGGTCGAACTGCCCACCGTGCACGGGCCGAAGCGGTACCCGGTGGCCGGAATCTTTCGGCCACGGATCGTCGATGACACCGCGGTGGGCGACATCGTCCTGGTGTCGGAGGGCTTGGCCCGCTCCGACTGGGCAGCCGCCCGCGACCAGGTCGCGGTGGAATATCCCACCGCCGCCGATGCGACGGCCCACCGTGACGATTATCGCGGCCTCGGAGCCGAACTGTCGGTGTACGACAACGAACAATGGCGCGCCGTCGCATCACAGGGAATCACCCGCTTCCTGCAGCCGTTCACGATCGCCGGGTACGTGGTGATGGCGACCGCCGGCGTGAGTGTGCTGAATGTGTTCGTGCTGGGACTCGTGCAGCGCAGGCGCGAGCGGGCCGTGCTGCGGGCAGTCGGTGTCATACCCCGGCAAGAGCAGGGCGTCGTCATCGGTCACGCAGCGCTGCTTGCATTACTGGTCGCCGCTCTCGGTGGGCTCGGCGGAGTGGGCCTGACGTATCTGTGGTCGCTGGGCTCACCTGTGTACTACGGCACCACGATCGACTGGGGTCTGCTGTGGCTGCCGCTGCGAACCGGAGTGGTGGTCGCGACGCTGCTCGTTTTTGCGGCCGCGGTGTATCCGGTGATCCATTCGCGACGTGTGGAGACGGTCGAGGTCCTGCGGACCGGCTGAGTGGGCCTACATCGCCTTGGCCCAGGCGAGGTGTCCTTCGAAGCCGAGCGATTCCGCGGTCGCGCGATACCGTCCGACCAGGTCGTGATAGGAGTCGTCGCCCTGCGCCCGCGCCAGCAGTGCGCGCAGCCGTAGCAGGATGACCTCACCGATCGCCCAGCCTTCTGCTTCCGGTAGGTTCGCCGACCGGTCGATCGCCGCTTGGGCTTCGGCCAGGTCGCCCTCGGTGCCGCGCTCGAGCAGCGTCTCCACCAGAACGCCGGTGCCGAGGAGGCCGAACGCGAGCCTTCCTGCCTCGTACTGCTCGTTCACGGCCTGGCGCATCACCGGTATCGCAGCATCGCGGTCACCGCCCCTGGCCCTCTCGCCGGCAGCATAGACCTCGACGATCGGGAACATCTGACCGAGAACCCGCGTGCGCAGCCATATGTCACGGGCCTGCATCATCAGCTCCAGCCCGCGGTGACGGTCGGCCGCGGCGTCCCGATTCAGCAGCCCGACGGCCAACGTGTACTCGACCAGGCTCAGTGCGATGTCGTCGCCCGCCCTCTCGGCGGTCTGCACCGCCTCTTCGATCACGCGCAGCACGGAGTCATCGGCCCGCAGCACCCCGTACTGCACCGCGAATCCGTAGGTCCAGAGGACGACACCGCACAGGTTCATCGTGGTGCTGCGCCGGGCCATCGCGACGGCGTCGTGGAAATCTCGGCGCCATCCGGGACGACCCAGCCACCACCGCGCAGTGCCGCGCCATGCCACCGCGATCGCGAGCGGTGATCCGAAGCCGAAGCCTGCGCCCATGTCCGGATCACCGGCGGCCAGGTCGATGACGGTGTGCGACCACCGCAGGATCTCACCGAATTCACCGATCTCGTACCAGCTGGCGAACGCGCCGAACCCCAACCCCACGGTCAGGGCGGGATCGCCGATCGACTCGAGCAACGCCAGTTGTTCGGATATCAGCCGCGCGGCCTCCCGCGCACGCCCGGCGTAGAACAGTTCGGTTGCCGGCCCGGTCATGCCGATGGCCAGCGAGCGCTTGTCCCCGGCCGCGGTGCACAGCTCTCGAAGCTCGGTGAAGCGGTCGCTGGGCTCCTGAACTCGGCGGGCCAGAGCGCGGGTGGCACACAGCATCGTGCGGGGGGCGATGCGCATCGACAATCGGGCGGGGTCGTCGTCGGGCAGCGCGTCGGCGATCTTCCGGGCTCGTTCCCAACTGAGCCGGGCGGCGCCGACATCGCGATCCGCCGCCCACGCGGCGGCGCGCATGTGCCAGCCGTAGGCGGCGTGCAGCTCACCGGCCGCGTCGAGGTGCTCGGCGATCAGCGCGGCGTTCTGGTCGGTCGAGTCCGGGTTGCCCGACTCGATCGCGCTGGCCAGGCGCCGGTGCCATCGGGCGCGGTCGGACTTCAGCTGTGATTCGTAGGCGACCGCGCGGATCAGCGGGTGGTGGAAGGCGTATTCGGTGCCGGGGTTGACGTGCACCCGGTCGATCAGCTCCGCGCCCAGCAGTTCGTCGAGCAGCGCATCGATGCCCAGCGCGGCCAGCAACTCGGCGTCGAAGCGGGCGCCGATCACCGACGCGGCGTTGATCGTCTGCTTCGCCTGGCCGCTCAGCCGGTCGATACGCGCCTCGATCGCGGCCTGCACCGTGGCCGGCACGGAGACGCCGGCGACATCGGCGCCACAGACATAGCGGCCGCGCCGGCCGACCAGCACACCACGCTGAGCCAACTCGCGCACCATCTCCTCGGCGAAAAACGGGTTCCCGGCGGCTCGCTCGGCGATGAGGGCCCCCACCGGCGCGACCGAGCCGTCGACCCCCAGGAGCTCGTCCAGTAGTGCCATGGTGTCCGAATCACTCAGCGGGGCAAGCGCTAGCGTCTGCGCGCCGGGAATCCGCGTCAACGCCCCGCGGTACTCGGGGCGGGCGGTGATCAGTACCACCGACGGGGTGTGCTGGATGACTTCGAGCAGGTCGGCCAGCAGGGATTCGCTGACCTCGTCGATCCACTGGGCATCCTCGACGACGAAGAGCGCCGGTTCGGTGCGGGCCAGCGACACGGCGTTGATCAGCGCGATCACCCGCCGCCGCCGCGCGTCCGGGTCGAGCTGGGGCAGCGTCACCTCGGGGTCGGCGATGCCGAGTAGATCATCGAGCAGCAGCAGATCCTCCGCGTCGGCGTCGGGCACTCGTTCCCGCACCCGCGCGCGGGCCGCGTCCGCGGCCAGGTCGGCAACGCCGAGGCCTTCGCGCAGCAGCGCGGTCACCGCATGGAACGGGATGTCACGGGCGTGGGATTCGCAGAACGTCCACACCACCTCGACCCCCCGAGCGGCCGCGGCCGCCGTCGCCTCCCGCGCCATCCGCGACTTGCCGATGCCCGGCGCTCCCACCACATTCACCACACCACCACGGCCACCGATGGCGCGGTCCACGATCTCCTCGACCGCCGCCATCTCCCAGCGCCGACCGACCAGGCCAGCCTCCGTGCGCCCGACCAGGGCCCGCCGCGGGCCGATCCCCACCAGCCGGCGCACCGGCACTGGTTCGTTCCTGCCCTTGATCGACATCAGCTCGGTGTCTGCCAGCACCGCGGCATGCTCGACCAGCCGCGCGGTCGACTCCGAGAGCATCACCCCGCCCGGCGGCGCCACCGATTCCATGCGCTGCCCCATCCCCACCTGCTCACCTATCGCCGCATACCCCAACGCGCCCGAGCCGATCTCGCCGGCGATCACTTGACCGGAGTTCAGCCCTACCCTCAGCCGCAGATCCACCGCATCGCGGCGCAGCACCTCCGAGGCCAACCGGTTCGCCTCCTCCTGGATGGCCAGCGCCGCAAGGCACGCCCGAAAGGCGTGATCCTCCAACGCCACCGGGGCGCCGAAGATGGCCATCACGCCGTCCCCGGTGAACTCCACAGTCCCGCCGTAGCGGCGCACCACCGCCGCCGAGTGCTCCACCAGATCGGTCATGATCTCGCGCAACCGCTCCATATCCACCGCGGCGGCGATGCCCATCGACCGCACCACATCGGCGAACAGCACCGTCACCTGCTTGTACTCCGCAGGCGCCGTGGCAGTCGCAACTGCCGCACCGCACTCGTTGCAGAATTTCGAGTTCGGCGGCAGTTCGGCGCCGCACGACTCACACGACAGTTCCGCTGTCATCCGAGCACCACCGATCCGAGGTTCGAGGACCCCAAACACCCAACAATAGGACGTTCACCAGTCACGAACGTCCCTATCACGTTCACTCCATGTGGTCCGCCTCCCGCCTGATCGGAACGCGTCCTCGGTCGACGGTCGGATCGCAAGGGCCCTGGGCTACCGGCTGATCCTGTTGGGTGTGCTGTGGGCGGCCAAGCCGGACGAGGCGAGCATCCGCGAAGCGCTGCGGCTGCTCCCGGACGTGGTGCGGTTGATCCGCCGGTTGGCCGGCGACTCGACCCTGCCCCGAGGCGTGCAGGTCCGCCTGGTGTTGGTGCTGGGCTACCTGTTGCTGCCGATCGATCTGGTCCCGGAATTCATCCCCATCCTCGGCTATGCCGACGATGCAGTGATCGTCGCGCTCGCACTGCGGTCGGTGGCCCGCCGCGCGGGACCGGCGGCACTCGACGAGCACTGGCCAGGAACGCCCGCGGGCCTCGCGGCGGTGCGCCGTCTGGCCGGGATCCCGCCGGTGTGAGCGGCTTCGCGTAGTCAACAGGACAAGTCCGCCAGACGTTCGGGCAGCGCACCGGAGCGCCGCCGGCGCGCGATTGGGGACCGGGCACACGGGGTAGTCGCGGTATACGCCTCGCGCGCACCGACGCGCCATGTTCCACACGCTCCCGACGCCCGACGCGGTGCGTGGCGACGACACACAGCAAGTGGGTTCGATCATGAAAATAATGAAAACCAAAACCAAAGTTGAGGTTGCCGCAGCGGTCGGCGCCGGATACCTACTGGGGCGCACACACCAGTTGAAGCTGGCCGTGAAGATCGCTGGAGCGGGCGGGCGGTCCCCCAAGGGGCCCGAGGATCTGCTCGCACAGGGCTCAGAGTTCCTCGCCGCGTCTCCGGAGATCGGGAAACTCGGCGATTCGGTTCGGGACGAGCTCCTCGACACGGCAGCCGCCACGGCCGAGGCCACCAGCGAGCACGTCGGTTCGTTCCGCGACCGCCTCCGGTCGCGCGGCGCGCACGTCGTGGCCGGCGGCGGGCACCTGGTCGCCGGGGTGAAGAAGAGGGTCGGCCGTCGCGGGCACGCCCACCCGCCGGACTCCGAGGACTCCACCGTCGACGAGGCAGTGGACCACGGACAAGACGAGGACGGGCGTTCGTCTCAGGCGGCCCAAGAAGAACACCAGCCGAAGCCGCACAGACTGCGCAGACCACGGATCACGACGCCCAGTGACTCGGCGGAGGCGTCCCGCGACGAATCCGCACCGGAAGCACCACCGGACACTGCCGCACGCAGGAAGGGAACGGCCAAGGCGCACTAGCCTCCTCACCCGCGGGCTGCCCGGTGCGCCTCGATCAGCGCCGGGTTGTGCGTGCCCGCGTCCCGGTTGTCGATTCGCTCTGACCGCGTTGCACCGGGCGCGGTTCGGCGTTCCTGGCCTGACAGACGCTAGGCGCTCTTGAAGAGAGAGTTCTTCGTCGAGGAAGCCGGCACGATCCCCAGCCGCTGCAGCTCAGCACCGACACCGGTGACGTCACCGTCAGCTTGGTCGAGCAACTGCAGGCCCTTCTCCACTGCACGCCAATCCGCCGACAGGTCGAAGAATCCCAAGAGATCAACGACCTCGGCCACCCACCGCTTCCCGCCGCGTCTGTCACGTGGAAGCTGGTCATAGTAGATCGCCATGGCGTCGCTCACCGACTTCTTGCGCTGCCCCCACTTCTCGCCCCTCCGGGCCGCGTCACCGGCCAGACGCCACAGCTGCGCAACGTCGACGCGCCGATCCAGCACCGGTTCCCTCACGCCTGCACACTAGCGATCCGGCAGGACACATGAGGCCCTGTTGCAGGTCGCCGATCGTCATCGCGATGCTCCGATCGGCGTTGGGCGGTGGACGAGCCGGTGGCAGACGCACCACCCCCCGCACCTGGTTTCCGATTCTGCGGGGCGGTCAGCCCTGCGAGATGTCGTCGACGCTGCGCACCGCGGGGAACACCGGACCACGAGCCCGTCCACGAGCTGCTGCGCCTCGCGCCGTTGCTGGCGCAGCGCCGCCGCCTCCGCCTCTGCCTCCGCCCGGAATCGTGCGGCCAGACTGCGATCGACTGCCCGCGCCTGCTGGGCGCGGGCCTGGGCGTCCTCGATGCGCTCCGAGAGGATCTCGATCTCCGCGCGCAGCTGGTCGAGGAAGACGCGGGCCTGGGCGGTGTCGCGGTCCGGTGTGGTCATCCGGTCATCTCCTGCTCAGGGGCGGCAGGCTCCGGGTGGGCGCCGCGCGGGGTCGGACGGCGCCGGTGCGGTCACCGCGACATCGTGCAGGGCGCCGGCGGCCGGCGTCAAAGCGTTCGGACCGCTTTCCGGCCGCCCGTTCGAGTTCGGCTTGCGAGCCCACCCCGCGACGATGCAGCCCGTTCATCCCCCACCGTCGGAGGCCCTCATTGGTGACCATCCTCATTGTTCTCACCCTCGTCGTCGCCCTGATCAGCGTCCTCGGCGCCTACCTCACCACCGCGGCCGTCGCGGCCGGCGAACTGCGGCGCGCGAACACCCACCGCCGCGCACAGGTCCCGGACGAGCCCGGCCCGCCAGCACGCCCCGAGCCGGCAGCGAGGACGACAGACCAGAGTGAGGCCCATCGCCTCTATAGCCACCCATCCAGGGTCTGCGATCATGGCCACGAGGCACCGAGACGGCAGTGCGCACTCGGCCTCACTCGAGGAGACCGCAGGGTGTCAGACTTCGACGAGCGCGAGTTCGAGCGGGTCGCGAAAGCCACAGTGGAACAAACGCTGCAACGAGTGATGGATCGGCTACAGCGCGAATGCACGGGCATGTCGGTCGAAGAGACGAAACGCCGTGTGGCCCTGGCGTGGGAGGATGCCACCGATGCGGCGATCACCGATCCCGCGTTGACGACGTACGCCACCCAGCTGGCCGCCGGCTCCCGGGTCATCATCAGGCTCGACTAGCGGGGACGGGGACCATATCCGTGGGGCGATCTGTCCCGTGCGGGACTGGTGCTCGATCGAACCGTTCGTAGTGCGCACGGGCCGTGCTGCGGTGCACCGAGGGTGCCGTGGCCCGACCGTCTGCGCGGCCCTGCGGTGTTTCACCCCCGGGCCGGGCGGTCCCGGGTCACCGGCCGTAGGCCACCAGCGTCGTCCACATCGTCTGCACCGGCGCCTCGTGCTGGTCGAGCATGATCGTCTTCGTCACCAGGATGTCGCTGCCGGCGGCCTGGCGGAACGAGTCCAGGACGACGTCGCAGATCAGCCGGTCGCCGACCTCGATGGGCCGGTGGAACCGCAGGCGTTGATCGGTGTGCAGGACCTCGCTGGGGTCGTAACCGGTGACGATCTCGTCGAACAGGTGCTGCTGGGCGACCATCGCGACGAGGGACCCGAAGGTGAGCGGGGCGATCAGCCCGTCGTACCCGAGGCCCGCGGCGGCGTCCTCGTCGCGGTGCGCCGGATGCGGGTCGTGCACGGATCGGGCGAACTCGCGGATCTTCTCGCGGCCGACCTCGTAGAAGTCGCTGACCCGGTAATGGTGACCGACCAGGCCCGCCGTCCGCTGCGCCCGGACAGTCCTTTCGGCGCGGGTGGTGGTCACGGGAAGAAAATCTACCCGCTCCGGTGCCGCACCGCTCGGCACCCGCACGGCGCGCGTGTCGGACGGGCCTGTGCGACAACGGATGTCGTGCTCGACATCCCCTCGTCGCCCAGGAACTTCGCCCGACGCAGGATGTGGACAGCGTGGAGTTACGTCACCGGCGTTGCCGCCGGACGAGGACGGCGACCGCGGCGCCTCTCGGCCGCGGGGAACCTCCTTTCCTCCCCACCTTCCCTCCACTTCCTGTCGAATCTTTCGAATGATCGGATACCCGATGACTCCGAAGAGCGAGTACACACCCACCGCAGCCATCACCACGACCAGAGTCCCGCCGGTGTCGTCCGTCATCTCACTTCCCGTGTTCTTCGGAGGGAGCCGAACCACTGAGAATCCGAGGCTTCAAACCCCCACAGGGCCTCGGTCCCGCCCAAGTTGGCGAAAATCCGGGAGTGGACAAACCGTGAGACCGCGCAGTTCAGCGCGCCGTGGCAATGACACGTTCCGCGGGAACCCCCATGCTTGTGTCGGTGCGCAGCCTGCCCCTGCTGTCTCGCATTCGGAGTTGAAAGAGCAGAGTTTGGGGCGTGTAGTAGGAGTTGGCGTCGCTTCCCGGCGGCGCACCCGAAAAAGAGAATCGCTGAAGCGACCAGGATTCGAGCTCGACTGAGCTTGGTCGGTTTCGCCCCTTTCGAAGACGGCTTCGCCTGTTGAGGACGTGGACCCTTACCTTGATCTCTTCGGCGCCACGGAAGGTATGACCGTGTTGAAACAAGCGAAGAAGAATGACCCGCCGCGTCTGCTGGCGAAGATGGTCGTCCTCGGAGCCCTTGCTGCGGTTCCGATGTCCGCGGTGGCAACACCCGCTGCGGCCGCCCCGGTGTCGGGGATTGTGCAGGTCGATCGGGACTGGCAGCAGCCCCGAGGCTGGGACGAGGACGAGAACGAGAACGAGGACAAACAGCAGGACGAGAACGAGCTCAACCCGTTCGGTTTTGGTCTGTTCGGCGAAGCCATCCCGTTCGGCGACATGTTCGGCGACATGTTCGGCGACATGTTCGGCGGATCGAATCCGTTCGGTGGTCTGTTCGGCCAATCCATCCCGTTCGGCGACATGTTCGGTAGCAGCTGAGCCGGCTGTGCGGTGATGTTCGGTGACCGAAGCTTCATCGGATGCGAACCTGCCCCGGCCTACCTCGACGTAGGCCGGTTCGTCAGGATCGAGACCTGAATCCGCCCCGGATCGCGGGACTTCTTCCGGGGTAGAACCGGCAGGACTGCGCGTCCTCGGCCGGCTGGCCGGCAAGTCGCCGCTCTCCGGCCTCGGCTCGGGCCTGTCCGGGATGAACCTGTCCGGGATAAAGGAGAGTGGTTGAGCTGCACCGCCCTGGTCGCCCTGGTCGCCCTGGTGCTCCCCATCGTCATCGGGCTGTTGATGGGTCCGGATCTGCTCGTGATCGCCCTGCCGGCCCCGCTCGTGGCCGGACTCGTCGCGGCCGTCCGCGCCGTCGCACGGTGACCCGCCCCGCCGGGGCCATCCCACACAGTGGTTGTGTGCGCCCGGCGCGGTGAGCGGGGTGCACGCTACGCGGAAGTACCGCCGGCATCGGCGGTGGACGGCGCCGACTTGGCCTTCGCCTGCGCCTTACCGGTGGCGCCTCCCCTTGCGGGCGGCACCCCCGGTGGCGTCGACTGTGCGGGTGCGGCCGGTGTCGGCTTCGCGGCCGCCTTCCCGGCGGTGCCTCCCGTCGCGGGCGATGCCTCCGAGTCGGGGGTGGCGGTGCTCCCGGGTTCGACCTCGGGCCCGGCGTCGGCCTTGTCCGGCCTGTGCGTCAGTTCGCCCAGTTTGCTGCGCGTCCAGGACCACACGCCGCCAGCCGCTTCCCCCAGCACCCCGACAGCGTGTTTGGCGGTGCGGGCGGCACCCCCGACGAGGGTCGTGGCGGTGGTGGCGCCCAGGACCTCGAACACCGCCGGCGTGGGGATCTCCCGAGGGAGCTTCGGCCGAATGTGCTCGTCGAAGAAGACGATGCCGTCCCCGAGCTCGGGGATCCGTTGGAGCCGATGCAGCACAAACCCGGCCACAGTGTCGTAGGACCCGTCGGGCAACGTGATGCCGGTGGCGGTGTCGAAGTCCTCGACGATCAGCATCCCGTCCACCTGATGACGGGCCGGACCAATCGATTCGGTCGATCCGTTTCCAGGGTACGACCCGTTCTGCATGCCGAGTTCATCCACCCCCATCCGCCGCGCTGACCGCGCCGAACAAAAGTTCACGGCCGCAGAAGGCGCACCGGGCCGAGATGATGGTCGACAGTTGCGACGGGATACGCGTCACGAGATGCGGATTCGTCAATCGTGGCGTCGGTCGGGCCGCCGGACCGCTACCTGTCGGTGCCGAGTGCGGACTCGATGGGGGGCGGGGCCGGATGGTCATGGACCACGTGCTCCCACCAGGACTCGAGTGGGCTGGGTTCGGGCCACACGATCGCGTCGTCGACGACCGGCGACGCGCTCTCACCCGGTTGGCTCGCTGCGGGTCCGGTGGTGTCGTTCCGCCGGTCGGTCTCACGCATGACCGTGTGCATCCTGTCGCGTCAACTCGCGTGCGCGTGCCGGCGTGGGGGAAGTTGGGTGATCAGCTGTTCCCATTCGTCGAACCGGACGGCGCCGGACCGGCGGCGGGGTGCGGGTCCGGCGGCGAGGTCGACCAAACTCCGGGCGGCACCGATCACGGTCAGGTGATGACGGCGGGACACGTCGAGGAGTTCGTCGAACGCCTGGGCGTCGCTGCAGCCGCGGGCGGCGATCA
>NZ_JARJBD010000011.1:0-165688 GCF_029269925.1 Rhodococcus sp. T2V
GGGCGGCGGTGATTCCGGCGAATCCACCGCCGACGACGATCACGTCGGTGTCGTAATGCATGTCAGTACTCCTGAGAAGTGAAGGACGAATTCGTTGCCGCGGCAGCGGGTCGGGCGAGCGCGGGTGCCATGGGGGTTTCCGCCCGGGCCGAGAACTGTCCATCTGGACAGCAGTGATCTATGGCACATAGAATGCACCTCGTGGAGAAACTGGTCAAGTGGACAGGGAGAAATTTCTTCGCAGGGTCCGGAACGGCCCAGGTTGGCGACGACCGCGTACAGAATCGGAGAATGACCACGATGAGCAGCTCGCAGGAAGACCCCGCCCGTCAGGCGCCCCGCTACGGAGAGGGCCGCATCGCCCTCCTGTCGGCGGCCGTGCGTGTGGTCGCCGAGCAGGGACTCCGGAAATTGACGTACCGGGCGGTGGCGCGCGAGGCCGGCGTCGCTCACGGGTTGGTGGCCCATCACTTCGGCTCTCGCGACGCGCTCCTCGAAGCGGCGCTGCAGTTCTCCCTGGACAACAGCGTGACCTCCATCAGCACCCGTCCGGGAAGTGGTGATCTCGACGCCGTCTTCGCCGGGTTGGTGACGATGGTGGAGAACAACCCCGACGATCAAGCCTTCCAGTACGAGCTGATCCTCGAGTGCCGACGCCGGCCGGAACTGCGCCCGTACGTCGAGTCGATCTACCAGGCGTACATCGACGGGCTCCAGTTCGAGCTCGAATGCGCCGGGATGGACCCCGACCCCGCCTTGAGTCACCTGATCTATGCGGCCGCCGACGGCCTGGTTTTCCATCAGATCACGATCGGCTGCCCCGAGTTGACCGAACGATCCCTCACGCATCTGCGAGCCCTGCTCCGGCAGAGCAGATCCGGGCGAGAAGTATCGCCGTCCTCGTCGAAGCCGGCGGAGCACCTGCACTCCGGTTTCGAGGAGCGAGTCAACTATGGGTGAGATCGTCGAACGTCGGACTCGATCCGTCGATCTCGACACGTTCCGAGCGTCGGTGATCGACAGCTTCGTCCCCCTGGAGACGTCGATTGCCCCGGACACCGATTTCGAGGGCTACATCCACGGCACCTCCCTCGGTCAGGTCCAGGTTGCGGAGGTCGTCGCGTCGGCGCACACCGTGCGCCGCACCCCGAGGACGATCCGCGCGAGCGATCCGGGTTTCTACAAGGTGGGGTTGCAGGTCCGCGGCTACTGCGTGCTGACGCAGGACGACCGTGAGGCCGCGTTGACGCCGGGTGACTTCGCGATCTACGACACGACGAGGCCCTATCAACTCTCGTTCGACGATCGGTTCCGGATGCTGGTCATGATGTTCCCGCGTGAGCTGCTGCGGGTCCCGCCTACAGGAATAGCGGAGCTCACGGCGCGGAGGATCTCCGGCCGCCAGGGCATGGGCGCGCTGGTCGCCCCGTTCGTCAAGGATCTGGGGGAGCGGGTCTTCGATACCGCGCCCGCGGTGGCGGTGCATCTCAACGACGCGGTCCTCGATGTCCTCGCCGCGGCATTTGCCGAACAGCTGCAGATCACCGACAGTCTGTCGCTCGAATCGCGGCACACGGCGCTCCGCGTTCGGGTCGGTTCGTTCATCGAGGATCACCTGTCGGATCCGGGCCTCGATACGACGATGGTCGCTGCCGCGCATCATATTTCGGTGCGGCATCTGCAGAAGATCTTCGAGGCGGACGGCACCCCCGTGGGCGGGTGGATCCGGGAACGCCGACTCGAGCAGTGTCGGCGAGATCTCCTCGACCCGCGACTTTGCCACCTCCCGGTGGCCGCCGTGGGAGCGCGCTGGGGGTTCTCCGACCCGGCGCACTTCTCGAGGTTGTTCAAGACCCGTTTCGGAGTCACCGCCGGCCGCTATCGGTCTGCCGGCGGTGCCCTCGATCAGGCTCTCGACTGAAAGTGCTTGTTCAGCAGCATTGTTTGTTGTCCGCTACTCGGCCATCTGCGGAACCGGGGTGGTGACGACAGGCGCGGCGATCCGCCGGGGTTGCGCCGCCATGATCAGTGCCAGCGACAGGACCAGTCCCGCAGCACTGACTGCGATCAATGTTCCGTATCCGCCTGCGCTCTCGACGAGGCGGCCTCCCATGAACGGGCCGATCGCGAAGCCGCCGCCGATTGCGATGTTGGCGAGGTTCACCACGCGCCCCGACCGGTCCAGGCCAGACAGGGTGGACATGATGTAGGGGAGGATGAACGTCCAGGTGAACTTGAAAAGGAGTGCTGCAACGGTGAACCGGAGTAGTATGGGCATTCCGGCGAGCAGGCAGACCGACAGCGTCATCGCCACGTACCCGACGAGGAGGTTGGTTCTCGTGCTCGGCCGGGCGCCCAGGACAGTGGCCAGTGCAGAACCGGCGATACCCAGGATCGTGGCGATCGACAGGATCGAACTCGAGGTTTCGGTGCCGATGGTGGATGCAGCGGCAACGCCGCCGACGAACGTCCAGATTCCGCTGAGGCTCACGTAGAAGGCGAGCACGGCGACGAGTCCGAGTGCGGCGCGCAGTACATAGTTGCGCGGCGGTCCGGCCTCGTCGTCGCCCGCGTGGTCGGCCGTGACGTTGCGCTCCGGCAGGAATCGTGCGAGCGGCAGAGCGAGGATCATCAGCACGGCGAGGGTCCAGTACACGACGCCGATTCCGAAGGTGTCGAAGAAATGCGGAAGCACCGCCAATCCGACTGCTCCGAAGGACAATTGTCCCATCACCCACAGTCCGTACACGCGGTTGCGGTCGCGGGTCTGTGCGGCGAGCGACATGCACAGGACCATCAGCGACCCGCCCGCGAGGGAGGTGAGAAAGCGTACGGCGAGTAGGGTGCCGTAGTCGTCGATGTACGCGGAGCCGACGTTGCCGGCGATGAAGATCACGCCGAAGATCGTGGACATCGTCCGGATGTCGAATCTCTTCATCCACCACAGTGCGGGGATCGAGGCGAAGCTCATCGCACCGAGTTCGGCAGAGAACAAGTCACCCGTCTGCGAGGGATTCAGTCCCAGCTGAAGTTGGAGCTGACTGGCCACGGCAGGAGCCATGAGCAGGAGAGTGCCGACAACGGAGGAGAAGAGAACGATCAGTGCCACGCGTCCCCTGGAGTTGGGATCGGTGCTGTCGAAGGGGGTGCGTCGACCGTCGAGAGTGTGGGGCATCTGGTGGTCCTTCGTGATTGGGGGAAGTGCGGATTCACTGCAGTCCGAGCTGGGTGAGAACGGTGAGCTGATCCCAATACCGCCGGGTCGAAGTGATCCGGCCGTTCTCGACCCGGTGGATGTCGCAGAAGGGAACCGACAGTGTGCGACCGGTGGGGCGGATGTCGTCTCCGTCCGGGGTCGGGAGGGGGCCGGTGTGGGTGCCGACGGCGACGAACTCCGTGACGACCAGACCGTCGCCCCCGGCGAAGGTCAGCTTCTCGCACGTTCCGTCGCGGAACGGCCCGTCCCAATGCCGGTAGTTGTCCGCCATCCCGTCGTGGCCGGCATGGACCTCTCCGGTGGGCAGATTCGTCCAGGTCGCGTCCGGGGTGAACGAATCGACCCAGGCCGTGATGTCTCGGGTGTTCCACGCCTCGTACAAGGCTGCGACGGTGTCGAAATCAAGGTTGGACACGGTGAGTCCTCCAGTGTTGGTCCACAGTCGGAAGGGGGTAGTGCGCTCAGGGCCGATGCAGATCGGCGGCGGTCGATGCCTCGGCGTCGAAGACGGTGCGCCCCTCGAAAAGGGTCCGCAGCACCTGCGTCGATCCGACCTGCTCGGTCGGGACATCGAAGATGTTGCGGTCGAGCACGATCAGGTCGCCGGACTTCCCGGGGGTGATCGTGCCCTGCGCGTGGTCGCGACCGACGACCTGTGCGCCGCCGAGGGTCATCAGGTGCACGGCGGTGGTCAGATCGACGGCCTCGTCTCCGCGCTGCAGCATGCCCTGCAGGGCGGGGAACAGGTTCGGATTCGGCGTGATGATCCAGTCCGAGCCGATGGTCATCGTGGCGCCCGAGTCGAGGATGGTGCGGAACTTGAATGCATCGTCGTGCCCGGGAATGTCGAGATGCCAGATTGCGGGCGACATCTCGGCGATCACGTCGAGCTGGCTGAATCGCTTGTAGTCGTCGTCGTGGATGAACGGGCAATGCGCGATCTCGTGGGCCGGACCGTGCGTGCCGTTGGTCTGGCGGACGTTTGCGAAGGCGTCGAGTGCGGCGCGCACGGAACCCGCACCGGCGCAGTGGATTTTCACCGACAGCCCTGCCGCGTCGAATCCGCGGAGCACCTCGGTGAGTTGATCTTCGTCGACGAGAATGTTGGTGGGGTCGACGGTGCCGTGGGCGTCGAGGTCCGCCTGGGTCATGTGCGGTGGCAGGGGTGATCCGTCGAGCCAGATCTTGATGCGTCCGGTATCCAGATGTTCACTGGTGAACGTCGCCCGTTCGGCGATGGTGCGGTCGAGTTCGGCGGTATCGGCCATGCCGAAACCCTCCTCCTTCCAGACCAGGTGTGCGGCAACGTGCAAGTTCAGTGCGCCGTCCCGGTCGAGGTCCCGGTAGGCCGCAAGCGCCTGCGGAGACGCGGAGGCCTCCTGGACGGACGTGATGCCGTACCGATGGCACACCGACGCCGCCCAGGCGACCGCGTCACGATAGATGTCGGCACGGTAATCGGACATGGCGCGCATGACGGGCCAGCGGGCTTGCTCGACGAGTTCCCCGGTCAACTCGTTCGTCCCTTCCCGGCGGACCAGTCGGCCACCAGGTGGGTCCACCGAGTCGTCGGAGAGCCCCGCGAGGTCGAGTGCGGTGGAGTTGGCCAGGGCGTGGTGAATGGTGTAGTCGTACAGGAACACCGGCTGATCAGGAAACGCTTCGTCGAGGAATTTGCGGTCCAGTTCTCCCGCGGCGAAGTCGGCGGGAACGAACTCGCCGCCGACGATCCACGGCTGCACGTCCTCGTCGACGAGTTCGGCGCATCTGCAGTGACCGAGGTCGTGCACGATCTCCTTCGGGGAGCCACCCGGTGTCAGGCGGGCCTCGTAGCGAAACTTCAACCCGCTGAACAGCAGATGGGTGTGGGCATCGTGCAGTCCGGGCATCGCCATGCGGCCGTCGAGGTCGACGAATTCGGTACCGTCCGGGGCGGCGTCACGGACGTCGTCGTCGGACCCGACGACCGTGAAGACGCCGTTGTCGACCAGAACGGCCTGCACCCAGGGTGCGGCCGGGTCGACGGTGTAGATGCGGCCGTTGAGCAACGCGGTAGGCATCGGTTCTTCTTTCGATCGTGGGTAGGGGGCGTCGATTCGAGCAGTTCGCACTGTGGTCCGTCAGGGCGTGGGGACGGCGAGCGAGAATCGTGGGTCGAGGGCGACGGTGCCGACGTCGACCGCGCTGTGCCCGCCGTCCACCGGCAGCACGGCGGCGTTGACATAGGAGGCGGCGGGGGAGAGCAGCCACGCAATCGTGGCGGCAACTTCGGCGGCATACGCGGGCCGAGGCAACGGGACGAGTGCGGAGGCGAGGCGATAGGCCTGCTCCGCGTCGAGTCCGCGTTCACCGCCGAGTTCGGCCATTTCCTCGTCGGCCATCTCGGTGCGGGTCCAACCGGGGCAGACGACGTTGGCGCGCACTCCTCGCGGCCCGTAGTCGACGGCGACCGACTGCAGCAGCATGCTCAGTCCCGCCTTGGTGGCGTTGTAGCCGGGGGTTCCGCCCGAGGCGCGCAGCCCGCTGACCGAGGACACCCCGACTACTGCCCCGCTGCTCCTGACGAGGTGCGGCAGGGCGGTGTGCAGCAGGCGGTAGGGGGCGGTGAGGTTGGTCTCGACCATCGCCGCCCAATCGCTGTCGGACAATTCGCCGACCGGCCCGGGGCGGACGACTCCGGCGTTGAGGACCAGTCCGTCCAGGCGCCCGAAACGGGTGGCGGTGCTCTCGACGAGGCGGGCTACGGCGGCCTTGTCGGTGGTGTCGGTGACGATCGGATGTGCCCCGGTGGCGTCGGCCACCCGCGCGAGGGCGCCGGCCCGCCGCCCGCAGATCACCACCGACCAGCCCGCGGCAGTGAGCGACTGCGCGGTGGCGGCACCGATCCCGCTCCCGCCGCCGGTGACTATGGCGACTGCGCCGGACGCCTCCCGGTCAGCGAGCGTGGCCTGCGGTTCGTAGTCCGCTGTATTCGTCATGGTGGGGGTCCTTCTGCGTGCCGAGGGCATTGGTGCGGTCGAAGCGAACCGCTGGCGAAGAGGAGTCAAATATCCAGATGGATAGATGTGATCGGTGGCACAAATATGCCCCGTGCTGTACAACTAGTCAAGTGGATAGATGAAAAGAATCCTGGAGGACTCCGATGACCGCTGTTACGTCCACGCCGGGTCGGAGTTCGCCGATGTACGGCGAGGGCAGACAGGCACTGCTCGCCGCCGCCGTCCACGTCGTCGCCGCCCAGGGGCTGCGAAATCTGACCTACCGGGCCGTCGCCCGCGAGGCGAACGTCACGCACGGCCTGGTCGCCCACCACTTCGGCAGCCGGGACGCCCTGCTCGAGGCCGCCCTGCAGTATTCCGTCGAAAACAGTGTCACCTCGATCAGCACCCGGCCGGGCACCGGTGACGTCGATGCGATCTTCGCCGGATTGATCGAGATGGTCGTCGTCAACCCCGACGAGCAGGCGTTCCAGTACGAATTGATCCTCGAATCGCGTCGGCGTCCCGAACTACGTTCGCACGTCGAGTCTCTGTACGGCACATATCGGCAGGCCCTCCGTGAGGAGTTGGCGCACGGCGGAATCGACTGCGACGAGGCGATGGCTCAGCTGTTCATCGCGGCCGCCGACGGGCTGATATTTCAGCAGATCACCCTCGACCGCCCTGAACTCAACGAGGCCGCGCTCGAGCACCTGCGCCGGTTTCTGCGCACACTCGTCGAGTGAGGTGCGGGACCCGTGCTCCCCCAAATGGTTTCTGGTGAATCTCTCGATTGACTTGCCGCCGCCGAAAGTGTGCGGGATTAGTCAATGCTTGTACGGACTTCGGCAATGCATTCCCACGGATCCCGGAGCAGAGTGAGACTCACGTCACGTGACCTGGTCACGAGTATTTCGAGGAGTTCTCACAATGGATGTGCGCGAGCAGTTGCTGATCGACGGCCGGTGGATTCCGGCCCGGTCCGGTGCCGAGTTCAAGACCTACGATCCGGCGACGGGTGAGCCTCTGGGCACGGTCGCCGACGCCGGCGCAGCCGACGTGGACGCCGCGGTCGCGGCGGCGCGGCAGGCGCTGACCGACCCGGCGTGGAAGGCACTGGTGCCCGCCGCCCGCGCACGGCTGCTGTGGAAGGTCGCCGACCTGATCGAGCAGCACGCGGACGAACTCGCCGAACTCGAAACGCGCGACCAGGGCCAGCCGCTCGGGGTCGCGAAGACCGTCAGCCTCACCATGGCCGCCGAGGTCTTCCGCTACTACGCCGGCTGGTGCACCAAGATCGAGGGCAGGAACTCGGCGGTGTCGATCCCCAACACGATGCACTACACCCGCCGCGAACCGGTCGGCGTGTGCGCGCTGATCACCCCGTGGAACTTCCCGCTGATGATCGCCGCCTGGAAGCTGGCTCCGGCGCTGGCCTGCGGCAACACGGTGATCCTCAAGCCCGCCGAACAGACGCCGCTGAGCACCGTGTTCCTGGCGAAGCTGTGCGTGGACGCCGGGTTCCCGCCCGGAGTCGTGAACTGCCTGACCGGTGGCCCCGAGGCGGGCAAGGCCCTCACCGAGCACGCCGACGTCGACAAGGTGTCGTTCACCGGGTCGACCGCGGTCGGTAAGCAGATCGTCGTCGCGGCCTCGGGCAACCTCAAGCGCGTCACCCTCGAACTCGGCGGCAAGGCGCCGAGTGTCATTGCGCGAGATGCGGATATCGACGCAGCGGTCGCGGGGAACCTACAGGGCGCCCTGCTCAACAGCGGTCAGGTGTGTGCGGCCTACACGCGGTTCTTCGTCGACTCGAAGAGAGTGGACGAGTTCACCGAGAAGATCGCCGCCGCGGCGAGCGTGCTGCCGATCGGTCCCGGAATGTCGCCCGAGACGGTGATCGGCCCGCTGGCCTCGCCCGAGCACGCCGACCACGTCGAGCGGCTGGTCAACGCCGGTGTCGCCGAGGGCGCGCAGTTGGTGACCGGCGGCAGCCGCGTCGGCGGAGAGTTGTCCGGCGGGAACTTCTTCGCGCCCACCGTGTTCTCGGGTGTGCGGGACGACATGACCATCGCCCGGGAGGAGATCTTCGGGCCGGTGCTGTCGATCCTGTCCTACGACGACGCCGACGAGCTCGCCGCCCGCGCCAACGACACCGATTACGGTCTGGCCGCCTGCATCTGGACCAAGGACCTCGAGTTGGCGCACAACCTCGCCGCGTCGATCCACGCCGGCAGTGTCTTCGTCAACATGCTGCCGTTCCTCGATCCCGCCGCCCCGTGGGGCGGATTCGGTTCTAGCGGATGGGGCCGGGAGATGAGCTCCAACGCCATCGACGAATTCACCGAGACCAAGGGCGTCTGGGTCAACCTCGGCTGACCCGGCCCCGAACGCCCACCGGAAATCCCTCCACAGATTCAAGGACACCTGACACCATGAGCACCTCCACTACCTCGGCCTTCAGCTGGAACAAGGACGACTGGGCCTCGCTGAGCGAGATGGCCGACGGCTTCGACGAATACCGGCCCGCCTACAGCCGCGCCCTCGACGGCCGGGAACTCACCCTGAACGCCCGCTTCGTGGATTCGGGTGACGAGTTCACCCTCACCCACGCATTTTCCGAAGCAGCACTGAGCTGGCGCACCGGCGAGCAGGCCGGCACCGAGACCTACGAACTGTTCGAGATGCAACCCGGACTGTTCTACCTGCACTACCGGCGCAGCGGCGAGGACCACCCGGTCGTCGTCAGCGCGGCGCTCGATCTGACCACCGGTCAGGTCACCGGCGCGGTCGGCGAACTCGGACTCGGCCCCAACCCCCACCTCGCCCGCCAGCGGTGGTTCCAGGGCCAGATCGCCGGCAGCGCCGCCACCGCGGCCGACGCCCACGAGCCGACCGACGAGCTGATCGGGCGCCGGGTGCGCTACGCCTACAGCGGCGACGACGTCTACGACCACGTCTACCTCAACGAGAACCTCTTCACCTGGCTGTGCATCGGCGGCGCCGAGCTGGGTGTGGGTGACACCGACAGCTGCACCTACTGGAAGCTGCGCGAGAACACGTACCTGTTCTCCTGGCTGGAGAAGAACGTCGGCGTCGAGGGCATGGTCCTGGTCGACCTGAACGCCCTTCGCACCGTCGGCATCCAATTCGGCATCGACCAGCAGAGCGGTGACCTGGTCAACATCACCATGGGCTCGTACGCGCGCGAATTCGAACGCACCCCGTCCGTCGACGACGCTCGTCCCGGACCCACGGCCTGACGCGGATCCGTCCGCCAACTGTCAACCACGAACACGCCGCGACACCCACCCCGTACTACCCCGCGAATGTCTTTCTTCGGAGGCTCCAATGTCCACTCCTCCCCACCAGGCCGTCCCGCCACAGAACACCGGTCACAACGAGCCCCCCGGGGAGGGGCGGGCGGGGTTGCGGGCCGGCAGGCTCGGGGTTGCGGCGATCGTGTTCTTCGTCGTCGCCGCAGTCGCCCCGATGGCCGCGATCGTCGGCGCCTCTCCCGTCGTCTTCTCCGTCAACGGCGTCGCCGCCCCCGCGACGTATCTGCTGGCGGCCCTGTTGTTCGTCGTCTTCTCCGTGGGGTATGTGACGATGAGCCGGCACATCACCAATGCCGGCGGCTTCGTCGCGTACATCGCGCAGGGATTCGGGCCGCGGCTGGCCACTGCCGCCGCCGGGCTGGCCATCCTGGCCTACACGGCGCTGCAGGCGGCCCTGTGGTCCCAGTACTCAGTGTTCGCGCAACAGTTGATCACCGACAAACTCGGGGTCGACGTGCCGGCGTGGGTGCTGCTGTTCGCCACCTTGGCCGTGGTCACCGCACTCACCGTCCGCGGTGTCGACGTCAGCCTGAAGGTACTGGGGCTGCTCGTGTTGCTCGAGGTCGCCGCCTTCGTCGTCCTGGACGTCGCGATCATTTTCGGGGGCGGCGTCTCGGGGAACTCGCTGGCGGCCTTCGATCCGTCCGCGCTGGTCGGTCCCGGGCTCGGTGTGGCATTCCTGTTCTGCATCACCTGCTTCACCGGTTTCGAGGCCACCGTCGTCTTCTCCGAGGAGGCGAAGGACCCACACCGCACCATCCCCCGCGCCGTGTACACCTCGATCGCGTTCATCGGCGTCTTCTACGCCCTGACGACCTGGGCGCTGGGCAACTCGGTCGGCGCGGACGCCGTCCAGGCCGCCGCCACCGACGACCCGGCCGGATTCGTGTTCGCCATCGCCGAGTCCGAAGTCGGTGCCTGGTTGAGCACGGTGATGGAAATCCTGGTGGTGACCAGTTTCATCGCCATGCTCATCGGCTTCCAGAACATGTTCTCCCGCTACCTCTATGCGCTGGGACGAGCGAAGGTGCTGCCGCACCGCCTCGGTGAAGCCAACGCCAACACCGGCACCCCCGCTGCGGCCGCCTTGGTCGTCGGCATCGTGCTCGCGATCATCCTCGCCGCCTTCGAACTCGCCGGCGCGGACCCGATCACCGTCACCTTCAGCTGGTTGCTGTCCCTGGGCACCGTCTCGCTCATCGTGATCCTCGCCCTCACCTCGGCGTCGATCATCGCCTTCTTCGCCCGCACCCGCCTGGAGACGAGCATCTGGAAAACCACGGTGGCACCCGCCGGCGCACTCCTCGGATTCGCGGTGGTCGTGTGGCTCGCCGTGCAGAACTACGACGTCCTGCTCAGCGGACAGGGCGGCGTCGCACGATGGCTGCTGCTGCTGATCCCGCTCTGCGCGGCACTGGGATTCGGCTGGGCGGCACTACGCCCACACATCGACTACCAAGCCGAACTCGTCTGACACTCACCCCCACTCCGCCGCCCACACAGTCGCGGCCGTGCCCCAGCCGGCACCCACACACCATCTCGGACATCGCGAATGACCTCACCGCTCACTCCTGCCTCGACACCAGCGATCATCCTCGCCCTCCCGCCACACGGTGAGGCGTCACTCATCACCCGGCTCTCAGCCGACGCCGGCTTCCGCGTGATCCGCGGAGCAGCCGTGCAGTCCACGCCTGAGCGACCCGATGTCGTCATCATCGACTCCCGAGTCCCGTGTTTCGACGGCCTCGCGGCCGTAGGGGCGGTCAGAATTACAGAACCGGGCATCGGCATCGTGGCGATCGCCGGACCGCAACCGACCGACTCCGACAGCGTGTGCGAACTCCTCGAGGCCGGCGCCGACGACGTCTTGATTGCCCCGGTTGTCCACGATGAAGCCATCGCCCGGCTACGCGCGTTGCTCCGGCGCCTCGCACCCCCGGTACCGAATCCGTCACACCCCGCGTACATCACCCTGGACACTGCGCGCAGGGCAGCCGAAATACACGACGCCCGAATTCTCCTGACCAGAACCGAATTCGAACTGATGGGCATCCTCACCGAGAACGCGGGCCGTGTCGTCAGCCGCCCACACCTCCTCCGTACCGTCTGGGGCTATCCCGGCGAAGCCCGCACCAACGTACTCAACATGTGCGTCAGCTCGTTGCGCCGCAAGCTCGCATCGAGCGGCATCCCGCCCCTCATCCACACCGTCCGCGGGATCGGCTTCACACTGCACGCCTGATCCACGCCGGGCTTCGTGCGGATCCGGAAGCGCGACATCGGTATCGGCGGCCGAGCTGGGTGTCCGGCCGCCGATACCGGTCACGTCAGGCCGGTGCCGCGCCGGCCCGGCGGAGGTGGCGGGCGAAGAACCGGGCCGAGCTGTCACGCTCGTACTCGGGCACCTGGTTGTACCCGCCCGGGTGGGCGTGCAGTGTCTTTTCCCTCGAGGCGAGGGCGTCGAACAACGCGAGACCGGCTCGGCGGTCGATGTATTCGTCGTCCCACGGAATCCGGTACTCGACCGGGACGGTGATCTTTCGTGCCGTCTCGATCAGAGCGTCGTCCACGAAGACCGCACCGATACTCAGGGCAGCGATCCGGGGTTCGACCGACGCCAACATCAGCCCGGTCACGACACCCAATGTCATGCCGCCGTAGCCGATCGGCACTTCGGTGCCGATCTCGGGCAGCGCTTGCAGTGCATCGAGGGTTTCCTGCCATTCCGGCACCGCACGCTCCGCGAGCGACGCGTTGTAGTCGATGACGATCGGGGCGATCGGCTCGCCCGCCGCCCGGGCCTGATGGATCGCGTCGCCCCACCGTTGATCCTGAGGGTTCCGCGGCCGGTCACCGTGTCCGGGCGCGTCGATGGCGGCGACGGTGTACCCGTAGGTGGTCACGCAGTGGAGTGCGCCGGCCACCAGTCCCGGCGCCTTCTTGTGCATGCCGCCGCTGTGCCCCGACAGCAGCAGCGGTGCGCCGACTGTTCCGGATGCGGGCGACCAGAGCACGCCGGTGATCTCGCCCAGGGTGAAGGTTCGTTCGATGACACCGTTCGACGATGTCGTCTCAGAGGTGAAGTGCATGGTGTTGCCTTTCGGGATTGCCTTGTTGTCGAGGCGCTCCCGGCGACACCTACGTCGATCGCCCGGCCGTGAAGAGGGGGAGCACCCACCTGCGTACTGCGTTCATGGGTCTCACCTCCTCGCTCGAAGTCACGGTCCTCCGAACGTTAGCAGTGCGGGCGTCGCGCCCGCCAACCATTTTCCGGCCGCCCCGTCGGGTCTCACGACCGTGTCCCCGCAATCGCTGACATGCCGAAATGGCGCGTGGCCTGTGGTGCCCGCGCCTTGTTCCCTCCGACTTCTCGGGAGCTGTGGCGCCTTGACAACCACCGCCCTCTGTGACCACGATTACTACATCACGTGATAGACGTTATCACAGTATGAGAGGAAATCATGAAGGTCGCTGTTCTCGGGCTCGGTGAAGCCGGAAGTCTCTACTCGTCGGGATTCCTCGCGAAGGGCTGGGAGGTGACCGGCTTCGACCCGGCAGACACCGCCACCCCGGCGGGGGTGCTGCGCTTCGACGCCGTCGCCGACGCCGTCCGGGGCGCGGATCTCGTGCTCAGCCTGACCAGTGCGAAGGTGGCAGTGCGGGCCGCCACCGACGCAGCCCCCCATCTGGCGGACGACGTCTGCTACGCGGACATGAATGCGGCCGCGGCACACATCAAGGCGCAGGTTGCAGAGGTGGTCACCGCGGCCGGTGCCTCGTTCGCCGACGTCGCGGTGGTCGGGTCGGTTCCCGCACACGGCGCGCGTACCGCGCTGGTGATCAGTGGCAGCGGATCTGCCTCCGCTGCTGCGTATTTCGAGGAACTCGGTGCCTCGGTCGAGGACATCGGCGGTGCTCCCGGGGACGCCTCGAACCGCAAGCTGCTGCGCAGCACGTTCATGAAGGGCCTGGGCGCGTTGATCGTCGAATCGGTCGATGCGGGGACCGCCGCGGACGCCGAGCAGTGGGTGCGTGCGCAGATCGCCGGCGAGCTGTCCGGCAGTTTCTCCGCGCTCGACCGGTTGCGGGACGGCACTCGCAAGCACGCCGCGCGCCGGGCGGTGGAGGCGGCGGCCTCGGTGGAACTTCTCGACATCCTCCACGTGCGCCCGGTCCTCGCGTCCGCCACGGCACAGGTGCACCGCACCCTGGCCGATGCGAACGGCCGCGCCGCCGACGAACTGCTCGACTCCTACGCCGGGCTTCCGGTCGCCAACATCGGCGACGCCCGCCAGCGCATGGGAATGGTCGATTCGGGTATCCACGCAATGTGGAAGGGTGCACGTATCGTCGGTCGCGCCCGCACGGTGTGGACCCGCGCCGGTGACAACAAGGCGCTGCACGAGGCGCTGGCGAAGGTGCAGCCGGGTGAGGTGATCGTCATCAACGGACAGGGCGACCAGAATCGGGCCCTGATGGGTGAACTGATCGCCGAACGCGCCCGCTCTCGCGGCTGCGTCGGCATGATCATCGACGGCGCCGCCCGCGACATCGACGTCCTCCGGGAAATCGGGTTCGGCGTCTGGGCCCGCGCGGTCAACCCGGCAGGCCCCTACAAGGACGGCCCCGGCAAGATCGACGTCCCGGTCGCGGTCGGTGGTGTCGTCTGCGCGCCCGGTGACCTGGTCGTCGCCGACGACGACGGCGTCATCATCGTCCCGGCTGCCGAAGCCTTTACCAGCCTCGCCGGTGGCCGCGCGGTCGAAGCCGACGAGGCGCAGCGCCGCGCCGCGATCATCGCCGCCCGCAAGGTCGCGTCATGATCGCCATCTGGGCGTTGCTGGCGTTCATCGCCTCCATCGTCTTCTGGAATGCGGTCCTCAAACGCAACATCGGCGAGTCGATGATCGTCGGGTTCGTCGTCGTCGGCGCGTTCGCCGGTCGCGACGCTCCGAAATACATGTGGGACGGCTTCGTCGACTCGATGCAGGAGGAAGTGACGTTCGCCGGTTTGGCGTTCATCTTCATGAGTTTCATCCTCGCGAAGACGCCGGTGCTGGACCGGCTCATCGACATCCTCAACTCCTTCCTGGGACGGCTGCGCGGCGGCCCGATCTACACCTCCACCGTCGCCGGCGGCATGTTCGGTGCCATCGCCCACGTCGGGGCCTCCGTCACCGCCGCGGTCGGCTCGGTCACCGTGCCGTGGATGAAACGCTCCGGCGTCAGCGGTGAACTGTCCGCCACCGTCGTCGCCGGCTGCGCCGGTATGGGCGTGACGTTCCCGTTCAGTGCCACCATGTTCATCCTGGTCGGATCCAGCACCGTCACCGGCATGATGGCCGCCGACGACATCATCGTTCCGCTCGCGATCGCCGGCCTCTGGTGCCTCGGCTACCGGCTCGTGCTGAGCTACTACCTGGTGCGCAAGAACGGCCTGCAGCCGATCGCCCCCGAGGACCGGATCCCGGTGAAACGGAGTCTGCGCGTCGGCTGGACCTCGCTGTTGCTGTTCGTCCCGATCCTGATCCCGCTGCTGCTCACCCGCGGGCCGATCGCCGCCCCCATCGCGCACTACACCGACCTGGTGATGTCGAGCGCCTTGAGCCTGATCACCTGGATCCCGGTCCTGATGATCCTGCTGGTGCTCTTCCTCGGCCGCCGACACCTGCCCAAGACCACCACGGGCTGGTGGAAGGTCCTCGGCGACGCGGCACCCCAGTTCGGCGTCATCGGCATCACCATCGTCGCCGCGTTCTCCGCTTCGGCGGTGCTGGCCAAGCTGAAGCTGCCTCAGCAGCTGACCGCGATGCTCGAAAGCCTCAGCGCACCGTCCTGGTTGATGGCGATCCTCGTCGGCGTCATCATCGTCATCATCGCGATCCCGCTGACTGCCTCCGCCACCATGGCCTCGGTCGGCCCCGTCGCCGTCGCCGCACTGGTCGGCACCGGCATCGCCGCCCCCGTCGCCGCGGCCGCCGTCCTGGTGTTCGCGTCCACCGAAGGCGCCTCCCCGCCGTCGGGCGCCCCGATCTACGTCGCCTCCGGCATCGCCCGGATCGACCCGTCGAAGATCTTCATGCCACTGCTGAAGTACTACTGCGTTCCCATCCTCGGCATCGGAGTGCTCATCGCCCTCGGCCTCCTCCCCGTCTGATCCCGCGACAGGACACGTCATGTTCCAGAAAAGCTTCTCCATCCTCTTCCGCATCAGCGTCTTCGCGTTCCTGCTCGGCGGACTGGCGATCGTGCTCGGCCAGACCGTCGGCCTGATCCTCGGTGACGGCCACATCGTCACCCACGTCGAGGAACTCCTCGCCCCCTACGCCTACGGATCCGCCGGCATCGCGGGCCTCCTGGCCTTCGTGCTGTCGTACTTCCACCACGGCGGAGAGGAGGACGCCCTCGGAAACGAGGACTCTCCCGCCCGCGCCCCCGAGCACGTCGGATGACCAGGCCCGTGAGCACGATCGGTGCCGACTCCACCTACGCCGAGCTGTGTTCCCGCTCAGACGGGGCACCGGCGGGGTCCAGTTGGGGAATCTTCGAGAACCGGGACCGGGGGACGGCGAACTTTGCCGGCCCCGGGCAGGTCCGCGCCGCCGCGGAACTCGTCCGCCGCGGAGCCGTGTTCGCCCTCGACCATCCGCTCGGCGCGTTCGATCCGCCGATGGCGCGGTCGCGCACGGCGCCGAAGCACACCATCGTCTCCGCGCACGCCGAATCCCGCGACGACCTGCTCGACGGGTTCTACCTGCAGGCCAGCAGCCACCTCGACGGGCTGCGCCACCGACGGGTGTCCGGACACGGCTTCTACGACGGCACCCCCGACGACCAGGTCACCGAGAACGCTCCTGCTCTCGGGATCCAGGCCTGGTCACAAGATCCGATCGTCGGCCGCGGACTGCTCCTCGACCTCGAGGGGTTGTTCGCGGACCGGGGCGCCCCACTCGATCACGTTCGCGGACCGGCGGTCGAGGCCGCCGACCTCGACGCCGCCCTCGACCGCCAGAACAGCCGGATCCAGGACGGAGATCTGATCCTCGTCCACACCGGATGGGCGCACTGGTACCTGACCGCCACCGACGACCAGCGCAACGAGGTCCGCGCGGGTCGCCGCTCCACCGGCTTCGCGCAGAGTCGCGAACTCGCACGATGGTTGTGGGACAACAAGATCGCCCTGTTCGGCACCGACACCTTCGCCGTCGAAGTCCTGCCCGTCCTCCCCGGCAGTCCCTTCGCCGAGTCCGCTCCCGAGGACGCCGGCATGATGCACCAGGAACTGATCGGCAAACTCGGCGTCCCACTCGGCGAACTGTGGAACCTCACGGCCCTCGTCGAGGACAGCCGGCGCACCGGTACCTGGGACGCCCTCGTCACCGTGAAACCGCTCAACTTCGTCGGTGGCGTGGGTTCACCGTGCAACGCGACCGCCATCCGCTGACCGTTCTCGCACAATGATAAGTTCGATCGAAAGCGTGGTACTTCGCCTCAGGTGAGTGGCGATGTGCGTAGGCGCGCACATCGCCACTCACCTGAGATGGTCTCGACCCGGAGGGGGCGCAATGGCGGCACCGACAAACAACATGCGTTCCCTGGACCGCGCGTTCGACGTCCTCGGCGTCCTGCAGGACGCCAAGCAGCCGCTGCGATTGAGTGAGGTCGCCCGGCATGCCTCCCTGCACGTCGCCACCGTCCAGCGCATCCTCGGGGTGCTCCTCGACCGCGGCTACGCAGCGCGGATCGGCGACACCTACACCGCCGGGCCCGCCGCGCTGGCCGTCGCCCACGCGTTCATGGTCACCAACCCGCTCAGCGTCCTCGCCCAGCCCACGCTGCAACAACTCGCCGCCAACACCGGGTTCACCGCGTCGATGTACGTGCGGGTCGAAAACTCGCGGGTCCTGATCGCCCGAGTCGAAAGCGAACATCCGCTCAGCTACGTACTTCCCGTCGGCGAGCGCCTCCCGCTGTACCTCGGCGGCGCCGGCAAGACCATCCTCGCTCACCTCGACGCCGAGGAAGTCGAGACGATCCTCGCCGGCATCGGCGACGTCCCCCTCGCCGGCGGCGGCACACTGCGGAAGGACGAACTGCCCGCCCAGCTCGACAAGATCCGCAGCGACGGCTTCGCGGTCTCGGTCAGCGAACGCCTCTTCGGCATCGTCTCCGTCACCGCTCCCGTCCGGGCCGCCGACGGCACCCTCGTCGCCGTCCTCGGCGTCACCGGACCCACCGACGCCCTCGACGACGCCCAGATCGCCCACCTGATCCCCGAAGTCCGTCGCGCCGCCACCACCCTCGGCGCACGGGTACCGGTCACCGGCTAGCGGAACTCTCCACCCGCAGTTCCCGCGCGGCCCGTGTGGACGGCGCGGATCGGCGAGGACGCCGTGGATCGTTAGTGTGTTGCCATGGAGCGCCGGATCGACGAAGCCGTGGTCCATTGGGTCGAGCACGGTAGTGGTGTGCCGATTGTCGCCCTGCACGGCGCCGGCGTGGATCATCGTGAGATCGAGGCGGCGATCGAGGCCGTCGTCCCGGGCACGGGGTACCGGCGGATCTACCCGGACCTGCCGGGGATGGGCCTGTCGACAGCGGACGGGCTGACCTGCAACGACGATGTGGTGACGCTGCTCGGCGACTTCGTCGACGGCCTCGGGGCGGGCCCGGTGATGCTGGTGGGGCATTCGTACGGCGCCTATTTGGCTCGTGGTGTGGCCGCGCAGCGCCCTGAGGTCGTGCTCGGACTGGCGTTGGTGTGTCCGGTCGGCGAGCGGTCGCGAAACGTGTCCGACCACACCGTGGTTCGTCAGGCCGCCGATGCCTACGACGAACTCGACCGCGCGCAGTGGGCGGGGTTCGACGAGTATTTCGTCGTGCGTACTCGGGCCACCGCTCGCCGCTACCGCGACCATGTGGTGCCGGGTTCGACGCTCGTCGACGAGGAGGCGCTCGGACGTATCTTCGCCGGGTGGGCGGTCGACGTCGGGTCGGGTGTGTTCCCGGGGCCGACGGTGATCGTGGCCGGCAGGCGCGATTCGGTCGCCGGGTACGCCGACGCGTGCGAATTGCTCGAGCGCTATCCGCACGCCGCCCTGGCTGTCGTCGAGGACGCCGGTCATGCGCTCGTGCACGAGCGGCCCGCACTGCTCGCCGCGCTGCTCGGCGACTGGCTCGATCGCCTCGATCGAAAATAGTTCCGGAGGCGATGTCGAGAACCGGTGATCGGCTCCGTCCCTGGGGTGAATGCGGCCAGAATGGGTCGCACCCGTACCGAGGAGAACACGATGGCCAAGTACCTTCTGCTCAAGCACTACCGCGGCGCGCCGGCGGCGGTCAACGACGTGCCGATGGCCGAGTGGACGCCGGAGGAGATCTCGGCGCACGTGCAGTACATGCAGGATTTCGCGACCAAGCTGGAGGGGACCGGGGAGTTCGTCGACGGTCAGGCGCTTGCTCCCGAGGGGACGTTCGTCCGCTACGACGGTGAGGGACGGCCGCCGGTCACCGACGGCCCGTTCGCGGAGACGAAGGACCTGATCGCGGGCTGGATGGTGATCGACGTCGAATCCCACGAGCGGGCGCTCGAACTGGCCGGCGAGCTGTCGGCGGCGCCGGGTGCGGGCGGGAAGCCGATCCACGAATGGCTCGAGCTGCGACCGTTCCTGTCCGCGCCCCCGACCATCTCCGACTGCCACGGTGGATCGGGCCTCGAGGCCTGACAGTTCCGGCCGGCATCGAAGCCCCGTGGCAGGCTGGGTCGAGGGGAACCGATTCGGACGACCCCCTCGGCCTGGCCACACGAAAGGGGACGTCGCTGATGACCGTCCGTACCGTGCACGTAGAGGCGGGGCGACTCTCCGGTGACCACACCGACGGGGTCGCCCGCTTCCTGGGAATCCCGTACGCGGCAGCTCCGGCGGGCGAACGCCGATTCGCACCGCCGGCCCCCGCCGAACGCTGGTCGGGGACCAGGCACGCCACCGGTTACGGCGCGACCGCACCACAGCCGCAATTGCATCCCACTCAGGCGTGTCTGGCGCCGCTGGTCGGACCCGGATGGGTAACCGGAGACGGCAACTACCTCAATCTCAACGTCTGGACACCCGACCCCGGCACGAACGGGCTCCCGGTGATGGTCTACCTCCACGGCGGCGGGTTCATGATCGGCTCGGGTGCCGCCCCGGCGTTCGACGGCACCGCGTTCGCGCACGACGGCGTCGTCCTGGTCACCGTCAACTACCGACTCGGCGCGGAGGGCTTCCTCGCGCTGCCCGGCGAGACCACGAACATCGGATTGCGCGACCAGATCGCGGCACTGCACTGGGTTCGCGACAACATCGCCGGGTTCGGTGGGGACCCGGACAACGTCACCGTCTTCGGTGAATCGGCGGGCGGCACCTCGATCGCGTTCCTGCTGCACTCCCCGCCGGCCGCCGGACTGTTCCGGCGTGCGATCGTCCAGAGCGGACACGACGAGATGGCCCGCCCGCTCGCGCTCACCGAAGAACTCACGAAAGCAGTCGCCGCCCGGCTCGGAACCTCCCCGACCGCGGACGCATTCCGGGCATGCTCTGCCCTCGACCTGCTGCGCGCGCAGGGTGCCCTGCTCAGAACCGCACCTCGCCCAGACCTGCGCGACGACAACGGTTTCGACCCGGGCCACGGACGCGCACTGTTCCTCCCCACCACGGGAGACGACGTCCTCCCCGACCCGGTCGGGGTCCCGAGCACCCACGCGCGCGGCGTCGAGCTGTTGATCGGCACGACACTCGAGGAAGCCAACCTCGGTTTCGGTGCCGACGCGTTCGCCGCCTTCGACGCGGCTGACGCCGTCGCCGAACTGGCCGCCACCTACCCCGATGCCGAAGCGCTCCTGGAACGACACCGTCTCCACGACCCGGCCGTCACCCCCGCGCAGGCACTCACCGCCGCCTACACGGACCTGATGTTCCGGTCGCCGAGCCGCCGCACCGCGCGCCGTCACCCCGGCCCCGCTTACGTCTACGAATTCGCATGGCGATCACCACTGCACGGCGCCGCACACGGCCTCGACGTTCCCTTCGTCTTCGGCACCACACAGGCATGCCGCGGCCTCATCGGCGACGACGCACCCGGCGCCCTCACCCGCGCGATGCACCGAACCTGGCTCGACTTCGCAGCGCACGGGGATCCCGGCTGGCCCACCTACGACATCGCCGGACAAGCGATGACATTCGACGCCGACCCCCGACTCGGCGACGACACCGCTCCCGACGACATCGGCGCCGGATTCAGTCGGTGGTCTCTTCCCGTCGGCGAGCGGGAAACACGACACGAACGGTCAGTGCGCTTCCGGTGAGGAGTGCTCCGACAGCGCACCACGGTGCGGCGAGGGGCCACCCGGTGGACGGCACGGAGTCGATCAGGGCGCCGAGGACGACGGATCCCAGCAGGACGGCGGCTCCGCCGATGGACGCGAACACGCCGTAGTACGTTCCGAGCCGGCGGCCGGAGGCCATGCGGGCAATCGCATCTCGTGCGACGGGCATGGCGATCATCTGGCCGAGTGCGAGCAGGAGCACGAAGGCGGCGGGTGGAATCAGTCCGGGTATCCCGCGGGGTTGGGCGGGGACGGCGACGGCCATGACGGCGAAACCGGCGGCTATGACGGCGAGGCCGAGAGGTAGTGCGCCGTGGGTGTGCGCCCGTTTCGTGATGGGCAGTTGGGCGGCGACGACGAATACCGAGGACAGGGCGAAGAACCAGCCGAGCGGCGACTGCGAGCCCCAGGCCCGCTCCACCTCCAGCGGCAGCAGCAGGTACAGCTGGTTGTACGCGACCAACTGCGTGCTCATCGCCGCGGCGAAGAGGAGGAATGGCCTGTTTCCGAGAACTTCCCGCCAGCCGTCGCGCCAGCTGTCGGTGGCGTGGGCGCCGGGCCCGGACGGCAGCCACCGCAGGTGCGCGAGCAGGATCGCGGCGAATACCCCGGCTGCGGCGAGGCACGCGGCCGCGAAGTCGGCGATCAGCAGCAGTATCGATCCGACGAGCGGCCCGGTGAACGACCCGATCTGCCCGCACACGGTGAACAGCGCAAACGCGTCCACCCGGGACCGTCCCCCGTCGTCGGTGCGGCCGGCGGCGGTGGCGAGCGCCGATTCGACAGCGGGCGAGAACAGGGCGCCCGCGAACCCGGTCAGGACGGTCGCGACCACGATCCCGGGCACCGACGTGCACAGGGCCAACCCGGCGAAACCGAGGATGCGGCAGGCGCAACCCGTGAGGACCACCGGTTTGACGCCCCAGCGGTCGGCGAGCGAACCGCCGACGAAGAACAGCCCCTGCTGCGAGAAGGTGCGGAGACCGAGCACGGCGCCGACGAACGCCGCCCGCAGACCGAGATCCTCGAACAGGTACACCGACAGGTAGGGCAGCACCATGAAGAAGCCGACGTTGAACGCGAGTTGGGTGAGGACGAGCAGCCGGACCTCCGGGGTCGCCGCGGCCAGACTGCTCAGCAGCGACCATCGACCCACGAAGCGCCTGCGGGTGTCCGTCTCCGTCACGAGTCGTCGTTCCTCAGTGGACGGGAACGGGAACCGGACCCGGCTCGAACAGGATGGACAACCGCCCCTTGGCCTCGTCGACGAGTACCTCGGCCCGGACGTTGTACACCTGGGCGATCAGGTCCGACGTCAGCACGTCGGCGGGGGTTCCGCCGGCGACGACGCGACCCTCCTTCAGCACGATGACGGTGTCGCAGAACATGGCGGCGAGATTGAGGTCGTGCAGGGCGATCACGCTCGTGACCGGCAGCCGCGTGACGAGCGAGAGCAACTCCAGCTGGTGATGGATGTCGAGGTGATTGGTCGGCTCGTCGAGGAGCAGCTCGCGCGGTTGTTGCGCCAGGGCACGGGCGATCTGCACTCGTTGCTTCTCGCCGCCGGACAGTCTGTGCCAGAGACGATCCGCCTTCGCCGCGAGGCCGGTGTGCTCGAGAGCGTCGGCGACGGAGGCCTCGTCGGCGGCCGGGTTGCCGCCGAACGTTCCGCGGTGCGGGATGCGTCCGAGTCGCACCACGTCGCGCACGCTGATGTCGACATCGGTGTCGGCGTGCTGGCTCACGACGGCGACGGCGCGCGCAATGTCCTTGCGACGCACGGTGGTGAGGTCGTCGCCGTCGAGGGTCACGACACCCGAGGTAGGGCGGACGACGCCGTTCAGCAGGCGCAGGAGCGAGGACTTGCCGGATCCGTTGGGTCCGAGCAGACCCACCGTCGCACCCTGTTCCGGTGTGACGGTGACACCGTCGACGACCAGTGCGCCCCCACGATTCCAGGTGACGCCGTCTGCGTGGAGTGTCACTGGGTTCTCCTTCGCCGGGACAGGATGACGATGAACGCGGGAACGCCGACGAGGGCGGTGCCGACACCCACCGGCAGCGGTGTGGGTGCGAACGCGACCCGGGAGACGGCGTCCACCCACACCATGAAGACGGCGCCCATCACCGCGGTCGCCGGGATCAGCCGACTGTGTGTGGGGCCCACGAGGAATCGTGCGGCGTGGGGGAGTACCAGTCCGACGAAGCCGATCGCCCCGGCGACGCTGACGAGGGTCGCGGTGATGATCGCCGTGACCACCAGCAGCAGGAGGCGGACCTTGCCGACCGCGACGCCGAGCGACGCTGCCACCTCGTCGCCGAAGGAGAAGGCGTCGAGGACGTACGCGTAGCGCAGA
Source organism: Rhodococcus sp. T2V (assembly GCF_029269925.1). Classification (NCBI taxonomy): domain Bacteria; kingdom Bacillati; phylum Actinomycetota; class Actinomycetes; order Mycobacteriales; family Nocardiaceae; genus Rhodococcus; species Rhodococcus sp. T2V. The sequence goes on from NZ_JARJBD010000011.1 coordinate 23,256, forward strand.
CACAGGGCGGTGCCGGCGAACACGACGATCGCGCACAGGGTCACGTCGTCCCAGCGGACCCCCTCGAGGGAGCCGAGTAGCCAGAACATCACGCCGCGGGTCTCGTCGGAATCGGCGAACGCGAAGATGACGAACGACGTGAGCGCCGAGAACAATTGGGTGCTCGCGACGCCCGCGAGGATGACGCGGTCGTTGTTGCCGCCGGAGATGTGGGCGAGCAGCAACACCAGTCCGAACGCGACCAGTGCGCCGATGAATGCGCCTCCGGACAGTCCGAGCGCGGCGCCGCCGACCCCGAGCACACCCACCACCACCGCGCCGGTCGACGCACCCGACGAGATCCCCAGGACGAACGGGTCGGCGAGGGGATTGCGCAGCAGCGACTGCGTGATGACGCCGCAGAGTCCGAGTCCGGCGCCGCACGCGGCGGCGACCAGTGCCCGGGGCAGGCGCTCCTCCCACACGATCGCGTTCTTCGACAGCCGCACCGGAATATCCGCGAGCCCCAGGTGATTGAGCAGCACGTCGCGGACGTTGACCAGTGAGACGTCCGCCGGTCCGAGCGTGACCGCGACGAGAATCGACAGTCCGAGCGCGACGATCCCGCCGGCCGCGATCAGGGTCCCGAACACCCACCGCCGCCGAACCGGTGCGGGGACACCGGTGTCGGGGTGGTCGAGGGTGGCGGTCAGGACGGGACCTTCTGATCGCGCAGGCCGGCAGCGACCTTCTCGAGGCCGTCGACCGCGCGGATGGACGGGTTCATCTCGGCGCCGTGCAGGGCGATGTACCGCTTGTTGCGCACCGCGTCGAGGTTCTGCGTCACCGGATCGGATTCGAGGAAGGCGATCTTGTCCGCCAGCAGGTCGCCGGGGAAGCGGTTGCGGAGCAGGTCGCCGAGGATCAGGACGTCCGGGTTCCGTTCCACCACGATCTCCCAGCCCACGGGCGACCAGTCGTCGGTGAGGTCGGAGAAGACGTTGGTGGCACCGACGGAGCGGGCGAGGAGGCTCGCGGACCCCAGACCGCCGGCCACGTACGGACTCTTGGTGTCGGCGAACCAGAATGCCGTCGACGCAGTCGACTTCTCGATGGACGCCAGTGCGGCGGCTTCTCGTTCTTTCAATTCGTCGATCAGCTGTGTGCCGCGCTCGGTCACGTCGAACACCGCCGCGAGCTCACCGATTTCCTGGTACAGCGCGTCCATCGTCAGCGGGTTCGTGCGTGTGCCGCCGCCGTTGATGCTGACCCCGTTGTCGCAGTCGGTGGGAGAGAGGTACGACTCGACTCCGGTCTCGGCGAACCGGGTGCGCTCCGCCACGCCGCCCTGCTTGAAATGCCGGCCGAACGACGCCGTCACGAAGTCGGGATCGGCGTCGAGGACCACCTCGTAGGTCGGGGCGTTGTCCGCGAGCCGCGGCACCGACGCGTTGGCCTCCGCGAGATTCTCGCGGATCGGGTCCGTCCACGACGCCGTGCCCACCAGCCGGTCGGCGAGGCCGAGCGACAGCAGGATTTCGGTCGAACCCTGGTCCAGTGACACCACCCGCTGCGGTGCGGCGTCGACGGTGACCTGCTGTCCGCAGTTGTCGAGGACGAGGGGGTAGCTCGTGCTGCCCTCGCCGGCCCCGGCGGTGCCGGCGTCGTCGACGGTTTCGGATTGCCCACAGGCGGCCAGGGTGCTCGCCAGTACTGCAGTGATGGCCACGAGGCCGATTCGGCCCACGGATGTTCTCACGCTCGTCATGCTTTCTGTTCGTCCAGGATCAGCGCCTCACTCGGGCGTCGATCCCGGCCGTCGAACGAAATGAGCGATCAGCACGTGCACGCGAGGAAGCGCGTGAACGTTATCACGAAGTAAACCTAACCTAATTTATTGGTGTGGTCTCGGCCTACTTCGTCGATGCCAGCGAGCGGAGAAAGAACGCCAGGTTGGCGGGGCGTTCGGCGAGGCGGCGCATGAAGTAGCCGTACCACTGCTCGCCGTAGGGGAGGTAGACCCGCAGGTGCTGCTGCTCGTCGATGAGCCGCAGTTGTTCGGTGTCCCGGATGCCGTAGAGCATCTGGAGTTCGAAGTCGTCGACGGTGCGGCCCTTGGACTCGGCGTATTGCAGCGCTGCATTGACCATGGCGGGGTCGTGGGAGGCGACCATCGGATACCCCTGGCCGCTCGGCGGCGGTGCAGATCTTGTGGGCGTTCTCGAGCGCGACCTTGTGCCCGTCCCGGGGCAGGAACTGACCGAGCGCGGAGAGCTTGAGTGAGACCTCGATGTAGCGCGGCTCACCGGTGTGCGCACCGGCGGGTGCGAATTGCGCCAGCGAGGACAGCAGGGTGAGGTAGTGCGACACGGTGGCGTCGGCCTGCGCCGCATCGGTGGTGTCCTCGCCGAGGTAGTCGATGGTGATGTAGCGGCCGGAGCCGAGGATGCCCGTGGACGCGGTGACGGCCTGGTCTTCGGTTTCGCCGGCGACGAACCGGTCGACGAGGTTGCGGGTCACCGGGATCTTGGTGACGGTGCGTTCCATCCGAGGCGAGCGGGCGGCGGCGAGCAGGACCGGCCGCAACAGGTTTGCGAATGCCATCAGATGTCCTTCGAGGTGTCGGCGCCCTGGTGCGGGTAGCGGTGGTCGGTGGCGGGGACGAATGTTTCCTTGATGGTGCGGGCGGAGGCCCAGCGGAGGAGGTTTTGTGGGGAGCCGGCCTTGTCGTTGGTGCCCGAGGCGCGGGCACCGCCGAAGGGTTGCTGTCCGACGACGGCGCCGGTGGGCTTGTCGTTGATGTAGAAGTTGCCGGCGGCGAACCGCAGGTCGTCGGTGGCCTGGGCGATCGCGGTGCGGTCGTCGGCGATGATCGACCCGGTCAGCGCATACTTCGAGCCCTTGTCGACGAGGTCGAGGACCTTCTCGAACGATCCGGCGGCGGAGTCGTCGTAGACGTGGACGGCCAGGATCGGTCCGAAGTATTCGGTGCGGAACGCGTCGTCGGTGGGGTCGTCGCCGAGCAGGACGGTGGGGTCGACGAAGTAGCCGACGCTGTCGTCGACGTGGCCGCCGGCGGCGATGGTCAGGCTGGGGGTGGCCTTGGCGCGGGCGAGGGCGTCGGCGTTGCGGTCGAAGGCCCGCTTGTCGATGACGGCGCCACCGAAGTTCGAGAAGTCGGTGACGTCGCCGTATTTCAGGTCGGACACTTTGTCGATGAGGGCGTTGCCCATTTTCGCCCACACCGATTTCGGGACGAACGCGCGGGAGGCGGCGGAGCACTTCTGGCCCTGGTAGTCGAAGGCGCCGCGGATCAGGGCGGTGGTGAGGGTGTCGGGGTTGGCGGAGCTGTGGGCGAGGACGAAGTCCTTGCCGCCGGTTTCGCCGACCAGCCGCGGGTAGGAGTGGTAGTTCGAGATGTTGTTGCCGACCTGGCGCCACAGGTGCTGGAACGTGGCGGTGGAACCGGTGAAGTGGATTCCCGCGAGCCGGGGGTCGGCGAGAACGACGTCGGAGACGGCGGCGCCGGGGCCGTTGACGAGGTTGATCACACCGGGCGGCAGGCCGGCGGCCTCGAGCAGCTTCATCGTCCAGTACGCGGCGACGGCCTGTGTCTGCGACGGCTTCCACACCACCGTGTTGCCCATCAGGGCGGGCGCGGTGGGCAGGTTGCCGGCGATGGCGGTGAAGTTGAACGGGGTGATGGCGTAGACGAAGCCCTCGAGGGGGCGGTATTCGAGTTTGTTCCAGACGCCGGGGGAGGAGATCGGCTGGTCGGCGAGGATCTGGCGGGCGAAGTGGACGTTGAACCGCCAGAAGTCGATGAGTTCGCACGGGGTGTCGATCTCGGCCTGGTATGCGGTCTTGGACTGGCCGAGCATGGTTGCGGCGGCGAGTGTTTCGCGCCAGGGTCCGGACAGTAGGTCGGCGGCGCGGAGGAACACCGCGGCGCGGTCCTCGAACGACAGCGCCCGCCAGGCCGGGGCCGCGGCGGTGGCCGCGGCGACGGCGTCCTGGATGTCCTGTGTGCCGGCGTTGGTGAAGGTGCCCAGTACCGCCGAATGCCGGTGCGGCTGGACGACGTCGATGGCCGGTCCGGCGCCGCGGCGGTGCGCTCCGCCGATCACGTGGTGGATCTCCGTCGGATTCGACCCGAGTTCGGCCAGCTTCGCCTGCAGTCGCGCCCGCTCCGCGCTGCCCGGCGTGAACGACCCCACCGGCTCGTTGACGGGCTGCGGGGTGGTGGTGACGGCGTCCATGAAAACCTCCTACGGGATGTGGCGGCGAGGACGGCCGACCAAGGCATCGGATGATGTCGAGATCATCACTCTGCGTGAGCTTCTCAGTGCTCTCGATACCGCCGTCGTCGAATTGGTTGAGGCTCCCGCCGGTGACGACGTCGTCCTCGAATCAGCCGCGCTCGTCGACGGCACCGATCTGGCCGCCGAGATCGAATCGCAATCTCCGCTGCCGGACCTGCTGATGCACGTCGGGGTCGGCAAGGCCGAGGCGGTGCGCTGGTTCGATCGCGTTGCGCAGCGGCCACCGGGACAGCGACCGCGCGCAGTGATGTCGAAAACGGCAGTCGACGCGCGCGCCCTTCAGGCCGCGGCTCGCCGCGCCGGTGTCGCGCTGGTGGCCGTGCACCCGAGGGCTCGGTGGGACCATGTGTTTCCCTTGGTGCAGCGCATGCTGGACCGTTCCCGTCGGCGGCAGGCCGGTCTGGGAGACCAGGAACTGCTGGCCACCGACACCGACTTGTTCGGACTCGCCCAGATCGTCGCCCAGAATTCGGGCGGGATGGTGTCGATCGAGGACGCGCAGTCGCGCGTGCTGGCGTATTCGTCGTCCGACGAGTCGGCAGACGAGTTGCGGATGCTGTCGATCCTCGGCCGCGAGGGACCGCGGGACTATCTGCGCGTGCTGCAGAAATGGGGCGTGTTCGACCGGCTTCGCAAGAGCGACGAGGTCATCGACGTCCCGGCACACCCGAAGCTCGGTACCAAGCGGCGGCTGGTGGTCAGCATCCGGGAAACCACCGAGGGGGCGAGCGTGTCCCGGCTGCTCGGGTCGATCTGGGTGCAGCAGGGCGATACACCCCTGGTGCCCGATTCGGCCGACGTGCTGCGGGGCGCGTCGGCCATTGCCGCGCGGATCATCTCACGCACCCTCAACGCCCCGTCCACGGAGGCGTTGCTGATCCAACGGCTGTTCGGTGCGCGCGGGGGAGGGGTGGACGTCCCGTCGGTGGCCAGTGCCCTGAATCTGCCGGTGACCGGTCCGGCCGCTGTCGTCGGGTTCGCTCCGACCGCCACGGACACGGCAGCGCCGATCGGCGACTTCGCGGAATCGGGCAGCATGCTGCGCCTGCACGCCAGTTCCTTCAGCCGCGATTCGGTGGCCACCATCATCGGCGACCGCGCGTATGTGCTGTTGCCGCGCTACACATCGGCGAACACCGTCGCCGCCTGGACCCGGCAACTCGTCGACCAGTTCGAAACGAAACGGTCGATCGTCCTCCGGGCGGCGATCGCCGTCCCGGTCACGGATCTCGGGCACGTCGCCGGCGCGCGGACCGAGGTCGACCGGGTCCTCGACGGCAGCGCCGCCACCTTCCCGAACTTCACGATCCACGATTGGATGCCCTGTTCGAGTACGACACCACACACGCGTCGAACCTAAGCGAGAGCGCCGAGAGTTACCTCGCGTATTACGGCGACGTCCGCAGCGCCGCGGCGGCCGTGCAGGTGCATCCGAACACCCTGCGATACCGGATCCGCCGCGTCGAGGAAATCGTCGGGGTGGATCTCCAGTACGCCTCCGATCGCCTGCTCCTCGAGCTGCAACTCATCCTGCGTCGACGCCGCCGGCGGGAGAAGCCCGCCACCTGAACGGGTTCGAAACCGTGAGGCAGGTAGTGCAAGTACCCGCTCTTCGACGGAAACAGCATGACCGGTCCGTGACTGTCTCGAACGGCGGAATGCCTATCCGACGTGCGAAGCCGAGGTCCGCGGCCCTCGTGGGCGTGGACCGGGGGAGACACCGAGCACGACGAGTGGGCGACGCTCTTCGTCCGGCAGCGCGTCGGCCCGCCACTTCTTCACCGCTCGATAGAGCCACTGGCCCACCTGTTCTCCGTCGGCGGTGACGTAGTTCGCGGGAACGAGTGCGTTGCCGTGCTCTTCGCGGTAGGCGGCGATGGCGGTGAGCATTCGTCGCCGCTTGCTGTCGGCCGGTGACACGGCCGGAAGCGGGACGGCGTCATCGCTCCACAGGAAGCCGATCGCGTCGAGTTGCTGGATGCGTTGGGGCGGCAGGGTGCCCAGCATGCGGGCCACGCGCTGACGATCCTGCCAACGTCCGAGTCGGAAACCGCAGTCGGTGACGTAGTCGGAGGGCATCACGCTGCGCGGATGCTGGTGTCGAAAGGCGCAGTAGAGTTGCAAGGCGGAGGCTGCGGACTGGTTATCTCGCATCGAGATCGCATCCTTGTGAGAGCCGTGAAACATTGTCCGGGTAGTCATTAGTTCAAGTATGTCAAACACATTGACGATCTGTCACGGAAGTCGGCTCGTGTTGGGGTGCAATTGTGTGCGAATGACCGTCCTTGCGGGCGTTACACCGCCATCTCCCGGGCCTTCTGCGCCAGTTCGCCGAGGCGGCGGGCCCGGGCGATCTCGGCCGGCGTGAACGGCTCGTCCGCCGACCGCACGAAGACGAGCAGCTCATCACCCGACGGGATCTCGACACTCGCCGCCGTGGCGGGAACGTCGCTCACACGCACATCGATGTACTGGGCCCCGAGGAGTTCCGCGATCGACAGGGGAAGTTCGGACGGATCGGCCACCACCCGCGACGCCAACGTCAACGCCTTGGTCTGGCCGTCGATCAGGGAGAGGGCCGACGCCGGCCAGATGCCGACATCGTGACCGCCGCCTGCGCGAACGGCATTGGACAGTGCCTCGGGCGACGTGTCCCGGCACGCCCCGACGATCAATTCGTCGAGTGAACCGCCGTCCAGGTGATGGACGTGCACGGTCAGGATGTTGGCGTCCAGCTCCGCGAGGTTGCGGGCCAGCGATTCCAGCTGTCCCGGGCGATCGCTCACCCGGACGCGGATGCGCCAGAGCCACTGTCCGGTCGCGAGGTGGCCGTGCTTACCGTCCGCGGGACCGTGCAGCCACCCGCCCAGGAGCCGCATCGCCGACGGCTCGACCACCCAGATCACCAACACGGTCGTGGTGACGGTGAGAACCGCGACGGTGATCAGATAGGAGACGTGGAAATGAATGACCAAGGCATGGAGCAACAGCTCGACGGGAAACACGGCGCACAGCTTCGCCAGCGCCAGCCGAACGCGGCGGGGATGCGGAAGCCGGCCGCACGCCTCGCACGCGTTGACGTGAACTCCGGGTTCTCTCACGGGATCGTTCATGCACCCACTGTCATCCCGCCGTATTGCGAAGCGGTTTCCTCGCACGGTCGGTGATGTGACGGTCGATCGTGAAATGCGTTGGCGTGCAGAGAATATGTGGCGCGAAAGACATGTGGTGCGGAAGACACCGCGCGGCCGGTGTGAGCGGGGACATGGAAGCGCCGCTGCCGCCGGGGACTGGCGCCCGGCAGCAGCGGCGTGTTCGGGGAGAACTCAGCGCAGTGACGCCGCGTCGCTCAGGTCCGTTCCCCGAGTCTCCGGGGCCATGAGGAAGCTGACGAGTGCGCCCACTCCGGCGATGCCCGCGGCGATGTACATCGTCGCGGAGAGTCCGAGGTTCGACAGCGCCCACGGGGTGGCGAACGTGCCGATCGCCGCACCGATCCGGCTGATTCCCGTGCACAGGCCGACAGCGGTCGCCCGTACCTCGGTGGGGAACAGTTCGTTGGGGTAGATCCATTCGAGGATGGAGGGTCCGCCGTTGAAGAGCGCATAGATCGCGAACGCGAATGCGATCACCCACAGGCCCGCGTCCGGTTCGATCGCGAGGAACAGCAGTCCGAGGCCGGAGAGCACGAAACCCCAGATCAGGATCGGCCGTCGTCCCAGCCGATCGACGAGGAGCAGTGCGACGACATTGCCGATCAGGAAGAACAGGTTGATGAGGCCGTATCCGATGTGGGCGAGATTTCCGGAACCGAGGTTGAAGAGTTCGAGGATCTGCGGGCCGAAAGCGTAGATGGCGAACAGTGTCACGATCGTGCACGTCCAGAAGATCGAGATGAACACGACGCGCTTCAGGTATCCGCCGCGCATCAATCCGCGGATGGACGTGCTTCCCTCTTCGTCGGGCAGGTCGTCCAGCGTGGCATCCGCCCCGATCGTCTTTTGCAGCACGGTCAGTGCCTCGTCGGACCGCCCCTTGCTCAGCAGCCATCGGGGAGACTCGGGGATGCTCGTGCGTGCGACGACGATCAGGGTGGCGGGAACCGCGGAGGAGAGCAGCATCCACTTCCATCCGTCGGGGTTGCTGAGCAGCAGGTATCCGACGAACGCGGCCGCCGTTGCACCGACGAACCACATGGCGTTGAGGCCGCCGACGAGTTTGGCGCGCCACGCCTTCGGCGCGAATTCCGTCACCAGCGCGGTGGCGATCGGATAGTCGGCGCCGACCGCGATGCCGATGATCAAGCGCAGTATGAACAATTGCATCTCGTCCGCGGCGAAGAACTGCAGCACCGAGCAGACGATGATCACGATCAGGTCGATGGTGTACATCAACTTCCGGCCGATCCGATCGGTCACCGCACCGAACACGGCCCCACCGAGGAACACCCCGATGAGCGCGGAGGATCCGATGAGGCCGGCCCACAGTGCGCTCATGTCCCACTGTGCCTGGATCTGCACCATCGCGATGCCGATGATGCTGAGGATGTAGCCGTCGAGGAAGGGGCCGCCCGAGGAGAAGAGGGCGAGTTTGGCATGAAAGCCGTTGAGCGTGGCGCTGTCCAGTGTGACGCCCGATCGGGCGGTGACGGTGGTGTCGAGGTTCATCTGAGGAATCCCATCGGGGTGCGGGCTTGAGGGTGTGTCCCCACGTGATGTGGTTGCTGCCACAGTAGGAAGAGAATTGGCGGCGCGGAATTACCAATCGCCTACCAATTCATGCTCTGTGCTTATCAATTCGCGGGGTCGACGGCCGCGATTCCGTCGATCTCGATTCGCTTGTCGCCGCGGAACCGAGCAACCTCGACAGTCGTCCGCGGCGGCAGGGGAATGCCGTTCAGCCGGGCCAGATACGCGGTGTTGTATTCGTCGAACTCCGACAGGTCGGCCAGGTACACCGTGGCCTTCAGGAGGGTGTGCAGGCCACCGCCCGCAGCGTGGAGGGTGGCCTCCAGATTGTCGAGCGCAACCCGGACCTGGTCGCCGATCGCGGTCGGGGTCCGTCCGTCCGCGGTGGTGGGGATCTGCCCGCAGGCCCAGATGGTGCCGGCGAACACCGCCGCCCGCGCGTACGGTCGCTCGGTGCCGGCAGGATGTGGGACGAGTTCACGCTGATCAGTCACGAATGTGCCTCCGGGACGAGGAATCGCCTGCCGAGTTCGTAGGCGCGCGACCACGTCGCGGCGTCGACGAACACGCCGTAGGACACGGCGTGGCGGTAACGCGTCTCGCGTTCGGCGGCGGTGTGGACGGGACGGGACAGGTGTGCAGCGGGCGGTGCGGTCCGGAGGAGCGTTCCCGCGCCGGTGGCCGGTACGCCGGTGGTGAGCGCCGCGACGGCGACGTCGCGGTACATGTCGCCCGCCCCCGTCACGACGGTCGCGTCGGCCGGGTGCCCACCGTCGTCGAGCGCGACGAGGCACAGCGTGGCACCGGACCGGGAGACGGCGTGCAGGGCGTACCAGGCGGCGGCGTCGTGATCGACGATCCGGGGCAGAAGAACCGGACGAGACTGCGACAGGGCCAGATCGACCGCCAGGGGACCCGTGAGCAGGGCGCTCCGCGGTGACCGGTCGACGATGTCGACTTCCGGGCTTCTCGTCAGCGTGACATCGGCGGCCCCGGCCGGTGACTCGAGTTCGGCGATCGTCGCCAGGAGCGTGTCGATGCCGTTGCGGGCGTGGAGTTGCATCGCCGTCACGACGTCGGCCGCGCCACCGGCTTCGCCCGCGCTGACGCCCGCGGCGTAGAGGGCGCGGAACGCCGTCTCGCGAACCTCCCGTACCGCCAGCCTGATTCGGTTTCCCGGCGGGAGAGCGGTGTCGTCTTCGAGAGTGTGGGTGAGCATGTCGGTCATCGGCGTTCCTGTGATTCGGGCAGTCCGGGGAAGACGTCGTCGAAGATCCGCAACCAGTTCTCGCCGAGGATCTTCGCGATGGTCGCGTCGTCGAGGCCGACCTTCTGGAGGCATTCGGTGAGAACCGGGAAGTCCGCCGGTCCCGAGAACCAGTTCGGCCACATCGGCCACTCGGGTTCGACGGGATTCTGGCTGGGCGGTCGCCAGCGACCGTTCCGCAACCACGCGACATAGTCCTCCGACCAGTTGCGGGTGCAGTCACTGCCGATCGCGACGTGGTCGGGACCGATCTGGTCGACGAGCCGCGCGACCATGACCGCGAAATCCGCGCTGGACGTCGCTTCCCCTCCCAGGACGTTCGGGTAGAGGCAGCAGCCGATCACACCGCCGCGTGCGGCCAGCGCATCGATGACCTCGTCCGGTTTGTTGCGGGGACTGTCGACGAACCAGGTCGGGTTCGAATGGGTGATCGCGACGGGCGTGCGCGATGCGTCGATCGCGTCCAGGCAGGTGCGGTTCCCGACGTGGGAGAGATCGACGAGCATGCCGACCCGATTCATCTCCGCAATCATGATGCGCCCGAACGCGGTGAGTCCAGAGTCGTGTTCGTCGTAGCAGGCGCCGCCCGCCAGGTTCTGAATGTTGTACGTGAGCTGCGCGACGCGCACCCCCAGTCGGTGGAAGATCTCCACCATGCGATAGTCGTCCCCGAACGGGGACGAATTCTGGAACCCGAGCAACACGGCGATCCGGTTGTCCCGCTTCGCGTTGCGAATGTCGTCGGAGGTTTCCGCGAGGGTGACGATGTCGTCGTTGTCGGCGGCGAGCTGATACCACTGTGCGACGGCGCCGAGCGTGTCGGCCGGACCGTCCCACACCGCGCAGGTGGCGTTCACCCCGGTGACACCACCGGCGCGCAGTTCCTCGAGGACCTTCCGGTCCCAGTTATTGATTTGAAGGCCGTCCACCACCAGCAGGTCGGAGTGTGTGAGCGTGTGCACTAGGCGTCCTTTCGCGGCTTGCGGGTGAAGATCCAGTCGTCGTCCACCCCGGCGGCGACGTCCTCGGCCCGTGGGGCTCCCGAATAGAGGGTCACCCGGAGCCAGTCGGTCGATTGCGGCATGTAGTTGTCCATCCCGTACATCGCCAGTTGGAAGCGCTGCAGATTCAGGGGCAAAAAGTTCCGGGCGAGCAGGTTGTCGCGGGCCTCCGCGTACGGGATGTCGGTGAGCGTCTGGACGCGGGCGACGATGCCGCGGTGCCGCGGATGTTCGACGAGAAACGCGGCGACAGCGTCCTCGTCACGGGCGGATTGCAGAGCGCGTTCCAGGGCGGCCACGGACCGGGCGACATCGATCGGATGCTCGACGTGCTCGCCCGGATCGACACCGCGGCGTCCCCGGCGCGGCTCCTCGTTGTTCTCCGACGAGAACCAGAAATGGGCCTGCTCGTCGGGGTCGTCGAAGTCGAACCGCTGCACCCACGCGTAGTGGTCCCGGAGGACGGCCCGGAGCTGGGCGCAGGTCTGCGCAGGCTCGACGGCCAGCCGCTGATCGCAGCACAGCAATTCCTCGACCTCGGTGTCGAGTTCGGGATGGACCTCGACGATCACGGAGTCCATCACTCCGCGGGCCTCCGTGCCGATCGACGCGGCGCGGTCGTGCAGCGCCTGCCAGGCATGGTCGGTCGGCGCCCCGTCGACGGTCCCGGAGACGATGTACACGGACAGCACACCGCGAAGCACGTCGACTTGGGAGGCGAGTTCGCCGCAGGTGACGAACGGCGCGGTCGGCATGTCAGCTCGCTCGGCGAAATAGAGCGCGGCCCGGTCGAGCAGGTCGCGGGCGAGGTGGATCCGCGGATCGCCGGGCGTGGTCGTCTGCGCCAGCGCATGGGCGAGGGGCAGTTCGCGGGTGGCGCACCAGGCGTCGAGTACCTGCGGATGATTGACGACGTAGGGCACCATGCCGAGACCGGTCGCGTTGCCGAGCCCGAGATAGCGTCGCCAATCTCCGGAGAGCCTCGCCGCTCGCGGGTTTCGTGCCCGGGCACAGTGCTCGACCAGGTCGTAGCTGAATTCACGCAGCAACCAGGCGGTCAGCATGTGCGCCCGGTAGGGCAGTCGCAGGGGATGGTCGGCACCGAGCCGATCGAAATCTGCGAGGCCGAACTTTCCGTTGCTGTAGAACGCGGTGCTCCGCAGGATGTAGGCGGCGTCGCCCATCGTCGCGATGTCCGGTTGACCGCCCACGGACAGCCGGTCGGCGACGTAGTCGAAGAACCGTGCACTGCGGTTCGCGCGGGTCCAGATGAGGGTGCTGTCGTCCGCCCGGCCTTCTTCCTGCCGCGGTACCTGCACTCGCAGTGCGCTCGAACGACTCTCGGTGAGCGGCCCTTCGATCAGGGCCGCGGTGACGTCCCAGGCCTTTGCGATGACGCGGTCGGTGCGGTCGCTCTCGGCGAGGGTCGTCGAGAACACGACGAATCTCACCTCCCGCCCGCCGATCACGACGCGGTACACGACCTCGCCGCGGCCGTCGGCGTCGAGGTCCCACCGCTCGCGGTCGACCCGCCAGTTCTCGGCGGCCGCGGTTCTGAGGAATGATCGGGCGAAGCTGTGCCGGGTGTAGCGGGCGGCCCCCATGTCGGCCGGGTCCAGAACCTGTTCGGGCGACCGGGCGGACGTCTGCGTCCGCCGCAGCAATTCGGTCGGTCTCATGCCTCGCTCCTCGGTGTTCCGGTGCGGGAGTAGGCGATCTTGCTCCACGTGAAGAACTCGGCGCTCGTCGCCGCATTCTGCTCACGGGGAGCGGGGAACGACGAATCCTTGAGTCCGCCGAAGGGAGCGTGCAGTTCGGACCCGGTGTTGGGTGCGTTGACCTTGACCAGGCCGGCGTCGAGGTCCCGGATGCAGCGGCGGGCAGCCCGCTCGTCGCACGTGAAGACCGCGGCGGTGAGACCGAACGACGTCGCGTTCGCGAGGTCGATGGCCTCGTCGAGGTCGCGCGCGCGCAGGACGAGGGTGACCGGTCCGAACACCTCTTCGCGGCTGATGGTCAGCGCGGTCGTGCCGGCGAGCAGCGTCGGGGCCACGAACGCCGCACCCGAGGTGGGGAGTGGTGCGGACCCCAGCAGTTCGGCGCCCTCGGACAGCGCCTGGTCGATCGCGGCCCTCACTTCCTTTGCGGCGCGGGCGGAGACGAGCGGGCCGATCTGCGACGCGGGGGCCTTCCCGTCGCCGACGACCAATTCCTCGACCCGTGCGACGAGTTCGGGCACGAGGTCGTCGTAGGCGTCGCCGACGGCGATGATCCTCCTTGTCGCCGTGCATTTCTGGCCGCTGCTTCCCATCGCCCCGGCGATCAGGACCGCCGCTGCTTCGCGCGGATCGACGTCGGGGAGCACGATCGCCGCGTTGTGCCCGCCGAGTTCCATCTGCACCTTCGCGCCGCGCGGAACCGCGGCGGCCTGGATCGACCTGCCCACCGGAACCGAGCCGGTGAAGGTGACTCCCGAGATCTCCTCCCGCGCCACCAGTTCGGCGCCGATCGACCCGGGGCCCAGGATCATGTTGAGGACACCGGCCGGAACACCGGCCGCGGCAAGGACTTCGGCGAAGGCGGCGGCCACCGCCACCGTGTCGCTGGCTGGTTTCCAGACGACTGTGTTGCCCCACAACAGTGCCGGCGCCAGTTTCCACGCCGGAATCTGCAGCGGGAAGTTCCACGGGGTGATCGCGGCGACCACACCGAGCGGGCTGCGGACCGTGCGGATCACCTCGTCGGGATGAGACGAGGGGAAGGTGGCGCCGTCGGCATTGCGTGCCTGCGCCGCGTGGTAGTGCAGGGTCTCGACGGTGGCTCCCACCTCGGCCCGCGATTCGGGAAGCGTCTTGCCCTGCTCCCGGGTCATGAGTTCGGCGACCGCGTCGGCACGCTCGGCGAGGATCTCGGCCGCCCGGCGGAGGATGAGTCCGCGCGCGATGATTCCGCGGTCGTCCCACTCGCGGCGTGCCGTCACCGCGGCGGCCACCGCCGCGTCGAGGAGCCGGCTGTCGGCCGGATGGTATTCCGCGACGACCGTCTCGTCGGCCGGGTTCGTCGTCGCTGCGACCGGACCGTCGCCGTCCACCCACTCGCCGCCGATCAGGTGGCGGAGACGGGTGTCCGTGTCTGGTGCGGTGAGATGGTGCTCCACTGCTGACTCCTCGAAGGGCTGGTAATTCGGTGCCCTCAACGCTAGGCCCGGCGCCCACGGTGCAGAAGTACCTATTGTCAACCGACTGATAAGTTGCAAGTATCAATCGGGTGGAACTGCGGCAGCTTCGATACTTCGTCACGGTGGCCGAGGAGATGAACTTCAGGCGCGCCGCCGAACGCCTGCACATCGCGCAGCCCGCGCTCAGTCAACAGATCAGCAAGTTCGAGAAAGAACTGGGCACCACCCTGTTCGAGCGCACGACGCGACGCGTCGAGCTCACCGACGCGGGCCGGGTCCTCCTGGACGAGGGCAGGCGCGTCCTGGCGGAAGCCGATCACGCGCTCGCCGCGGTGGAACAGGTCGCGCACGGGGAGGTGGGACTGCTCCGCATCGGATTCGTCAGTTCCGCGGCGCTGCGGATCGTCCCCGCGACCGTGCTGGCCCTGCAGAAGCAGTGGCCCGGAGTTCAGGTGGAACTGTCCGAGTCGACGACCGACCGCCAGCTGTCGGCGATCGCGGACGGCATCCTCGACATCGGGCTGGTCCGCGAAGTCGACAGGGCGGAGGGCATCGTGGTCCGGCCGCTGACCCGCGAGCCTCTGCTGGTGGCGATGCACTCGTCCCATCCGTTCGCCGACCGGGAGTCGGTGCGGCTCGTGGAATTGCGCGACGAACGGTTCCTCACGTTTCCGCGCGGTCAGGTGTCGCGACTGTACGACCACATCGCCGCCCTGTGTCATCACGCGGGCTTCCGGCTGGAGGCCGCGCAGGAGGCCGTCCAGTTTCCCACCCTCCTCGGGTTGGTGGCGGCGAACACCGGAGTCACCATCGTTCCGGCCAGCCTCCGGGCCCTGCACCTCCCGGACCTGCGGTACGTCGCACTCTCCGACGCCCAGGCGGTGTCGACGGTGTCGGTCGCGTATCGCGCCGACCGGCAACAGATCCCGGCGATCCGGCATTTCCTCGACGTGGCGACCGCGCTCGACCTGTCCTAGCGTCCAGGACAATCGGGGTCCGGGCGGCTACTCGACGTCGAAGTCGTTCGACGTCCCGGTGAAGGAGGTGATCACTCCCGCCGCGTTCCGGCTGTCGCCGTAGTGCTGCACCCGGTATCGGCCTGCGGGCGTTCCGGGTGGAACGTCCCACGTGATGCGCGCGACCGACCGGTGGGGCTCGGTGCGCGTCCAGTGGTACTTGGTCGACCAGTCGCCGTCGTCGGCGTGCCGGAGCCAGCCGTCTCCGCTCAGACGCTGAATCTCGAAGAACGTTCCCCCACGGCGCGGGTTGTTGCGCGGGTGTCCGGTGACGAACTCGACGGTGACCTGTTGGCCCGGAGCTGTTTTCGTGGCCGGCTGGGTGAGTGTGTCGCCGAAGGCGCTGCCGGCGGGTGGCTCGTCGTGGTCGACGCCGGGGCCGAAATACGGCTGGAACCGCGACAGGTCGCGGGGCGCCGGACCGCGCGGGACATCGCTGCCGGTGCGCAGCGCGTCGGCGAGCGTCGCGAATCCCTGCTGGTACGCGGGCAGCGTGTACCGGCCGAACAGGGTCGACCCGCCTTCGTACTGCTGCGCGTCGTACTCCTGCGGGGTGGTGCAGTAACTCGCATACGAATTCGCGTAACCCTGGAAGATCACGTTCTCCAGAGGGACACCGAGTCTTTCGGCGACGGTGCGGCGGATCCGCAACCCGGCCACGATCGTGAACTCCGCGGGACCGCCCACGACATACACCCCGCCGAGGCGCAGGATCTGGATCTTCAGCACGTGCGAAACCCAGCCGTCCGGTGGCAGCGGGCCCACAGCCACCAGCACGAGTTTCGGGGCCTGCGCGTCCTGCAGCCACTGCGGGATCGGGGCGTCCATCCCGCCGAGCGCGTCGACGAGCGGGTTGGTGGTGCCCTCGGGGAAGATCGGGATGGCCGGACCGTCCTCGGTGCTGCCGGCGCTCATGGCGGCCCCGATGCAGGCGGGCGACGTCCGGTACGTGCGGCCGTCGGGCGTGAACTCGCCGCCGACCTCCTGATTCGCCATGTCGAGGTACATGATTCGACTGTCGACACCGCCGGTGACGTTTGCCGACGCCGATGACCACGCGGTGCGCGCGGCCTCGACCTGCCGCTGTCCGATGATGCGGGTGTTCTCGAACTCGTCATCGGTGGGCCCGTGGCCGGGCCGGAGGTCGAGGTTGGGGGACATGTCGCCGGTGTTCGTCTGCGGGAACGCGGCGACGAACTGCGGTGTGCCGTCGAGGTAACGGACGCCCTCGTGGTCGTGTTCCCAGAAGTAGGCGGCCGCACCCTTGTTGTCGCCCGAAATCAGATGGTTCGTGTTGGTGAGCGAAGCGCCGTGAGTCGGGAACCAGTTGATGGCGCCGACGTCCCTGCCGCCCTGCGTGATTCGCAGCACCCGCATCGAAGTGTCGATGCCGAGTGGATAGTAGTCCGTGTCTTCGGCGGGGTTGCGGTCGAATGCGACTCGTGAACGGTTGACGCTGGCGTCGGTCAGTTCGTGCGACCGTAGGACAGCGAACCGGGCGCGAGGGAATCGTGCGCGGCGGTGATCGCCTCGACGATGCCGCCGACCTCGGCGTCGAACACCTGAGCGTTGTGGCCGAGCACGGCGAGGTTGTACGCGTAGTCGTGCGATGCGCCGCCACACGCGGCGTGGGAGTGGACGGCCGTGAGCATCACGTTGCGTTCGGTGTAGAGGTCGCCGTAGACCTGTGCGAGCCGGGCGAGCACGGCGTCGTGGACGGACTGGAAGATCATGCAGACGTCGGCGCACACGTACACCACGCGCTGCGCACCGCCGGATTCGGCGAACACGAACGCCCGGGCACGGGTTCGCTGGTGCAAGCCCTCCGCGCGTTGCTCGAAGCTGGAGTACCCCATCATCCCGACGTCGGCGACCGGTCCGGTGGCGTCGGAAATGCCGACGCCGACGAGGAATTCGCCGGTGTCGTCGGGATCTCCGGCGGCCCGGCCGGAACCGAGCGCCGCGACCGCCGGAGTCAGGGCCGCGCCCACGAGCACGCTGCGTCGTTTGATCTGCACTACCGATGTCCTTTCGGCGGCAGCCCCCCCGGGGCACCACGAATTGGTCAAGCGTCCAGTACCGTACCCCATGTGAGCGGCAAAGCGTGTCGGGGCACACTTCGCCACTCACCTGTCAGACGGGCTGCGCGTCCCCGAACGTCATCCTCAGGTCGGGAATCGACGACGTCAGCAGCGCGCGCTTCGGAAGTCCCAGCGACCGCAGTTCGTCGGCGATCGGGTGGCTGCCCAGTTTCAGTTCCGCGCCACCGGGCCGGGAGCGGACGCCGGTCGGGCTCATGTCCCAGGTGGTGAACCGGGTGAGTCCGTCGAGGTGCGAATAGGCGGCGAGCGACGCGCTCGCGCCCGACCTCGGCACCGGCACGCCCTGTTTGACGCTCAGCTGGGCGATCAGTCGACCGCCCTGACTCACCGATCCGCGTTTGACGGACCCGGAGTGGTCGACGTCGAAATGGGCGAGGACCTTCGGGAAGCCCCAGATGCCGCGGCCGGCGGCCAGGGTGAAGTCGCCGTCGACCGGCAGGTGGTGGATCAGCGCACCGGCCCGGCCCTGGGCCAGCGCCTTCAGATCCTGCGGGACCGAGGTCCCGGCGGCCCGGTGGTCGCGGACGAGGAACGACACCCCGAATTCGTTGTACGGGCCGAGGTCGCCGTCCACGTAGTCGACGAACACCAGCACGCACACACCGCGCCCGGGCCGGAACTGCAGGATCTCCAGTCCGGTGGAGTCGATCAGCGACTGGGCCGCGGCGGTCGGCACCGAATACATCGCCGTGAACGCCGACGCGGCCCGGATCTCCACGGGCATGTCGACCTGCTTGCCCAGAACCTGGTGCGACGTCACGGCGCGACCACCCCGCGCAGGCCGTCGGCGCCGAACATGGGCTCGAACATCGACCCGAAGTCGGGGCCGCGCCGCAGCATCTGCCCGCCGTCGACGTTGATGATCTGACCCGTGATCCAGGTGGAGTCGGGGCCGAGGAGGAACTTGGCGAGCGCGGCGATGTCGGTGACCTCGCCGACCCGTGAGATCGGGGTGTTGGCCAGGTAGTCGTCCAGGACGGGTCCGCCGTCGGTGATGAGCGCGACGAGGTCGGTGCGGGTGAGTCCGGGGCGGATGCAGTTGACGCGGACGTTGCTGGCCCCGAGTTCGTCGGCGGCGAGTCGCGTCAGGTTGTCGACACCCGCCTTCGACGGGCCGTACGCGCCGAACCAGCGGTGCGTGTTGCTGCTCGCGATCGAGGAGATGGTGACGATGGAACCGCCGCCCCCGGCGACCAGAGCCCGGGCGGCGTGCTTGATCGTCAGCATCGTGCCGGTGACGTTGAGGTCGACGGTTCTGCGCCAGGCGTCGACGTCGAGTTGGGTCACGGGCCCGACCGTTTCGTTGCCGCCCGCGCAGGTGACGACGCCGTCGAGCCGACCGGTGCGTTCGCTCGCCTTCGCGACCGCGCGGACGACGTCGTCCTCGTTCGTGACGTCGGCCGTCACCGCGTCGACCGTCCCCGCGGGGTTGTCGGCGCTGATCTGCCGCGCCGCGCGTGCCAGCTTCTCCTCGTTCCGACCGCAGATTGTGACGTGGACGCCCTCGGCGGCCAGCGCGGTGGCGATGCCCAGCCCGATGCCACTGCCGCCGCCGGTGACGAGCACGGACGTCTTCGCGAGCCCGCTGCTGCCGTCGTTGGTAACCACGCACACCTCCAGGTAATAGAACTCGTGTCAATTTTCGAGCCGAGGATCTGTGAAAACTGCCGCTATACCACTGCGTCATAGTAGGAACACGTTCTATTGTCGGGGCACGAACGGCGGGATTCAATGCGGAGGAGCGTCTCGATGACGGACAGGCCGGAATTCGATCTCATCGACGGACGGTTCTACTCGGGCGAACTCGGCGACCCCCGGCAGGCATACGCCTGGATGCGCGCCCACGAACCGGTGTACCGGGCAGACGGCATCCTCGGCGCCGCGTCGTACGAGGCCGTCCTGGCCGCCGAACGCGATCCGGAGTTGTTCTCGAACGCGGGCGGAATCCGGCCCGGGGTGGGCCCGCTGCCCCAGATGATCGACATGGACGACCCCCAGCACCTGCAGCATCGCCGCCTCGTCAACGCCGGCTTCACCCGCAAAAAGGTCGAGGCGAAGGTCGGCCGGATCCGCGAGATCTGCGACCACCTCATCGACGCCGCGTGCGACAAGGAGGACGTGGACTTCGTGCGCGATCTGGCGGCGCCGCTGCCCATGGCCGTCGTCGGCGACATGCTCGGCGTGCGCCCTCAGGAACGCGACCTGTTCCTGCAGTGGTCCGACGACCTGATGAACGCGCTCGGCAGCAACGCCACCCCGGAAGGACTGCAGGCACAGGCCAACGCCTACCTGGCATTCAACGAATTCACGCTCCGCGCCATCGAGGAACGGCGGCAGAACCCGACGGACGACCTCACCAGCATCCTCGTGCACAGCGAGATCGACGGGCACCGGCTGAGCGACGCGGACGTCGTCGGCGAAACCCTGCTGATCCTCATCGGCGGCGACGAGACCACCCGGCACGTCCTCAGCGGCGGCATGGAACAACTGCTGCGCCACCCCGAACAGCAGGCGCGCCTGGTGAACGACCCCGGCGGCATCCCCACTGCGGTCGAGGAGATGCTGCGCTGGTCGTCGCCGATCAAGAACATGTGCCGCACCGTCACCCGCGACGTCGACTTCTTCGGAACCGCCCTGCACGAGGGCGAGAAGATGATGCTGCTCTTCGAATCCGCCAACTTCGACGAGGCGGAATTCCACAACCCCGACGTGTTCGACATCGGACGGTCCCCGAACCCGCACGTCGCATTCGGCTTCGGCACCCACTTCTGCCTCGGCAACCAACTCGCCCGGCTCGAAGCGAAGATCATGTTCGAGCAACTACTGTCGCGGCTGCCCGACATGATGCTCGTCGACGACACCCCGCTGCGGCGTCGTCCCGCCAACTTCGTGTCCGGGCTCGAGGGGATGCCGGTGAAGCTGTAGGCGCTCCGCGCCCGTGAGTGGTTAAGGAGTCTCTGGACTCGCTGACCGCGCACGGGCGGCGAAGCCGCCTATTCCGGGGCGCCGATGTTCAACTCGTCCGGGTGTGCGCCGACGCGGGCGCCGTCGTCCATCGTCTCGATCTCGCTGAGGTCCTGCTCGCTGAGTTCGAAATCGAACACGTCGATGTTCTCGCGGATCCGCGACTCGTGGACCGACTTGGGGATGACGATCAGCCCGCTCTGCAGGTGCCAGCGGATCAGCACCTGGGCTGCGGACTTGCTGTGCCGGTCGCCGATGCGGGTGATGATCGGATCGGTGAGCAGGACGTTCGGCTTCGAGTCGTCGCCCCACCCCGAGTTGCTGGTGCCGCCGAGCGGGCTCCACGATTCGACGGCGATGCCATGGTCGACGGCGTAATTCCGAATCTCCTGCTGCGCCAGGTGCGGGTGCAACTCCACCTGATCGACCGCCGGGACGACGCCGCCCCGGTCGATCAGCAACTGCAGGTGGCGCGGTTCGAAATTGCACACACCGATCGCCTTCGCGCGACCGGACTCGGCGATCTTCTCCAGCGCATCCCACGTGCGGAGGATGCGGTCGTCGTCCTGCAGCGGCCAATGGATCAGGTACAGGTCGACGTACTCGACGCCGAGACGTCCGAGGCTGGCGTCGAACGCTTTCAACGCCGGCTCGTAGCCCTGATCGGAGTTCCACAACTTGGTGGTGAGAAAGATGTCTTCGCGGGCGACGCCCGAGTTCGCGATCCCGCGGCCCACACCTTCCTCGTTGCCGTATGCGGCGGCCGTGTCGATGTGCCGGTAGCCCGCCTCGTCCAGGGCGAATCCGACGGCGTGTTCGGTCTCGTCGTTGTCGGCCTGCCAGACCCCCAAGCCGAGTTGGGGGACGATGGTTCCGGAATTCAGCACGATGCTGGGTACTCGAGGACTCATGCTGTCCAGGCTATCGACTGCGATGGGGTCGTGAGGGGTACATGCGCCGCCTGGCATCATGCGGAGGTGACCCGAATTCGGCTACTGGCGACGGACCTCGACGGCACCCTGCTGAGATCGGACCGCACGATCTCCCCGCGCACCGCGCAGGCGATGGAGGATGCGCGACGGTCGGGGGTCGAGGTGGTGTGGGCCACGGCCCGTGCCCGGCATTCGGTGCACGAACTCGCGCAGTCGTGCGGATTCCGCGGCAAGGCGATCTGCGCGAACGGGGCGGTGGTCCTCGACCTGGCCGACGGCACCCCGGTGATCACGGCGACGACGACCATCGCGATGGCGTCGGCCGCGGCGGCGATGGACCGGGTGCGGACGCTGATGCCCGGTGTCGTGTTCGCGAACATCGGCGCGACGCGCTTCGTCGCCGAACCGGCGTACGCGGCACTGTGCGAGTTCGCCGACCACCACCGGCATCCGCACGAGATGATGCTGTCGGAACTGCTGCCCGATATCGACGAGCCGATGGTGAAGATCGTCGCCCGGCACCCCGAGGTTCCCAGCGCGGACCTGTACCGGGCGGCGGTGGCCGCCGGCGTCGAGGGCGTCGAACTGACGCATTCCGGTGCGCCGTACGTCGAGATGGCGGCGTCCGGCGTGTCCAAGGCGAGCGCCCTCGCCGAGCTCTGCGCGGTCGACGGGATCTCGACGGACGAGGTCGCCGTCGCCGGGGACGCCATCAACGACGTCCCGATGCTGACGTGGGCGGGCACGGCGCTGTGCCCGTCCAACGCACTACCGGAAGTCCTGGCCCTCGCCGACCACGTCCTGCCCAGCAACGACGAGGACGGGGTCGCCAGCTACCTGGAGGGGCTGCGCCCGTGAGTGGTTGACGAGTGCAGAGACTCGTTAACCACGCACGGGCGGCGGAGCCGCCTACAGTCCGGCGGCGGTAGCGAGCTCGGCGAGGTAGTCCCGCGGCTGCCCGAAGAGCTGTGCGCTCCCGTGCGCGCGTTTGAAGTACAGCTGCGCGTCGTGTTCCCAGGTGATGGCGATGCCGCCGTGCAGTTGGATGGCCTCGGCCGCGACCTGTTGCAGCGTCTCCGAGCAGTACACCTTCGCGACGACGGCATCGTCGTGCGTCCCCGACAGCGCCGCGGCGTATGACATCGACCGAGCCGTCGCGACGAGGGCGTACATGTCGGCCATGCGGTGTTTCAGTGCCTGGAACGATCCGATGGCACGCCCGAACTGCTTGCGCGACTTCGCATATTCGACCGTCTGTTCCAGCGCCGCAGCCGCCGCGCCGACCTGTTCCGCCGACAGCGCGACCAGCGCGACGGTACGCACCTGCTCGACGAGGTCGGTGGGGGAGACGAGCCTGCGTGCCACGACGCCGTCGAACACGACCTCCGATAGCGTGCGCGTCGGGTCCATCGCCGGCACCCGACGCCGGGTGACGCCGTCGGCGGCCGGGTCGATCTCGAACAGGCCTTCGGACGTGAGGACCAGCAGCACGTCCGCGACGTCACCGCCGAGGACGTACGACGCCGTCCCCGACAGCGTCTCGCCCGACGCCGTCACGCCGAAACCGGACCAGCCGTCCGCACCCGCCCAGCACAGTGCCGCCACCGAGCCCGCCGCGATGCCGGGAAGCAGCCGGGCGCACGCGTCGTCGTCCCCCGACAACACGAGCGCCTGCGCGGCCAGCACCGCGCTGCCGAGCATCGGCGACGGTGTCAGCGTGCGGCCCAGCTCTTCCTGCACCACATGAACTTCCAGCAGCGACGCCCCGACGCCGTCGTACTTCTCCGGAATGGCCAGCGCGGCGACGCCGATCTGCTCGCACAATCTGGACCACAGCGCATTGTCGTAGCCGTGCTCAGTGGTGATCGCCCGGCGGACGGCGGCGGAGTCGGAGTGCTTACCCAGCAGATCCCGGACCGACGACCGGAGCGCGGCCCGTTCCTCGTTGTCGAAACTCACGACGCCTCCACCAGTGAATCGACGACGCGTCCGCGGTGGAAGGCCGGTGTGCCCCAAGCGGACACGAGCGCGCGGACCTTCGTCAGCCACAGCGACAAATCGTGCTCCTGCGTGTACCCGATGGCGCCGTGCACCTGCAGCGCCACCCGCGCCGCCCGGTACGCGGCATCTCCGCACGCCACCTTCGCGGCCGACACGTCTCGGAAACTGTCGGCCGACACGTCCCGCACGGCCAGCGCCGCACCGTGCAGCAGCGGCCGCGACATCTCCAGCCCGACAGCCACTTCCGCCAGGTGATGCTTGATCGCCTGGAACTGTCCGATCGGTTTGCCGAACTGCTTGCGCTGCTTGGCGTAGTCGGTGGTGACGTCGAGCAGGGTCTGCCCGAGCCCCTGCAGTTGCGCCGCGGTCGCGAGGGCGCCGAGGTCGAACGCAGGCGCGAAGTCCACGTCACCGAGGGTCTTGCCGGCGGTCAGCGGGAACAACCGCCGCGACTGATCCACCGAGTTCTGCACCGCCCCGGCCCGTCCGAGGTTCAGCGTCGTGCCGTCGACGAGCAGGACCAGATCGGCCGAGTCCGCGTCCACCGCGAACGGCACGTGCGGGCCGGCGGCGACCGTGGCGAGCAAACCAGAAGCCAACGCCGACAACCGGTCCGGGGCCGCCTGCGCAAGCAGGGCCGGTGCGACGGCGACGGTTTCGGCCACCGGGCCGGGAACGGCGTGGCGTCCGAGTTGTTCGACGGCCACCACGAGGTCGACGGTGTCGGCGCCGAGTCCGTCGTGTTCCTCGGACACCAGCAGTCCGTTCACGCCCGTCTCGGCGAGGCGCTGCCACACCTTCAGGCCGGGGCCGGTGTCGCCGGTGTTCCACGACCGGATCACCGCCGGCATGTCGGCCTTCGACAGCAGCGCGTCGATGCTGGACGCGAAGTCCTGATGGGAGGAGTCGAGTGTGAATCTCATCGATCTGCCTTCGGTAGGCCGAGCAGCCGCTCGGCGATCACGTTCTTCTGAATCTCGTTGGTGCCGGCGTAGATCGGGCCGGACAGGGAGAACAGGTAGCCGTCCGTCCAGTTGTCCGCGAGCTCCGCCGAGGCGCCCTGCAACTCGAGCGCGGTCTCGTGCGTCGTGATGTCCCACTCCGACCAGAACACCTTGTTGATCGACGACTCGGCTCCCAGTTGCCCGCCGTCGGCGAGCCGGGTGACGGTGCCGAACGTGTTCAGCTGGTAGGCGCGGGCGCCGATCCAGGCGTCGGCGACCCGGTCGCGCAGCGCGGTGTCGTCGGTGCGGCCGCTGTCCCGGAACAGCGCGACCAGTCGGTCCACCGTGGCGAGGAACCGTCCGGGGCTGCGCAGCGACAGCCCGCGCTCGTTGGACGCGGTGCTCATCGCGACCCGCCAGCCCTCGTTCACGCCGCCGATCACGCCCGACTCGCCGGGGTTCGCCGGGTCGTCCGGCACGAAGACGTCCTCGAGGAAGATTTCCGCGAAACCGGGTTCGCCGTCCAGCTGATCGATCGGCCGGACGGTGACACCCTGCGACCGCAGGTCGAACATGAAATACGTGATGCCCTTGTGGCGCTGCGCGTCCGGGTCGGACCGGAACAGCCCGAAGCCCCAGTCCGCGAAACTCGCCCGGGAACTCCACGTCTTCTGCCCGTTCAGCACCCAGCCACCGTTGACGCGGCGGGCGGTGGAGCGGAGCGACGCGAGGTCGCTGCCCGCCTCGGGCTCCGACCAGGCCTGCGCCCAGATGTCGTCGGCGCGGGCCATGCGCGGCATGATGCGGGCCAGCTGCTCGGCGTTCGCGTGCTCGAACAGCGTCGGCGCGAGCAGGAAGATGCCGTTCTGGCTGACGCGTCCGGGCGCACCCGAGCGGTAGTACTCCTCCTCGAACACCACCCATTCCAGCAGCGACGCGTCGCGTCCGCCCAGTTTCTCCGGCCACGACACGACCGACAGCCGGGCGTCGGCGAGGGTGCGTTCCCACGCGCGGTGCGCCTCGAAACCCTCCGCGGTGTCCATCGACGGCAGCGGCTCGGCGGGAACGTTGTCGCGCAGAAAGGTTCGCACCTCCTCGCGGAAGGCGACGGTGGCGTCGTCGAACTCGAGATCCACTTACTTGGCTCCTTCGTTCGAGTTGCGGGCGCTGGCGGCCATCGACTTGGCGTCCATGCCGCCGAGCGGATCGGTGTCGATCTCCGCGTTGTGCGCGTGTGCGAAGTGGTGGAGGCCGAAGACGGAGTCCATGCCGTTCCGCATGCCCATCTGGTCTTCGCACTGGTTGACGGCCTTCTTGGTGAGCGCGAGTCCGAACCGGGGCATCGCGGCGATGCGGCCGGCGATCGCCAGGGTCTCCGTCTCGAGGTCCTCGCGCGGCACGACGCGGTTGACCATCCCCACCTCGTACGCGCGCTGCGCGGTGAACCGGTCGCCGGTGTACAGGATTTCCTTCGCGAACCGCGGTCCCAGCATCCACGGATGGGCGAAGTACTCGACCCCCGGAATGCCCATACGTACGACCGGATCGGAGAAGAATGCGTCGTCCGACGCGACGATCAGATCGCACACCCACGCCAGCATCAGACCGCCGGCGATGCAGGCGCCCTGGATCATCGCGATGGTCGGCTTCGGGATCTCCCGCCAGCGACGGCACATCCCGAGATAGACCTCCATCTCGCGGGCGTAGCGCTGGTCGCCGCCGGGCTTGTCGACGTGGTCCCACCACATCACGGCCTTGTTGTCGTAACGGACGTGATGGTCGCGGCCCGGGGTCCCGATGTCGTGCCCGGCACTGAAGTGCTTTCCGTTGCCGGCGAGGACGATCACCTTCACGTCGTCGTCCTCGACGGCCCGCTCGAACGCGGCGTCGAGGGCGTACGTCATCACCGAGTTCTGGGCGTTGCGGTAATCGGGGCGGTTGAGCGTCACGAATGCGACACCGTCGCGCACGTCGTAGGTGACGACGTCACCCTCGTCCGGAACCGTCATTTCTTCTCCTCACGCAGAACGTTTTTCATGACCTTCCCGGAGGGGTTCCGGGGGAGGGAGTCGACGAAGCGCACCGACCGGGGCACCTTGAAGTTGGCGAGGCGCTCCTTGCAGAACGCGATCACGTCGTCCTCGGCGAGCGCGGTACCCGCCTTCGCCACGACGAACGCGCGCCCGACCTCGCCCATCCGCTGGTCGGCAACACCGATGACGGCAGACTCCGCGACACCGTCGAGCCTGGCAAGGGCGTTCTCCACCTCAGCGGGATACACATTGAACCCGCCGGAGATGTACATGTCCTTGAGGCGGTCGGTGATGTCGACGTACCCGCGGTCGTCGAGCGTGCCGACGTCGCCGGTGTGCAGCCAGCCGTCGGCGTCGATGGTCTTGGCCGTCGCTTCGGGGTCGTCGAGATAGCCGAGCATCACGTTCTCGCCGCGCACCAGGATCTCGCCGTGGTCGCCGATCCGGACCTCCATCCCGGGAATCGCGCGACCGGACGTGGTCGAGACGGTCACCGGGTCGTCGTCGGTCCGGCACATGGTGACCACCACGGCCTCGGTCTGGCCGTAGGCGGTGAGGACGGCGTCGAAGCTGAGTTCCGACTGCATGCGTTCCACCAGGGCGACGGGCACCGCGGCCGCGCCGGTGATCGCGACCCGCAGGCTGGACAGGTCGTACTTCGGGCGGTCGGGGTGGTCGAGGATCGACTGGAAGATCGTGGGGGCGCCGGGCAGGACGGTGATCTGCTCGTCGTGCACGGTTGCCATCACCTTCGGCACGTCGAACACGGCCATCGGCACGACGGTGACCCCGTTCAGCAGGCACACCAGGAACCCGGCCTTGTAGCCGAAGGTATGGAAGAACGGGTTGATGATGAGGTAGTTGTCGTCCGACGTCACCTCCGCGCACTCACCCCACGCCCGGGCGATGCCCACCGACTGCCGGTGCGCGCTCATCACCCCCTTGCTGCGGCCCGTGGTGCCCGAGGTGAACATGACGTCGGAGACGTCGTCGGGGGAGACGGCGGCCGCGCGGGCGTCGGCCTCGGCGCGGGTGTCCTCGTCGGCGAGGGCGAGGAAGTCGTCGAAGTCGACGACACCCGGGGTCGGGGCGTCGCCGCCGTCGACGGGCACGCGGACGACCGTCGGCAGGTCGAGGGTGCTCGACTCGGCGCGCAGCGACGCGTACCGGTCGGTGCCGAGGAAGTTGCCCGCGACGACGAGCGCTGTCGTCTTGGTGCGCTCGAGGATGTCGAGGGTCTCCGGTGCGGTGTACCGGGTGTTGATCGGGACGAGCGTCGCGCCGGCGTAGTGGATGCCGAGCGCGGCGACCACCCAGTGATACGTGTTGGGCGACCACACCGCGACGTGGTCGCCGGGCCGCACGCCTTGCGAGCAGAGTGCGGCGGCGAAATCGCGGACACGGTCGTGCAGTTGTGTGAAGGTCAGACGGACGTCGCCGTCGGACACCGCCGGAAGCTCGCCGTATGCACGCGCGGCGTGGATGACGGCGGACGGGATGGTTCTCGGATGTTCGGTCACTGGGCTCCCTACCTACCTAGCAAGTGCTTGGTAGGTTATCTTACAGACGTGGACCAGAGCGAGAGCCCGGACGGGCTGATCACCGACGACGACTTCGCCGAGAGCGTCAGAACGTGGCTGAACAACAATCTGACCGGCGACTTCGCCCGGCTGAAGGGCAAGGGCGGCCCCGGGAGCGAGCACGAGTTCTTCGAGGAACGGCTCGCCTGGGACCGGCACCTGGCGGCCGCCGGATGGACGTGCCTCGGCTGGCCGAAGGAATACGGCGGGCGCGGAGCGACCCTGGCGCAGCAGGTGGTGTTCCACGAGGAATACGCGAAGGCGGGGGCACCGGCACGCGTCAGTCACGTCGGCGAGGAACTGCTCGGACCGACGCTCATCGCGTTCGGCACCGAGGACCAGAAACGACGCTTCCTGCCGGGGATCAACACCGTCACCGAACTGTGGGCGCAGGGCTACTCCGAGCCCGGTGCCGGCTCCGACCTCGCCAACGTCGCGACCACCGCACGACTCGACGGCGACAAGTGGGTGATCAACGGCCAGAAGGTGTGGACGTCGCTCGCGCACGTTGCGCAGTGGGCGTTCGTGCTGTGTCGCACCGAACCCGGGTCGAAGCGGCACCAGGGGCTGAGCTTCCTGCTCGTGCCTCTGGACCAACCCGGCGTCACGGTCCGGCCCATCCAGCAACTCACCGGCACGTCCGAGTTCAACGAGGTGTTCTTCGACGACGCCGTCACCGATGCCGATCTGGTGGTCGCGGAACCCGGTGACGGCTGGCGGGTCGCGATGGGGCTGCTCACCTTCGAACGCGGCGTGTCCACACTCGGGCAGCAGATCGGATTCGCCCGCGAACTGCAGGGCGTCGTCGACCTCGCGAAAACCACCGGCGCAGCATCCGACCCGAACATTCGCGAGAAGATCGCCCGCGCCTGGGTGGGACTGCGCGTCATGCGCGCCCACGCCCTGCGGACCCTCGAGGCCGTCGACGCCGGAACGTCCGGACCCGAGGCGTCCGTCGCGAAACTGCTGTGGGCCAACTGGCACCGCGACCTCGGTCAGCTGGCGATGGAGGTGCAGGGTGCGTCGTCGCTCCTCGCCCCCGTCGACCCGACGTCCGACATCACCGACCCCGAACATCTCGAACTCGGCGAATGGCAGCGGCTGTTCCTGTTCACCCGCGCCGACACCATCTACGGCGGATCCAACGAGATCCAGCGCAACATCATCTCCGAGCGCGTGCTCGGACTCCCCCGAGAGGCACGACCGTGACAAAACCCGCACCGCTCGCCACCGCACCCGTCGAGACGCCGGGCCACGACCTGCTGAAAGGAAAGAAGGTCGTCGTCACCGCCGCGGCGGGCACCGGCATCGGCTACGCGTCCGCGCGTCGTGCCCTGCTCGAAGGCGCCGACGTCCTGGTGTCGGACTGGCACGAACGCCGCCTCACCGAGGCGAAGGAGAAACTGGCCGCGGAATTTCCCGGGCAGGTCGTCGAGGCGCTGACGTGCGACGTGTCGAGCACCGAACAGGTGGACGCGCTGATTTCCGGGGCGGCCGACGCCCTCGGCCGGATCGACGTCCTCGTCAACAACGCCGGACTCGGCGGCGAGACGCCGCTCGTCGACATGACCGACGAGGAATGGGATCGCGTTCTCGACATCACCCTGAACGGGACATTCCGCGCCACCCGCGCGGCGCTGCGCTACTTCAAGGGCGTCGAGCACACCGGCGTCCTCGTCAACAACGCGTCCGTCCTCGGCTGGCGGGCGCAGCACTCGCAGGCGCACTACGCGGCGGCGAAGGCCGGCGTCATGGCCCTCACCCGGTGCAGCGCGATCGAGGCCGCCGAATACGGGGTCCGGATCAACGCCGTCGCACCGTCCATCGCCCGGCACGCCTTCCTCGCCAAGGTCACCAGCGAGGAACTCCTCGACAAACTGGCATCCGACGAGGCCTTCGGCCGCGCCGCCGAGGTGTGGGAAATCGCCGCCACCATCGCCATGCTCGCCAGCGACTACACCACCTACCTCACCGGCGAGGTCGTGTCGATCTCGTCGCAGAGGGCGTAGCCGCCCCGTGCGTGGTTAACGAGTGTCTGGACTCCTTAACCACTCACGGGGCCGGAGGCCCTAGCAAGCGCTTGGTTGATAGGATGTGACGATGACTCCACCCCCCGACGACACCACCGGCAAGACCGGACGCAGGACCGAACTCCTCGACATCGCGGCCACCCTCTTCGCCGAACGCGGCCTGAGGGCCACCACCGTGCGCGACATCGCCGACGCCGCGGGCATCCTGTCGGGCAGCCTGTACCACCACTTCGACTCCAAGGAGTCGATGGTCGACGAAATCCTACGGGGCTTCCTCGACGACCTGTTCGGCAAGTACCGCGAGATCGTCGCATCCGGACTCGACAGCCGCGCGACCCTCGAAGCGCTGGTCACCACGTCCTACGAGGCGATCGACGCGTCGCATGCGGCGGTCGCGATCTACCAGGACGAGGTGAAGCATCTCGTCGCCAACGAGCGCTTCACGTACCTGTCCGAACTGAACACCGAATTCCGCGACCTGTGGATGGGTGTGCTCGAGGCGGGGGTGAAGGACGGCAGCTTCCGGGCCGACATCGACGTCGAACTCGCCTTCCGCTTCCTCCGCGACACCGCCTGGGTCGCCGTCCGCTGGTACCGGCCCGGCGGTTCCGTCACGGTCGACACCGTGGCCAAGCAGTATCTCTCGATCGTCCTCGACGGACTTGCGAGTCCTTAACACTGACTAGGAGTTTCACATGACCGAGGCCTACATCGTCGACGCCGTTCGCACCCCGATCGGCAAGAAGAACGGTGGCCTGTCCGGCGTGCATCCCGCAGACCTGGGTGCGCACGTCATCAAGGCCGTCGTCGAGCGCACGGGCATCGACCCGGCCGGTGTCGACGACGTCGTCTTCGGTTGTGTCGACGCGATCGGCGGACAGGCAGGCAACATCGCCCGCACCGCGTGGCTCGCCGCCGGCTACCCGGAAGAGGTCCCAGGGGTCACGGTCGACCGGCAGTGCGGGTCGAGCCAGCAGGCCGTCCACTTCGGTGCGCAGGCGATCCTCAGCGGCACCGCCGACCTGATCGTCGCGGGCGGTGTGCAGAACATGAGCCAGATCCCGATCGCGTCGGCGATGGTGGTCGGGCAGCAGTACGGATTCGACACCCCGTTCGGCGGATCGACGGGCTGGGCCGAACGCTACGGCGACCAGGAGGTATCGCAATTCCACGGCGCCGAACTGATCGCGGACAAGTGGGACATCAGCCGCGAGGCCCTCGAACGCTGGGCGCTGCAGAGCCACGAGCGGGCGCGGACCGCCATCGCCGAGGGTCGCTTCGACCGCGAGATCGTGCCGGTGGGCGACTTCACCACCGACGAGGGTCCGCGCGAGACCAGCCTCGAGAAGATGGCGGCGCTGAATACCCTCACCGACGGTGGACGACTCACGGCCGCGGTCGCGAGCCAGATCTCCGACGGTGCGAGCGCGGTGCTGCTGGCCTCACCGGAAGCGGTCGAGCGGTACGGCCTGACGCCCCGCGCCCGCATCCACCACCTCAGTGCTCGCGGCGCCGACCCGATCTTCATGCTCAGCGCGCCGATCCCCGCGACCCGCTACGCGCTGGAGAAGACCGGCCTGAGCATCGACGACATCGACCTGGTCGAGATCAACGAGGCCTTCGCGCCGGTGGTCCTCGCGTGGCTCGCGGAGATCGGCGCCGACCCGGCGAAGGTCAACGTCAACGGCGGCGCGATCGCCCTCGGCCACCCCCTCGGTGCGACCGGCACCAAGCTGATGGCGACGCTCCTCAACGAACTCGAACGCACCGGCGGCCGCTACGGACTGCAGACCATCTGCGAAGGCGGCGGCACCGCGAACGTCACCATCATCGAACGCCTGTGAGTACTTCTTAACCGCCGGCGGTTAACAAGTACTCACGGGTGCGAAGCGCTACGCTCGAACAGGATAGTGACGAGTCCGTAAGCGGGGCCGTGATGCACGAATTGGCAATCACCCAGAGCGTCGTCGACGCCGTCTGCGAGACCGCCGCGGGACGGACGGTCCACAGCGTGCGGGTGCAGGTGGGGGCGCTGACTGCGGTGGTCGCCGATTCGATGCAGTTCTGTTTCGAACTGGTCACCGAAGGGACCGTCGCGCACGGTGCCCGTCTCGACATCGACCACACGCCGGGCGGTGCGCACTGCCGTGAATGCGGCGGCGACTTCGTGCTCACGGACCTGGTGTTGCTGTGCCCGTGCGGAAGTGCGGACGTGGAGGTCACGTCGGGTCGGGAACTACGAATCCTCTCGATGGAAGTGAGCTGACGCAAATGTGTGCCACCTGTGGATGCGGAGACGAGACGGGGACCAGGATCACGGTGCCCCACGAGCACCCGCACGACCACGAGCACCCCCACGACCACGAGCACCCCCACGAGCACGAGCACCCCCACGACCACGAGCACCCCCACGAGCACACTCACGAACACCCGCACGACCACGAGCACCCACACACGCACGAGCACAGAACCGAGACGGTCACCCTCGAACAGAAGGTGCTGGCGAAGAACGACCTCACGGCCGAGCGCAACCGGGGCTGGCTGGCGGGGCGCGGGGTGCTCGCCCTCAACGTGATGAGTTCGCCCGGGTCCGGGAAGACGACGCTGCTCGAACGCACCATCGCCGACATCGGTGGGCAGCGTCGGGTCTCGGTGGTGGAGGGCGACCAGGAGACGATGCTCGACGCCAACCGCATCAAGGCGACGGGATGTGCTGTGGTGCAGGTGAACACGGGCGCCGGGTGTCATCTCGACGCCGAGATGATGCGGGATGCGCTGACCGCCCTGGACCCCGAGCCGAATTCGCTGCTGTTCATCGAGAACGTGGGGAATCTCGTCTGTCCGGCACTGTTCGATCTCGGAGAGAAAAGCCGGGTGGTGGTGATCTCGGTGACCGAGGGGACGGACAAGCCGCTCAAGTATCCGCACATGTTCGCGGCGGCGAACCTGGTGATCGTGAACAAGGCGGACCTGTTGCCGTACGTGGACTTCGACGTCGACCTCTGCGCGAAGTACGCCCGGTCGGTGAACCCGGACCTGCAGATGATCACATTGTCGGCGACGACCGGTCAGGGCATCCAGCAGTGGTACGACTGGATCGCGAAGCAATGAAGCCATTACACGACGGGGCCGGACGACGCGGCGCGACGCGCCGGGGACCGTTGACATCCGCTCGGCGGCGGAGCTAAATAAATATCAGCGCCACGCAGGTGGGCCGACGGTCGACTCCGGTGGCGACAGGAGTTGTGTTCACTCCGGAAAGCGACCTGATATGCCGACACAGGAAGCAATCAACGCCGAGGACACCCTGATTCACGTGCTGTGGATCAATGCGGGACTCAGTTGCGACGGCGATTCGGTGGCCTTGACGGCTGCGACGCAGCCCAGTGTCGAGGAGATTGCCCTGGGAGCCCTGCCGGGCCTGCCCAAAGTGGCCGTGCACTGGCCGCTGATCGACTTCGACAACGGTCCGGAGGGCGGCGCCAACGACTTCCTGGAATGGTTCTGGAAGGCGGATCGCGGCGAACTCGAACCTTTCGTGCTGGTGGTGGAGGGTTCCATCCCGAACGAGCAACTTCACGACGAGGGTTACTGGTGCGGCTTCGGCAACAATCCCGAGACCGGTCAGCCGGTGACGACGAGTGAGTGGCTCGATCGTCTGGCTCCGAAGGCGACGGCGATCGTCGCGGCGGGCACGTGCGCGACGTACGGCGGCATCCACGCGATGGCGGGCAACCCGACCGGGGCGATGGGTGTTCCCGATTATCTCGGCTGGGACTGGAAGTCGAAGGCGGGCATTCCGATCGTCTGCGTTCCCGGTTGCCCGATCCAGCCGGACAATCTGTCGGAGACGTTGACATATCTCCTCTACATGGCCACCGAGCAGGCGCCCATGATTCCGCTCGACGACGCGCTGCGTCCGCAGTGGCTGTTCGGCGCCACGGTGCACGAGGGCTGCGACCGCGCCGGCTACTACGAGCAGGGTGATTTCGCCACCGAGTACGGCTCACCGAAGTGCATCGTGAAACTGGGGTGCTGGGGTCCGGTCGTCAAGTGCAACGTCCCGAAGCGGGGCTGGATCAACGGTGTGGGTGGGTGCCCGAATGTGGGCGGTATCTGCATCGGGTGCACGATGCCAGGCTTCCCGGACAAGTTCATGCCGTTCATGGACGAACCGCCGGGCGGCAAACTCTCCACCACGGCGTCAGGGCTGTACGGATCCGCCATTCGCAGTCTCCGCAAGATCACCAAGAACACGTTGGACAAAGAGCCGCACTGGCGCAGTCGCGGTACGAAACTGACCACGGGCGCGACACGCACCTGGTAGTCCCGCTCGGGGTCTCGGGCGGTGGTCCGCCGGCCTCGAACACTGAGAGGTACGTCGATGACAACGATCATTCCGGAACCTTCGCACAAGTCGGAATCCGACGGCCTGGTCGAGATGGCGTGGGATCCGATCACGCGCATCGTGGGTAGCCTGGGCATCTATACGAAGATCGACTTCAAGCAGAAGGAAGTCGTGGAGTGCCACAGCACTTCGTCGATCTTCCGCGGCTATTCGATTTTCATGAAGGGTAAGGACCCCCGCGACGCCCACTTCATCACGAGCCGGATCTGCGGCATCTGTGGTGACAACCACGCGACGTGTTCGTGCTACACCCAGAACATGGCCTATGGTGTGAAGCCCCCGAACATCGGCGAGTGGATCGTCAACCTCGGCGAGGCCGCGGAATACATGTTCGATCACAACATCTTTCAGGAGAACCTCGTCGGTGTGGACTTCTGCGAGAAGATGGTCTCCGAGACGAATCCGGGGGTGCTGGCGCAGGCCGAGAAGACCGAGGCGCCGCACGCCGGGGAGCACGGCTACAAGACCATCGCCGACATCATGCGGTCGCTGAACCCGTTCACCGGTGAGTTCTACCGGGAGGCGTTGCAGGTCAGCCGGTGGACCCGAGAGATGTTCTGCCTCATGGAGGGTCGGCACGTGCACCCGTCCACCCTGTACCCGGGTGGTGTGGGAACGGTCGCGACGATTCAGCTGATGACCGACTACACGACGCGTCTGATGCGCTACGTGGAGTTCATGAAGAAGGTCGTCCCCATGCACGACGACCTGTTCGACTTCTTTTACGAGGCGATGCCCGGCTACGAGAAGGTCGGCCTGCGCCGGACCCTCCTCGGCTGCTGGGGTTCGTTCCAGGATCCCGCGGTGTGCAACTTCTCCTACAAGGACATGGAGAAGTGGGGCCGTGCGATGTTCGTGACGCCCGGCGTCGTGGTGGACGGAAAGCTGGTCACGACGTCACTCGTCGACATCAACCTGGGTATCCGAATCCTGTTGGGCAGTTCGTATTACGACGACTGGACCGACCAGGAGATGTTCGTGAGGAACGATCCGCTCGGGAACCAGGTCGACCGCAGGCATCCGTGGAACCAGCACACCAACCCGCACCCGCAGAAACGCGACATGGAGGACAAGTACAGCTGGGTGATGTCGCCGCGGTGGTTCGACGGCACCGACCACCTCGCGCTGGACACCGGCGGCGGGCCACTGGCCCGGCTCTGGAGTACCGCCCTCGCGGGCCTCGTCGACATCGGGTACGTGCAGTCGACCGGTCACAGCGTGAAGATCAACCTGCCGAAGACCGCGCTGAAGGGCCCGGTCGAGTTCGAATGGAAGATCCCGGAGTACGGCAGCAACACGATCGAGCGGGACCGGGCGCGGACCTACTTCCAGGCCTATGCGGCGGCGTGTGCGCTGCACTTCGCGGAGCAGGCGCTCGCCGAGATCCGGGCCGGGCACACGAAGACGTGGGAGAAGTTCGACGTCCCCGACGAGGGGATCGGCTGCGGCTTCACGGAGGCGGTGCGCGGAGTCCTGTCGCACCACATGGTGATTCGCGACGGCAAGATCGCGAACTATCACCCGTATCCGCCGACGCCGTGGAACGCCAACCCCCGCGACAGCTTCGGTACACCGGGGCCGTACGAGGACGCGGTGCAGGGCCAGCCGATCTTCGAGGAGAACGATCGGGAGCACTTCAAGGGCATCGACATCATGCGGACCGTCCGCAGTTTCGATCCCTGCCTGCCGTGCGGTGTGCACATGTATCTCGGCGAGGGAAAGACGCTGGAGAAGCTGCATTCGCCCACCCAGTCCGTGACCGGCGAGTGACGGGGTACGCATGGAGAGTGGCGGATCGGAGACGTGGGGGAGTGACGAAGTAGCAGACGACCCCGATCGGTGGCGGACAGCCGGCGAACGGATCGACAGCCTGTTGGACGCGAGTTCGACAGGTGGCTCGGTGGCCCGCGAGCGCGCCGAGCAACTGGTCCGGGAGGT
Organism: Rhodococcus sp. T2V; assembly: GCF_029269925.1. NCBI lineage: Bacteria > Bacillati > Actinomycetota > Actinomycetes > Mycobacteriales > Nocardiaceae > Rhodococcus > Rhodococcus sp. T2V. The sequence goes on from NZ_JARJBD010000011.1 coordinate 59,639, forward strand.
GGTCGAACTCTACGGCGCCGGGTTGCAGCGTGTCCTCGACATCATCGGTGACCGCGACGACGACCTCGTCGAACGTCTCGCCGCCGACGAACTCGTGGCCAGCCTGCTCCTCGTGAACGGACTCCATCCGCACGATGTCGAGACGAGGGTCGCCTCCGCACTCGACAGCGTGCGCCCCTACCTGGGCTCCCATGGCGGTGACGTCGAACTGCTCGGCGTGGTGGACGGTGTGGTGCGGTTACGGCTGACCGGCAGTTGTCAGAGCTGCCCGTCGTCTGCGGTGACGTTGGAACTCGCCGTCAAGGACGCCGTGCTGGCCGCCGCACCGGAGACCGTGGACATCGAGGTGGTGGGCGCCACCCCGGCCGCCGGTTCCGGGTTGATCGCCGCGGAATCGCTGTTCTCCCATGTTCATCCGAACGGATTGGACGGGTCGAGCGGCACCGGGACGTGGGTGTCGGTGCCCGAACTCGAGGAACTGACACCCGGGGAGGTGGCCGGGTTCTCCGTCGCCGGGCTGCCGATCCTGGTGTGCCGGATCGGGGAGCAGTTGTTCGCCTACCGCGACCGGTGCGCCGCCTGCACCCACTCGCTGGCCGGGGCCACGCTGCAACGGAAGGCGGGCGGTCAGGCGGGGGACGCGGTGCTGCGCTGCCCGTCGTGCCGGGCGCATTTCGACCCGCGTCGCGCGGGCCTGCGCCTGGACGGCGACGCGGACGCCGAAACGCTCTCGCCGCTCCCGGTCCTCGTGCGCGACGGCGTCGTCTCCGTGGCCGTGCCCGCCGCGGAGGTGGCGTGATGAGCCCGTCGGGGAACGGGCTGCGCATTCTGCAGCGCATCGCGTCCGAGCGGCCCAAACCGGTGGTCGGGGAATGGTGCGACATGTGCGCCGTGCCGATCGCCGACGCCCACCAGCACGTCGTGAACGTGCAGGACCGGCAATTGATGTGCGTGTGCCGCGGATGCTACCTGCTGTTCACCGACGAAAACGCGGAACTGCGTTTCCGGGCGGTCCCGGAACGCTACCTGTCGTTTCCGAACTTCGAACTCGCCCCCGGTCGCTGGGACGACCTGGAGATCCCCGTCGGGCTCGCGTTCGTGTTCCGGAATTCGCTGCTGGCCAAGACCGTCGCGTTCTATCCCGGTCCGGCAGGCGCGACCGAATCGGAACTGTCCCTCGACGCATGGGACGGTGTGCTCGCGGTGAACCCCGCGCTCGGCCAGCTGTCCGCCGACACGGAAGCCCTGTTGCTGCGGGTCCCCGAACACGGCGAGGGGGACCCCGAGTGCTATCTCGTACCCATCGACGCCTGCTACCAGTTGGTGGGGCAGTTGCGGCAGGTGTGGCGGGGATTCGACGGCGGCCAGGACGCACGGCGGGTCATCGACACGTTCTTCGACGACGTGAAGGCACGCAGTCGCGTCGCGAAGGAGCCGACGTGACCGAGTTGACTTTTCGTGTGGAAGACGTGTTCCCGGAACCGTTCGCGGTTGCGCCGAATCTGACTGCGCGGGTGGAGGTTACGGAGTCGAGCGGCGCCGTCGTGCACGCGATGGCCGTGCGGTGCCAGGTCCGCATCGAGCCGCAGCGCCGTCGCTACACGGACGCCGAGGTGGAGGGCCTGCTCGATCTGTTCGGGCCCCGCGAGCGGTGGACGTCGACGCTGAAGCCGTTCCAGTGGATGCAGACCAGCACCGTCGCCCAGGGGTTCACCGGGTCGAGCGTGGTGGAGTTGCCGCTGCCGTGCACGTACGACTTCGAGGTGACGGCCTCGAAGTACCTGCACGCCCTGGATGAGGCCGGGTCGACGGTGCCGCTGGTGTTCCTGTTCAGTGGAACGGTCTTCACGCGCGGGGTCGCCGGGTTCGGTGTGGAACGGATCCCGTGGGACCGCGAATCGACGTACGACCTGCCGGTGGCGGCGTGGCGCGAACTCGTCCGGGCGCACTACCCGAATACGGGCTGGGTGCGCCTCGACCACGACACACTGGCGGCACTGGCGAAATACAAGGCGGCGCACGGACTCCTCGGACTGGACGTCGCCATCGCGAACCTGCTGCAGGGAGCCGGGGAGGTGATCGCATGATCTCCCCGGCGTCCCTGCAGCGAGTACGGGCCGTGGCCGACGCGGTCCTCTACGAGGGCTACCTGCTGTATCCGTATCGTGCGAGTTCGTCGAAGAACCAATCGCGGTGGCAGTTCGGCGTCCTCGGACCGCCGGGTGCGACGGAATCGGGAGTCGGCGAGGAACCGCGCCTGTCCTGTCAGACGCTGTTGCGCCCCCGTGCGGGTCAGCGGTCCGGCGTGTCGGTGACCGTCCGTTTCCTGCAACTGCAGGTGCGTGAGGTGGAGAAGGCCGTGGGGTCCGGGTTCGAGCCGGTCGGGGAGCTCACCGTCGCCGGCCGCAGCTGGCTGTCGTGGGACGAGGCGGTGGAACGCGAGATCGACCTGGGCGCGGTGTTCCCGGCCGAGGAGCTCGAGGACTGCCGGCTCGACGTGGACGTCGAGGGGGGAGTGGACGTCGAGGAGTTGCGCGCGGACGACGGCACCCTCGCCGGGCGCGTGGTGCGGACCAGGTGGCCGCTGCGCGCCGTCGTCCGCGTCGGCAGCGACCGGCACGACGGACTGGACGTGCTGCGGGTGTCGATCGAGAACGTGAAGATCGACGCGATCGGCACGTGGTCGAAGGATTCGGCCATCAGGCATTCGCTGATCGGGGCGCACCTGATGTTGGCTGCGGAGGACGCCGAGTTCGTGTCGCTGCTCGAGCCGCCCGACGACGCCGCGCCGCTCGCGTCGACCTGCCATCAGGAACGCTGCTACCCCGTGCTGGCCGGGCTGCCGGGGGAGACGGACCTCGTCCTGGTGTCGCCGATCATCCTGTACGACCACCCGGAGGTGGCCGAGCAGAGCGACGGCGCCCTGTTCGACGCCACCGAGATCGACGAGATCCTCACCCTGCGGGTCATGACCCTCACCGAGGAGGAGAAGCGTCAGGCCCGCGCCACCGACCCGCTCGCCGCCCAGATCATCGACCGCTGCGAGCAGATGTCGCCGGCGACGCTCGCCCAGATGCACGGCGTCCTGCGAAACCCGCATTTCCCGAGCCCCGACCTCCCGGAGCAGCGGGGCCTCCCCGACATGGGCCTCGTCCCGGAACTGACCGACGACGTGCCGTGGTGGGATCCGGACGCCGACACCGCCGTGCGCCCCGACGTCGACGGCGTGATCGTCAACGGCGTCCGGGTAGCGAAGGACACCGTCGTGCGGATCCATCCGTCGCGCCGCGCCGACGCCCAGGACCTGTTCTTCGCGGGACAGCTCGCTCGGGTGGTGACCGTGCACGCCGACGTCGACGGTGGCACCCACGTCGGCGTCGTGCTGATGGACGATCCCGCTTCCGAGTTGCACGAGTGGTACGGCAGGTATCTGTACTTCGCCCCGGACGAGGTGGAGCCCGTTTCGGCAGACACCGGAAAGGAAGAACAGTCATGAAGATTCTCGGAGAGGCCACCACCGCCGCGCTGGCGTTGGTTGCGGTCGCCGGTGTGGCGGTCGCCGTCTTCTCGCTTCCCGACATCAAGCGGTACCTGCGTATGCGCAAGATGTGAGGCCATGTGACGGACAGGCGGGTACTGGTTGCCGGTGTGGGCAACATCTTCTTCGGCGACGACGGATTCGGTCCCGAGGTGCTCCGTGGTGTCGCGAAGAGGTCGCTGCCGCCGGGAGTCCGGGCCGTCGATTTCGGCATCCGTGGAACACATCTGGCGTACGAACTGCTCGACGGGTGGGGTGCGCTCCTGCTGGTCGATGCGGTTCCCGATCGAGGTGAACCGGGGGCGTTGAGGGCGTTCGAGGTGGGTCCCGACTCGGTGCCCGCGGCGCCGCTCGACGCGCACAGCATGGACCCGGGGGCGGTGTTCGCCAGTCTCCGCGCGCTCGGCGGAACCCTGCCGCGCGCCGTGGTCCTCGGCTGCCAGGTGGAGAACACCGACGAGGGAATCGGGCTGTCACCGCGCGTCGCCGCCGCCGTCGCACCGGCCGTCGACACGGTCTTCGACATCGTCGACCAACTCCTGGCGCCAACCGCGGCTCAACTGCCGGAGGCCCGCTCCGCGGCCACGCTGCAACCGGAGAAGACGGAGGGCTGAATCGTGTGTCTCGGAATTCCCGGCCGGGTGGTGCGCATGCTGGAGGGCTACGGCAACCAACTCGCGCTCGTCGACGTCGTCGGCGAACAGCGCAAGGTGAACGTCGGCATGCTGCCCGAGGACGTCAGCCTGGAACCGGGCGACTGGATCGTCATCCACATGGGATTCGCGATGGAAAAGGTGGACGAGGCAGGCGCCGAAAAGGCGATGGCGGGGCTGGAGATGATGGGACGCTCGCGGTCGGCGGACGAAGGCTAGCCCCGCGTCTCGGCGTGACGGGGGTCCGGCGGTCCGGCGACGAAGTCGCGCGCCCGGTTCCAGCGGGCGTGGTAACGCTCCCCGAAACGTGCCTGCGAGCGGGCCAGGCGCCGCGGTCGGGTCCCGTAGCGCCGCACCGCCCACCAGGAATCGGGCTTGGCCAGGCGGATCGCGCCGACGATCGCGACGGGCTGGAACACGATCCCCACGATCCCCGTGACGAACTTGCCCTTGAGCAGGCAGATCAGCGAGATGCCGAGTGAGATCGCCAGGTAGCCGATCGACGTCCACCACTGGGCGGTGCCGATCCGCCCGCTCACGAGTTCGGCGCCGGTGATCATCAGGCCGGTGACCATGAGCGCGCAGAAGATCGCGTCCACGGACTTTCGTCCGGACGTGCTCCAGTACACGTCGTCGAGGTGCACCCACAGCGCGAACTCGTCGAAGGTCAGTGCGAGACCGACCCCGAACAGCGCGGCGAAGACGTTGAGTGCCGTGCCCTCCGGGGTGGTCGCGATCAGTGCCAGCCCCGCCAGCGTCATGAACAGGATCCCGAACACCTGGTGGTGCAGGTGCACGCCGCCGACGGTGATGTCGCCGATCAGACCGCCCCCCGACTCGGCGTCGTCGTCGGTGGGCTCCGCTCCCGATTGAGAGCGGATGCGTCGGGTGATGATCCGGGTGATCACGAACGTCACCAGAACCGCGATGAACAGCCACATCACGGGATACAGGACCACTATCCGGCTGTCGCCTTCGGTGTCCACGATGATCTCGGTGTGAAGGGCCATCTCGACACTCCGTCAGGTGGGGGAACGGTCTCTCTCCGGGTATACACCCCGACCACGGACCGCAAACGAGGTTCCGCCCACCGACTTCCCGCCGGACCTCGTCACGCCGGGAGGCCGGCCAGAGGGCCGTGGCCGAAGGTCGCGCCGGTGGCGGCCAGCAGACAGGTGGGGTCGTACCAGTGGTCGCGGCCGATCAGGTCGAGGTGCCGATCGGTCAGGCCGTGCCGGGTTCCGGCGGCGACGGCGTCGTCGAAGGTGAGCGAGTTGTCCGGCAGTCGCAGGCGGCCCGAGTCCGCGAGTGCCCGGCCGAGTTCGCGGACGGTGACCGGGTCGGGATGGCACGCGTGGAACACGTCGCCGGAGTGTGCAGAGGCCTGCGGGGCAAGGGTCGCGAGTAGCCGCGCGAGGTCGGCCACCGCGACGACCGATATCCGGGACCGCCCCTCGTCGACCCAGGCGCCGAGTGTCTCGAGGATCCGGATGAATCCGGGGACGAACCAGCGGTCGCCGGGCCCGTGCACGAATCCCGGCCGGACGACGCAACCGCCCGATGCGAGGACGCGGTGTTCGGCGGTCAGCCTGCTCGCGCTCAGCGCCGAAACGGGTGCGGGCGTGGCGTCGAACTCACCGATTCCGCTGTGCGGTCCGGCGCCGTACACGCCGATGGTGCTGACGTAGAGCACCCGGCTGCCGGTCCGGGCGGCGGCAAGGAGATTCCCGGTGCCGCCGACGTTCACCGCGGTGCACTGCGCCGGGTCGCTGCCGGTGTACGACGCGGCGTGGATCACGACGTCGGCGCCGGTGAGCGCCGAGCCGAGACTTGCCGGATCGGTCAGATCCGCCTGCGCGGACAGAACGCCCGGAATGTCCGGGTTCAACGGTGTGCGTGCGACCGCGGTGCACGGAATCCCGGCCGATGCCAGGGCCCGCACGGTGGCGGAGCCGATGAAGCCCGTCGCTCCCACGACCGCGACACGTACCGGCGCGGAGGGTGTTCGACCGCGCTCGCTCGCGGTCGACGCTGGTACCGTCTCTCCGGGCAATGGGCGCGTGTTCCGTGCTTTCATCGTCATCGTTCTTCTCTCATGCGGCAGGGAAAGGTGTGAACGTGGTTCAGCAGGCGCGTGCTGCGGCGACTCGACAGCAGATCGTCCGCGGGGCGGCGGAGATGTTCGAGAAGTCGGGTTTCGAAGGAGCCAGACTCGGCAACATCGTCGAGAACGCCGGAATCACGAAGGGGGCCTTGTACTTCCATTTCCGTTCGAAAGAGGATCTGGCGCGTTTCATCATCGGTGAGCAACACCGGATCTCCATCGCGTCGGTCGAGGCGATCGGCCGTGAGCAGGTGTCGGCGATCGAGCAGATCGTGATGCTGTGCCACGAAATGGCGCGGCAGATCGTGAATGACCCGATCGTGCGAGCCGGTATCCGGATCACCCTCGAACTCAGCGCCGACGACCAGGGCCCCGCGGATCCCTACCTCGACTGGATCAACAGTTGCGAGATGCTCGCCACTCGGGCCGTCGAGCAGGGCGACCTCCTCGCCGACATCGACCCGCCGAGGCTGGCGCGGTTCGTCATCGGCGCCTTCACCGGCGTCCAGACCGTCTCCCAGGTGTTGACGCAGCGCACGGACCTCGAACAGCGCGTCGATGACATGTGGGGATTCCTGCTCCCCGGGATCATGCCCGCGACCCGGCACCAAGACATCGCCCGGATCCGGCGGGCCCGCTGGGTACCGGACGACGCCGACTAGCCGGGCGCGCATGCGCTCACCGCGGTCGGTGCGAGCGCCGCGGTTCCCCGCACCACCGCCACACCGCCCTGCCGTATCGACCCGCTGATGGACAACGCGCCGTCGTCCACCGCGTCCAGCCGGATCGTGGTTCGTTCGTCGAGTTCGGCGAAACGGTGAAACGTGGCGCCCAGGGACGCGAGGTGTGCGTCCGGTAGGCCGAGGCCGGTGCAGGCCGCCTGCCGCATCGCCTCGAGCAGCAGCATCCCGGGAATGTGATCGCACGGATGGTCGAACAGCACGGGGTGCGTGTGGTCGATCCGCAACTCCCATTCGTTCTCGGCGCGTCGCGGGCCGAGGACCACGTGCGCGTCGTCGATGTGACCGACCAGCGCAGCCGGGACCGGAGTCGGGCACCACGGCTCACCGATCGCCCGCGGGCCGCGCTCACCCCACCGGGCGCGTGCGTATGCGGACGGAGGGAAAACCACCGCGTGACCGGTCGCGGTGCCGACGTCCCGGTCACCCAGCCGGAACCGCAGGTTCACGCGGAACGCGGACAGCGCGCCGCCGCGGTACACGTGCTCGGACACGGTGACCTCGACGACCACTTCTGCGGCCGCAGCACCCACTGCCAGCGCGCCGGGCACCGCATGCACCGCGAGGTGCTGCATGACGAACCGGTTCGGCAGCGGGACGGAGAAGCGGGTGTGTCCCAGGTAGATGGCGGTCTGCCGGAGTGTTTCCGCCAGCAGCATGGTGTCGTAGTGCCCGTCTCGGGTGCGGTAGAAGCCGTGCAGGCGGGGCCACTGCGCGGCGACAACGAACCGATCCGGCACCGGCAGCGAGACGCAGTCGGTGAGGAAGACCTCGGCCACGGATTGGCGGTGCACGTACCTGCGGGGCACCGTCCGCTCGAACGACATCGGTGGAAGGGCATCGGGCACCGGACGGGAAATTCGTGCCACAACCCCATCTCCCCACAGAACCGGCCGGCCCGATGCCGCGGACCGACCGAACTATAGAACACAGACCGCGCGGTCTGTGATGTGGGGAGTGCCTTGCTACCGGCCCTTCAAGCTGCCGATTCGAAGCGATCCGGGGTTGTGGTCCTCGCCCCGGTCCTCTTCGATCTCGCGGACGTACTCCTTCGGGTCCTTGTCCGAGGTGTCCACGTCCGACATGGTGCGGTGCACGAGGAAGTATTCGGCGAACCGCCGCCCGAGCGACTCGCGAAGATCATCCGGGGCGGACCGGAAATCGGCGAGGCCCTCCCGTTCCTCCTCGGCCATGTGCTCGTCGTTGGCCCTGCGCGTGCGGCCGACGGCCGCCCACCACTCCTCGGAGAGGATGGGGTTCCCCGCCGCCGCTCGGACGCCGTCGCGGATGTCGTTGTGGTCCCCGATCGCGTCGAGGGTCTCCGCTTCCGCCTCCCCGTCCTCGCCGACCCGCAGCAGCTGCGGATAGAAGATTTCCTCTTCCGCTGCAGCGTGCAGATCCAGGCGTTTCGCCAGCGGCGTCCACACCGCCTCCACGGCGGTGATCTCCACCCGGCGCCGGGACTTCAATTCGTCCAGCGCGGCGAACTGCCGCCGGAACCACTCGTGGTCGTCGAAAATCAACTCGATGATGTCAGGCATGATTCGATTGCATCAGGCGGCTCCGCCGCCCGTGCGCCTTTTTGGTAGGGCGAACAACGAAAAAGGCGCACGGGCGCGGAGCGCCTGTCAGCCCCCGGTCGCGGCTTTGAGATGTGCGGCGGAGGCCGCCTTGAGATGGGTGAGGTCGGACGCGACGGTGGCGAACGTGTATCCCTCCGCGAGTCGGCGGGCCGCGACCGACCCGTCTGCGGTGTGGATACCCGCAGCGATGCCCGCCGCTGCGGCGGCCTCCCGGACACGGGTCACGGCCGCCTCGAACTCGTCGTCGACGCTCGGATCATTGGGGTGCGCGCCACCCACGGCGAGCCGCAGGTCGGACGGCCCCACGTAGACGCCGTCGAGTCCGGGGACGGCGCAGATCTCCTCCACGTTCGCCAGCCCCTGCGGGGTTTCGATCATCACGACGACGACCGTGTCGCGGTCGGCCTCCGCCGGGGTGGGGCCGATCCGCAGCTGTGAACGCATCGGACCGTACGAGCGCACTCCGGTAGGGGGATACGTCGCGGCAGCAACGGCCTTGGCGGCTTCTTCCGCCGTGTTCACCAGTGGGACGATCACTCCCGCCGCGCCGGCGTCGAGCGCGCGGCCGATCGGTGTCGGATCGTTCGACTCGACCCGGATCATGCCGACGGTGGAGCCGGACGCGTCGATGGCGGTGAGCCCCGCGACCATGCCGGAGTATCCGATCAGGCCGTGCTGGAGATCGAGGGCGATGTAGTCCCAGCCGACGTGGGCGAGCCACTCCGTCGACACCGGGCTGTCGATGACGGACCAGTAGCCGACGATCCGTTCGCGGCCGCGGAGGCGGGCGGCAAATTCCTGGGCACTCATGAGGGCGTTGTCTCCTAGCGGTTGTAGTTGGGCATGGGTCCGCGCAGGGCGCTGCCCACTTCGTCGCACGCGTCGATCAGTTCGTCGTCGAGTGTGCCCTTCGCGACGGCGGCGATGTTCGACTGCAAATGAGCGACCTTCGATCCGCCGAGGAGGATCGGCCCCGCCGCCGGCTTGGACACGAGCCAGCGCAGCGCGAGCTCGGTGAGCGGGATGCCTGCCTTGTCGGCGATCACGGACAGCTGGGTGATCGCATCGAAGATCGCGGTGTTCCAGTACCGGTCCTTGTACATCTGCGCCAGCCGCGAATCACCGAAGCGGCCGTCCGCCGGCTTCGTGTCGAACGAGTGCCGTCCGGTGAGGAGGCCGCCGCCGAGCGGGTTGTAGACCATGGTGATCAGGCCGGTGACCGCCGCGAATTCGACGTACTCCTCCTCGATGCGCCGGGCCAGCAGGTTGTAGAGCTGCTGGGCGACGATCGGCCGGGGTGCGCCGACGGCGTCGGCGGTGTGGTTCAGTTCCGCGATCTGCCAGGCCGCGAAGTTGGAGACGCCGAGGGCGCGGATCTTGCCCTCCGACACGAGTTCGGCGACGGTGGACAGGGTGTCGGCGGTCGGGGTGGCGCGGTCGGGCTGGTGGAGGTAGAACAGGTCGACGTAGTCGGTGTCCAGCCGTTTCAGGCTCGCCTCGACGCTCGACCGGAGCCCGGCCGGCGACAGCGGTGAGTGGTCGCCCGCGTCGGGGTGGGGCATTCCTGCCTTGGTGGCGAGGGTGACGCGGTCGCGCCGGGTGGCCAGCAGCCGGGCGAGGATCTTCTCGGACTCTCCGCCGGCGTAACCGTTGGCGGTGTCGATGTGCGTGATTCCGGCATCGAGCGCCGCATCGACCATCGCTGCGGCGCCGTCGACGTCGACGGTGTCGCCGAAGGTCATCGTGCCGAGCACGAGTGAGGTCAGGTCGAGTTCGGGCATCAAGCTACTCCTCGGGATGGGGTGCGGGAAACGTCGGCCGCGCCGGGTGAACGCGAGACGAGGTGGCGGGGTTTGATCCCGACCATGGTGGTGGGGTCGAGCGCGGCGGCGCGCAGGGCCTGGGTGTACGGCTCGGCGGGACGCTCGAGAACGTCGGTGGTGGAACCGCTTTCGACCACCTTTCCGCGGGACATGACGATCACGGTGTCGCTGATCTCGCGGACGACGCCGAGGTTGTGGGAGATGAAGACGTAGGTCAGGCCGGTGTCGTGCTGGATCTCGCGGAGCAGATCGAGAACCTGGGCCTGCACGGACACGTCCAGAGCGCTGGTGGCCTCGTCGCACACGAGGAGTTCCGGCCCGCTCGCCAACGCCCGGGCGATGCCGATGCGTTGCCGCTGACCGCCGGAGAACTCGGCGGGGCGGCGGTGGAGCGCGGTGGCGGGCAGGCCGACGCGGTCGATCAGCGCCGCGGCCCTGCGGGCCCGCTCGGACTTGCTCCGGACGCCCTGCAGGCGCAGCGGTTCGCCGACGATGTCGACGGCCGTCAGGTGCGGGTCCAGCGATCCGTACGGGTCCTGGAACACCATCTGCACGCGAGACCGGAAGGGGCGCAGCGCCTTCTCCGACAGCTGCGCGATGTCGGCACCGTCGACAAGGATGCGGCCGGAGGTGGGGGTGAGCAGCCGGACGATCGATTTCGCGATGGTCGATTTCCCGCACCCCGACTCACCGACGACGGCGAGGGTCGCGCCCTTGTCCACCGAGAAGCTGACGGTGTCGACGGCGCGGAACACACCGTCGGGGACCGGGTATTCGACGACGAGGTCCTCGACGGACAGCAGGGGGGCATTCATGTCGACGCTCCTACGGTCGTGGTGAAGTCGCCGAGCCGCGGCACGGCGTCGAGCAGTTTCTTGGTGTAGGCGCTGCGAGGATGGAGAACCAGGTCCTCGGCTCCGCCGTTCTCGACGAACCGGCCGTCCTTCATGACGTAGATGCGGTCCGACATCAAGCGGGCGACGCCGAGATCGTGGGTGATGACGAGCATTCCGACGCCGGTGCGCTCCTGGAGTTCGAGCAGCAGGTCGAGGATGCTGGCCTGCACGGTCACGTCGAGGGCACTGGTGGGTTCGTCGGCGACGATCAGCTCGGGACCCGACGCGAGCGAGCAGGCGATCAGCACGCGCTGCAGCATTCCGCCGGACAACTGGTGCGGGTATTTCCCGAGTTGGCCGGCCGGGTTCTGGATCCGCACCTGTTCGAGCAGTTCCACGGCCCGCGCGGTTTCCTTCGACTTTCCAGTGATGCCGCTGTGGCGCACCGCCTCCCGCAGCTGGGATCCGATGGTGTGCACCGGGCTCAGCGCCGTCATCGGGTCCTGCGGGACGAGGGCGATGTTCCGGCCCCGGACCTTCGCGAGCGCCTTCGGCTTCCCGAGGATGTCGCAGTCCTTGAACCGGACCGCGCCGGAGAGGACGGCGAGGTCGTCGGGGAGCAGGCCGAGGAGGCCCATCGCCGTGGTCGATTTTCCCGACCCCGATTCGCCGATGATGGTCACGGTTTCGCCGGCGTCGATGCTGAACGACACGCCGTCCACTGCGCGGATGACGCCCCGGGCGGTGATGAGTTCGATCTGCAGTTCGTCGACTCGCAGCAGATTCGTCATGTCAGGCAATTCCCTTCCACGCCCGGAGTCGCTGTAGTACGCCCGGTTGCAGTCGCAGCGACTTCGGCCGATCCCGGAGCCCGTCGCCGAGCAGGTTGACGCCGACGACGAGCAGCACGATGACGAGACCGGGGAGCGTCACCAGCCACCACGAGGTGGTGATGTAGTCCTGCCCGTCGGAGATGATCCGGCCCCAGGTGGCGAAGGGGCGTTGCGGTCCGGCACCGAGGTAGCTCAGCGCGCTCTCGAGGAGCACGGCCTGCGCGAGCAGCAGCAGCACGACGAGGGACGCCTGCTTGATGATGTTGGGGACGATGTGGCGGAGCAGGATGGCGGTGCGTCCGAGACCCAGCACGCGGGACGCCGCGATATACGGTTTCTCGCGTTCGACGAGGACGAGTGAGCGGGTCAGCCGGGCGATCTCCGGCCACTGGGCGATGGCGATGACGAACGTGATGACCGGGATCGACGGGCCGAACAGGGCGACGACGAGCAGCAGCATCATGAGGAGCGGCAGCGACAGCTGGGCCTCGAGGAGACGGCTGACGACGGTGTCGGCCCAGCCGCCGAGGTACCCGGCGAGTGCGCCGAGGCACAGGCCGATCAGTCCGGACACGACCACCGCGAGAATTCCGACGGTGAGCGATACCTGCCCGCCGTAGAGGACGCGGGAGAGGAGGTCGCGGCCGAGTTGGTCGGTGCCGAACAGGTGCCCGGGTGTCAGCGGTGGCAGCCGGCGCTGGGCGAGGTCGGTGGCGTCCGGAGACGGCAGGGGCAGCAATTGTGCGCACGCGACCGGCACGATGACGGCCAGGGCGCAGATGCTGCCGATCCAGATCTTCACCCGGCTGTCGCGCGCGACTCGGGTGGCACCGGCCCGGGCGATGTCGCGGCGGGTGACCGTGGACGGGCGCGCATGCGCCGGGGGATCGACGATGGTGGTCATTTACTCGTTCCCTTCCCGAGCCGGACACGGGGATCCAGCAGCGGATAGCAGAGGTCGACGAGGAGCTGGACGAGGACGGCGAGCACCGCGGTCACCAGGACGGTGGCCTGGATGAGGGGGTAATCCCTCGTCTCGAGCGCGCGCACGACCAGCGATCCGACGCCGGGCCAGGCGAAGACGACCTCGACCACGACGACGCCGTTGAGCATGGACGCGAACCGGGTGCCGAGCGCGGTCAGCACGGGGATCGCGGAGTTCCGCAGGGCGTACCGCCAGATGAGCTCGCGCTCCGGGACACCCCGCGAGCGGGCCACCGTCATGTACGGCGAGGAGAACGCGCCGACCATCTCGCGGCGGACCATGCGGGAGATCAGGGCGATCTGCAGCACGGCGACGGTCACGGTGGGCAGTACCAGGCTGGACCAGGTCGTGAATCCGGCCGCGGGGAAAATCGGGATCAGGACCGCGAACACGGTGATGAGCATCAGCCCGGTCCAGAAGTCGGGCATGGACTGGCCGGCGATCGTCACGACGTTGGCGCCGAGTTCGCGGCGGGTGTCGGCGCGGCGCGCCATCCACACGCCCAGCGGGATGGCCACCAGCGTGGTGAGCACGATTGCCGCGACCGACAGGGTGATCGTGTAGGGCAGCCGGGCGAGGACGACGTCGAAGGCGGGCGCCTGGAACGAGTACGAGGTGCCGAGATCGAGGTGGAGAAGGCCGCGGAGATACAGCAGGTACTGGGTGAACACGGACTGGTCGAGGCCCATGTCCGCCCTGATGCGAGCCAGGTCCTCGGTGCTGGCCAGCGGCCCGGCCATCGAGTAGGCGGGGTCGCCGGGCGCCATCCGGATGAGGACGAACACGGTGGTCAGTGTCAGGAAGACGGCCAGCGCGCTCTGTCCGAGTCGTTTGACGACGTAGCGGGGCATGGGCGCCGTCAGGACCTTCGGGACGGCGGAGCGGGTCCGGCGGGGAGCCGATGATGCCGAGCCCGGGGGCTGGGCTGCAAGCGCCGTGTCGGCGGCGTGCTGCGTCATGAGGTCACCGGCCGTTCGGGGTCTGCGTGAGGGGTCATCGTCGACCTTTCGATAACGCCGGCGATGGAGGAGTCGACACCGCGGCGTGTCGGGTACAGCAGCTTCGTTTGTAACTCAGCTCACAATCGCACTTATGCGCGTTGTGCGCAAGTCCCGTCCGCCATCTTGCGCATCTCAAGCAACTCTGAGTAGAGTTCGGATGTGCCGGCGATCACATCGCCTGGTGGGCAACCACCTCGCGCCGTGCCTGATCGCTGCGCCCCACACCCATAGTCCCGAGAGGTCGACGATGACCAATTCTCTTTTCGAACAGCGTTTTTCGAGGAGAACGCTGCTCAGGTCGGGTCTCCTGCTCGGTGCCGGCCTCACGCTCGGTTCCGCAGCGGGCTGCGCGACGCCGACCGGAACACCCGGACCGAGGACCGTGAGCCTGGCCCTGAACCGATCGCTCGTGAGTCTCGACAACAAGCTGAACCAGTTCGATGCCGCACTGACGGTGCAGCGGGGGGTGCGGCAGGCCCTCACCGAAATCGACCGCGACCTGCGGCCCCGGCTCGTTCTGGCCGACCGGTTCGAACTCGTCGCACCCACCCAGTGGTACGTGCACCTGCGGCCCGGTATCCGTTATTCGGACGGAACCCCGGTGCGGGTGCAGGACGTCGCGACGGCCCTGCAGATGTACAGCCAGGTCGACGGCTCCTTCGTCGGCGGATTCTTCCCCGAGTGGCCCACGGTCGACCAGATCGACGACACGAGCTTCACCCTGAACACCGAGCGGCCCGTCCCGGTGCTCGACTACCTCATGTCGAACATTCTCGTCACTCCGGCGGCCGCCAACCTTCCCGAGGAACTGCAGTCCGGTGTGGGAACCGGACCGTATGTCGTGACCGAGAGCGACCGCGGCACCGGCAACTACACACTGGTGCGCAACGAGAACTACTGGGGAACGCCGGCGCAGATCGAATCGGTGCGCGTCCGCTTCGTGCCCGACGAGTCGAACCGCGTCGTGACGTTGCGGAGCGGCGAGGTCGACGTCATCGACTCCATCACCCCGGACGCAGCCGATCAGCTCGCCGGACTGTCGGGTGTCTCGATCGATCGGATCGACGGCGTGCGACTGAACCAGCTCTTCTTCAATTTCCGGAAACCGCAGGGGCATCCACTGGCCGACGCGCGGGTGCGCCGGGCGCTGACCTACGCGATCGACGGGCGAGCCCTCGTCGACCAGGTTCTCCAGGGCTCCGCCACCCAGTCGCGCGGCGTCATTCCGCTCACCCTCGACGGCGCCGTCGAGACCGGCGAATACATCTACGACCCGGCGCGTGCCCGCGGCGAACTCGACGCCCTCGGGGTCCGCGACCTGGAGCTGAAGATCATCTGGGAGACAGGCGAGTTCGCCGCCGACACCGACATCATGGAATCGGTGCTGCAGATGCTGTCCGCGGTCGGCGTGCGAACCACCCTGCAGCAGTTCGAACCCGGCGGCGACATCTCGCAGTGGCGTCAGGGCAAGGCCGGCGACTGGGACGTCCTCGGCAACGGCTTCCCGAGCCCGACCGGTCTGGCCCTGACCATCATGCAGGGCATGTACGCCGGCACCGCGGAGAAGGAAGCGACCCGGGACACCTACCACGGGTACATCTTTCCCGAGATCACCCAGACCATCACCCAGGCCTCCGAGGAGGCCGACGCCACCCGGCGCGGCGAACTTCTCGCGGATGCGCAACGCCGGATCTGGGACACGTGCCCGTGTCTGTGGTCGTTCGTCCCGAAAGCGGTCCTCGCGCGCCGCTCGCGGATCGACGGTGTCGCGTTGCGGCCCACGAACTCCTACGACCTGAGTGTCGCGGCGCTGCATGCCTAGACGTGACGCGACCGCCGCACCGACAACCCGACCGTCCCTCACGACGCACTGGAGACGCTGATGACCACACCGAGTCCCGCAACCGATACCCGGCCCACCGACGGCGTCCTCCGTGACGTCGCCGAGGCGGGACGACGCGACGCTCTGCTCCCCGCGCCGCAGGTGCAGAATCACGCGGCAAATCTCACCGTCCTGCCCGACGGCTCCCTCGGGTGCGTGTGGTTCGCGGGCACCCAGGAGGGCGTGCCCGACATCAGCGTCTGGTTCTCCCGGCTCGCCCCGGGCGTGGGCGCGTGGTCCGGGCCGGTGCAGCTGTCCGACGATCCGACACGGTCGGAGCAGAATCCCGTTCTGCACGTGACGAAGACGGGCGCCGTGTGGTTGCTGTGGACGTCCCAGCACGCCGGCAACCAGGACACGGCGCGTGTCATGCGGCGCATCTCCGACGACGGCGGCCGAACGTGGGGCGAGGCGCACATCCTGCTGCCGGAGACCGACGCCGGCGGCGTGTTCGTGCGGCAACCGGTGGTCGTGCTCCCCACCGGGCGGATCCTGCTCCCCGTGTTCCACTGCGTCCGGATCGAGGGCCGCAAATGGGTCGGCGATCGCGACTACAGCAGTGTGATGATCTCCGACGACGACGGCGAGTCCTGGCGTGAGGTGGTGGTTCCGGGCAGTGTCGGCTGCGTCCACATGAACATCGGCCGACTGTCCGACGGCACCCTCGTCGCCCTCTACCGCAGCCGCTGGGCGGACTCGATCTACCGCAGTGTCTCGACGGACGACGGCGACACCTGGACCGAGCCGGAGGCCACCGAACTTCCCAACAACAACTCGTCCATCCAGTTCGTCGTGCTGCCCGGCGACCGGCTCGCCCTGGTGTTCAACGAGTCCAGTGCCGTGAACGCCACCGCGCGGCGGACGTCCCTGTACGACGAGATCGACGACGACGGACTCGCCGACGGCGTGCCCGAACCGGCTGCGGAACCGGAGCCCCTCGACGACGGCGACAGCCGGAGCGCGTTCTGGGGTGCCCCCCGCGCGCCGATGACGCTGGCGATGTCCGAGGACGGTGGCCGGACGTGGCCGCATCGCCGCGACGTCGAGGTCGGCGACGGATACTGCCTGTCCAACAACTCCCGCGACGGCCTGAACCGTGAGTACTCGTACCCCAGCATCGCCGCCGGGAACGACGGCATCCTGCACGTGGCGTTCACCCGGTTCCGTCAGGCGATCGAGTACGTCGAACTCGAGGCGGGCTGGATTGCCGACGAGGGCCGGTCGTGACCGGGGATGCGAAGCGGGCGGTCGTGACCGGGGTAAGCTCCGGCATCGGCGCCGCCACCGCCCGCCGGCTTCTCGGCGACGGGTGGGCGGTCACCGGATTCAGCAGGCGGGATCCCGGCATCGACGACGGCCGATTCTCCTGGACCGCCGTCGATCTCGGCGACCTCGAGGCCCTCTCGGAGCACGCGACCGCGGTCGGTCCGGTGGACGCCGTCGTTCATGCGGCCGGACTGCAGTCCTCCGCGCCTCTCGGGAAGCTGCAGGTCGACGACGGTCTGGCCATGTGGCGGATTCACGTCGCGGCCGCCGAGGTCCTCGTCAACGGGCTCGTGCCGTCGATGCGCGACGGTGGCCGGGTGGTCCTGGTCGGCAGCCGCACGATGTCCGGGGCGGCGGGCAAGAGTCAGTACGCCGCCACCAAGTCGGCCCTCGTGGGGATGTCGCGGTCCTGGGCGGCGGAGTTGGTGGACCGGGCGATCACGGTCAACGTGGTCGCGCCGGGGCCGACGGACACTCCGATGCTGAGCGATCCGGCACGCACGTCGACGCCCCCGAAGCTTCCGCCGCTCGGCCGTTTCATCGCGCCGGAGGAGGTGGCGGGGCTGATCGGCTTCCTCGTCGGGCCGCTCGGCGGGAGCATCACGGGTCAGGCGATCGTGCAGTGCGCGGGGGCTTCCCTGTGAACACACTGCGCGTAACGCGCATAACTGCTACCATTCGATGCACGAAACGCGCACATAATCGGGCAAAGGCGGCATCATGAGACCGAACTCGATCGGACCGGATCCGACCGTCGCGGTCTTCGCCGACGACCTGTCCGGTGCGGCGGAAGTGGCCAGCGCCTTTCTCGACCGGAGTGCGCCCCTGTCGCTTCTTCTCGGCGCCGGCGAGGCGCACGAGGCGGGCGGAGTCGTCATCGCCGATCTCGACACGCGGTCGATGAGCGCCGAGGGTGCGGCCCGGACGATGCGGCGTGCCCTCGACGGCGTTCCGTCCGGCACGCTCGTGGTGAAGAAGATCGACTCCCTTCTGCGCGGGAACATCGGGGCCGAGGTGGGAATTCTCGCCGACGACGGTCCGGTGGTTCTCGCGGCGGGCCTGCCCGCACTCGACCGGACCGTGCGCGGCGGCGTCGTGCACGTCGGTTCGACGCCACTCCATGCCGCCGGCGTCTGGTCGGCGGAATCCACCCCGCCGCCGGAATCGGTGGCCGCACTCTTCCCGGGCCGTCCCACACGGTGCGTGCCCCGCGGTCCCGGCGTCGGCCAGGCGCTGGCCCGCGCGGCGTCCGACGGCGTCATCGCGATCTGCGACGTCGAGACCGAGGCTGACCTCGACGCGATCGTCCTGGCCTGCCGCACAATTCCCGGAGTACGACTGGCCGGGACGGCGGCCCTCACGGCGGCCGTGGCACGCACGCTGCCGATCCGGTTCGTTCCCGGCGCCACGCCGGAGCCCGCGGATTCCGTCCTGACCGTCGTCGGCACGGCGGAATCCATTGCTGTGCAACAGGTTGCTTCACTCGTGGCCGACGGCGCCCGGCACGTCCCCGTCGGTGCCCGCAGCCTTCTCCTCGGCGACGTCGACACCGGGCCCCTGCGCCGCGCACTCGACAGCGGTCACGCAGTCCTGACCGTGACCGGAGACGTCGACCCGTCGAACGCGCGGACGCTGTCGGCGGCGTTCGGCCGGCTGACCGAAGCCGTGCAGCGAGACCGAAAATCCGACCTCGTCCTCACCGGCGGGGAGACGGCGCGGGCCGTCGTCGACGCGCTGGGCATCACGTCACTCCGACCGGTCCACGAGGTGCACCACGGCGCCGTCGTCTCCGTCGCATCCGACGGCCGTCGCGTCGTCACCAAGCCCGGCAGCTTCGGCGACGCCACCAGTCTCTCCGCGATCGCGGCCTACCTGCGCGGCCATCAGCCGCCCACCCATACCCCCACACAGCGAGGACCCCACATGAGCGCGTCAACCGATACCGCGAACCTCCCCGTCGTCGCCGTCACCATGGGCGACGGCGCCGGAATCGGCCCCGAGGTGATTGTCCCGGCCCTGCTGGACGAGGCCACCCGATCGTGGTGCAACCCCGTCGTCATCGGCGACGCCAAGCGGCTGCGTCTCGCGGCGAACGTGCTCGGCATCGACGTCGACATCGTGACCGTCGAATCGATCGCCGACGCGCAGTCGGCGCCCGGGCGCGTCAACGTCATCGATCTCGACCTCCTGCCCGAAGACCTGGCGTGGGGTGAACTGTCCCCGGTCGCCGGCCACGCCGCGTACGAGTACATCCGCGTCGCCAGCGAACTGGCGGTGCGCGGGGAGGTGCAGGCCATCTGCACGGCCCCGCTCAACAAGGAGGCCCTGCACGCCGCGGGCCACATCTTCCCGGGGCACACGGAACTCCTCGCGCACCTCACCGGCACCGAGGAAGTGTCCATGATGCTGTCGACGCCGAAGCTCAAGGTCATCCACGTGACCACCCACATCGGACTGCTCGACGCCGTCGCGAAGATCGAACCCGGGCTGGTCGAGCGGACCATCCGACGCGGACACGAGGCGCTGGTGCGCTCCGGAATCCCGGAACCGAAGATCGGGGTGTGCGGCATCAATCCGCACGCCGGCGAGCACGGGCTGTTCGGCTACGGGGAGGAAGAGCAGAAGATCATTCCCGCGGTCGAGGTGCTGAAGGCGGACGGCATCGACGTCCACGGTCCCCTGCCCGCCGACACCGCATTCTTCCTCGCGGGCCGCGGCGACTACGACCTGATCGTGGCGATGTACCACGATCAGGGGCACGGGCCGGTGAAGGTCCTCGGCATCGAGGCGGGCGTCAACATCACGGTCGGGCTGCCCGTCATCCGGACGTCCGTCGACCACGGCACCGCCTTCGACATCGCGGGCAAGGGTATTGCGGAGGCCGGTAGTATGGTCGAAGCTCTTCGTCAGGCTGCCGAATTGGCAACCAGCACAGCGGTTGTGAAGTAGGGGGACGAAACATGGCGGTTCGCGAGTCGGAAGCACGCCGGTCCGAGATCGTGCGGCTGGCCCGGTCGAGCGGGCTGGCCAGCGTCGACGACCTGTCGGCACAGTTCGGTGTCACCGCCTCCACCATCCGGCGGGACCTGAGTCAGCTCACGTCCCAGGGGCTGATCGCCCGCACCTACGGTGGCGCCATCGCGCTCGACCCCCAGCAGGAATCGTCACTCCGCCAGCGCGCACTCGAGGGTTTCGACGCGAAGCGCGCTATCGCGGAATGGTCCGCCAGCCAGGTTCGGCCGGGCGAGACCATCCTGCTCGACGCGGGCACCACGGTGGGTGCGATGGGGGAGTTTCTGCGCGACATCGAGGACATCACGGTCATCGCGGCCGGTCTGACCGCACTCGAATCGCTCGCCGACGCCGACTCCGTGCGGGTCGAATGCATCGGGGGAACACTCCGCCATCTCAGTCAGGGGTTCGTCGGACCGCTGGCGGAGGCCACCCTCCAACGTGTCACGTTCGATCGCGCGTTCCTCGGGGCGGATGCCGTCACCGCGGATCTGGGCATCTGCGAAGCCGAACTGGAGCAGACGCGCCTCAAGGAAATCATGATCGCCCGCGCCGACGAGGTGTACGTGCTGGCGCACGCGGCAAAACTCGGGCAGCGCCCGTTCCATGCGTGGGCGCCGATCCCACCCGGAACCACCATCGTCACCGACGACTCCGCCGACATCGGGGAGACGGCGTCCTTCGAAGCCGCCGGGATGCGTGTCGTGCGCGTCTGACGCCGGTTTACCGCTTGTCCTTCTTCGCTTGTTTCCGTGCGCCCGCGGCGATGGTGGACGCCTCGAACTTCTTGCGGCCGGACGATTTCCGGGTGGCGTCGACGCGGGTCTTGCCGGACGAGGCGACCTTGCCGTCGCTGTCGCCGAGTTCGCTGAACGAGGGCGCGTCGCTGCGGGCGCGGGCGAGGCGTTCGTCTTTCAGTTCGCGGGCGCTCACCCGCGCCGCGGTCGCCAGTTGCCTACTCACCCGGCTGAGTGCCGCTTCGAAGACTTCCGCCTTCTCGGCGTTGCGGACGTTGGCTGCCTTGCCGGCCCCGCGCGCGCCCTTGGCCTCGACCTTCGCCGCGCCTTCCTGGCGGTACAGCTTGACGTGTTTGTTGCGGGCCCGTCGAACTCGGGTGTGCAGTGTGATCAGCTTGTCCTCGTCCAAGTCGGCCATCTGCGCCTTCTTCGTCTCGCGGATCAGCACGAACTCTTCTTCGGACAATGAGTTCAGAATCTTCTTCATGTCGGCTCCGATCCGGCCACAGGCCGTGAGGTGTGGTCATGGTAACCGGGAAACGTTCCCGTCGGTCCGTTTCGGTGAAGAGGTGGTCACCTCCCGATCGAATCGTCGATTGGTCTGTGCAAGTTGCCATTCCGTCTGCCGGGCCAACCGCTCGACCTGGTCCGGGCCCAGGCGGTCGCACACGAAATCCCAGTGCACCGCCACCCGGTCGCCCACGGCGAGATCGTGCACGAAAGTTCCCTCGGGCACACGGTAGTCGGCCGGGTCGTCCTGCTCGGGGCCGAGCGACAGCCGGGTCCCGTCCCACGACAGGCGCTGCGACCGGACGAGGGCACGATCGGCGTCGACCCTCACCACCTCACCCCAGCGGATACGGCAGGAGTCGAGAACCTGCAGTGGCTGCGGCATTCCGGTATCCAGCAGCCGCGACCACGGGTACACCCCGAACACGTGAAAGTTGTGGGTGGGCGCCGCCTCCCCGAGCAGGTCCGCGGTGAGGTGCTTCCAGTAGTGGCCGGCCTGCGACGCGAGGCGGGACAGCAGGGCGGCGCCGAACTCGGCCCGGTCGATGCGGTCGGACAGTTCGTCCGCGATCCAATACCCCCGGACAACCTTCTCGTCCAACGGGTCCGCGATTCCGGCGAGCCGGGCGATCACCTCCTGGTACGGCCACGCGCCGCTGAACTGCCTCGCCATCGCCACCACATCGGTGTCCGGCGCGCCGCCGCACGCGACGGCCTGCAGTCGCTCCGAGCCCGGAGGACCGCAGTAGCCCAGGGCATTCGGGGCGTGCGCGTACTGCGCGAACACGCGGTGCCCGGACGGCATCGAGTGTTCGCGCGCCGTCACCGGTCAGCCTCGCTGACCCAGCAATTGCGCCGTCTCGCGTTGCAGCCTGCCGAAGTTGTAGTACGCGGCGCAGGCACCCTCGGGGGAGACCATGCACGTGCCGATCGGAGTCTCCGGGGTGCACGCCGTCCCGAACACCTTGCATTCCCACGGTTTGATGACGCCCTTGAGGACCTCGCCGCATTGGCAGGCCTTCGGATCCGCCACCCGCACACCCGGCATCGAGAACTTCTCCTCGGCGTCGAACTCGGCGTAGTTCCGGTGGACCTTGAGCGCGCTCTGCGAGATGAAACCGAGTCCGCGCCATTCGAAGTGCGGGCGCAGTTCGAACGTCTCGGCCATCAGTTTCAGTGCCTGCACGTTGCCCTCCGCGCGCACCACCCGCTTGTACTGGTTCTCGATCTCACAGCGGCCCTCGCGAATCTGCTGGAGCAGCATGTGCACCGACGCGAGGATGTCGAGCGGTTCGAAGCCCGCGACCACCATCGGTTTCCCGTACACCTCGGACACGAACCGGTACGGCCGCAGCCCCACCACGGTGGACACGTGACCCGGGCCGAGGAAGCCCGACAACCGCAGGTCGGGGGATTCGAGGATGGCCTTGATCGGCGGAACGATCGTGACGTGGTTGCAGAACACGCTGAAGTTCGTCACGCCCAGCGCCCGCGCGCGCACCAGGGTCACCGCGGTGGACGGCGCGGTGGTCTCGAACCCGACGGCGAAGAACACCACCTGGTGGTCGGGGTTGTCGAGGGCCACCTTCAGCGCGTCCAGCGGCGAATACACGAAGCGGACATCCGCGCCGCGGGCCTTGGCCTCGATGAGGTTGCCCTTGGATCCGGGCACCCGCATCATGTCGCCGAACGTCGTGAAGATGACACCGGGCTGCTCGGCGAGCCACATGGCGTCGTCGACTCGGCCCATCGGGATGACGCACACCGGGCATCCGGGGCCGTGCACCAACTCCACGGACTCCGGAAGCAGGTGTTCGATGCCGTGCCGGTAGATGGTGTGGGTGTGCCCGCCGCACACCTCCATGAACTTGAACTCGTCACCGCGGGCCAGTTCGGTGATGGATTTGACCAGGGCGCGCGCCGCCGCCGGGTCCCGGAATTCGTCGACGAACTTCATCCCTGTTACCTCGTTCTTGCTGTTGTCACGCGATTTCGGACGAGTTGAACGCGTCGATCTCGTTCACGTAGTCGGCGCCCATCTTCTGCACCTGATCCAACGTCAGCTGCGCCTCGATCTCGTCGATCTTCGCCATCGCGAAGCCGACGTGCACGAGCACCCAGTCGCCGACGACGAGACCTTCTTCGGCGAGCAGTCGCACACTGATCGTTCTCTGGACGCCGTTCACGTCCACCTTGGCCAGATGCTGTTCGGCGTCGACGATGTCGACCACCTGACCGGGTATCCCCAGACACATCGTGGTTCTCCTTCTCGGGCTGTTCTTCAGCAGATTCGGGGGAGCGGGTCACCGACGAGCATGTCGACGATCCGGCTGCCGCCGAACGAGGTTCGCAGTGCGACGATGCCCGGCGGTTCGGCCAGGATCTCGCCCACCGCGGTCGCGTCGGCTCCCCGCGGGTGGGCCCGCAGCGCCGCGACGGCCGCGTCCGCCTCCTCCGCCGCGACGATGGCGACGAACTTGCCCTCGTTCGCGACGTACAGCGGGTCGATGCCGAGCATGTCGCAGGCACCGAGCACCTGAGGCTCGATGGGCAGCGACTGCTCGTCGATGATCACGGCGAGTTGGCAGGCGTGAGCCAGTTCGTTGCACACGGTGCCGACGCCGCCGCGGGTGGCGTCCCGCATCCACCGCGTCGACGGGGCCGCCTCCAGCAGCGTCTCCACCAGGGAGTTGACGGGGGCCGTGTCGGAGGCGATGTCGGCCTCGATGGCGAGGTCGCCGCGGGCGAGCATCACGGCCATCCCGTGGGCGCCGATGGTGCCCGACAGCAGCACCTTGTCGCCCGCGCGCACGAGGTCGGGCGACAGCCGCCTGCCCTCCGGGATGACGCCGACACCCGCGGTGGAGATGTAGACACCGTCGGCGGCGCCCTTGCCGACGACCTTGGTGTCGCCGGTGACGATCTGCACCCCGGACAGCACGGCCGCCTCGCTCATGTCGGCGACGATCTCCCGCAGTTCGGCGATCGGGAAACCCTCCTCGATGACGAACGCCGCCGACAACCACTGGGGGCGCGCACCGGACACGGCGAGATCGTTGACGGTCCCGTGCACCGCGAGATGCCCGATGGAACCGCCGGGAAACCGCAGCGGCTGAACCACGTACGAGTCGGTGGAGAACGCGAAACGCTCACCCGAGGGCATGGTGAGCGCAGCGGCGTCACCGAGTTGCTCGAGTTCCTCGTTGCGGAACGCCTCCACGAACACCGCGTCGACGAGCGCGGCCGACGACTTTCCCCCGGCGCCGTGAGCGAGCGTCACCACCTCGTCCAGCAATCGCGGCCTGCGCTGCCGGAACTTGTCGATCCGCTCCAGCACCCGGTCTTCGCGTTCCGCCGACGTGGCCGGTTCGGTCGTGCTCATGAAGCCTCCCCAGAGTTCGGAGCGGGCCGCGACATGTGTTCCTGGGCCACCGACCACAGCCGGTACCCGAGCATCGCGTGGCTCTCCTGAATCCGGTGGATGCTCTGCGAATGGACGGTGTAGCAGAAGTCGAGTTCGCCCGCGGACGCCATCGCCGCCATCCGGCCGCCCTCGTGCCCGGCGAACCCGATGGTCAACAGCCCCCGCTGCTTCGCCTCGGTGAGCGCGGTCATCAGGTCGTCCGAGTTCCCCGACGTCGACAGCGCGATCGCGACGTCACGGTCCCGGGCGTGGGCGATGATCTGCCGTTTGAAGATCAGATCGAAGCCGACGTCGTTGCCGAGCGCCGTCACGACGGCCTGATCGGCGGCGAGCGACCAGGCCGCCACCGGGCGTCCTCGGGCGGGACGGCTGAACAGCGACGCCAGCGTCGCTGCGTCGGTGGAACTGCCGCCGTTGCCGAACGTGTAGAGGCGGCCTCCGCGGCGGAACCGGTCGGCCATGTCGATCCCGGCCGCCGTCAGACCGTCCCCGTACTCGTCGAGGGATTCCTTCTGCAGGCGCGCGCTCTCGGCGGCCTTCCCGCGGGCGGAGGCGGCGAGGTCGTCGAGGAGGCTCTGGGCGTCGGTTTCCTCCGAGTCGATGAACGGGTAGAGGAAGCTGGTGCTCTCCGAGTCGTGGGTTGTCATCGGTTCGCCTCCGGACTCGTGTCGTCGAGTCGCGTGATCGCCGCGCCCGCGTGCACCAGGACGAGGTCGTTGGGCCGGACGTCGCCGAGGACGCTGACGTCCACCCATTCCTCGCCGGCGGCCGTGCGGACCAGGGCGGGGCCGAGGGGTTCGGCGGGCTCGATCACCACTTCACCGAGACGGCCCTCGTCGCTGCACGTGACGCAGACCGTCTCGTCGCACTCTTCGGCGTCGGGCTTCAGCAGTCCCGAGTGCTCGAAGCAGACGTGGGTGAGTTCCCACAGCAGGTGGTACATGAGGACGAACCGGCCGGTGGCGGGGACCATCGGGTCGTCCGAGTCGACCCAGAGGATGTGGTTCGCCGCGCCGGCCGGTGGCCGCGGGCCCGCCCCGATCCACAGCGTCATCGCCCCCCACGCCGGGGCGCGGCGCATCGCGTCGACCACGGCGGGTTCGTTCGCCGACGCCACCGCCAGCAGGATGTCGCCGGGCCTGCTCGCCACCCGGGCCTGCGCCACCGGATCGGGTTCGACGAGGGCCACCGACGGCAGCGCCCGTTTGCCCATGATCACGGGATGGACGAATTCGACGGCGACGTGATGGGCGTGCGGTTCCCACTGCGGTGAGATCACCCAGAGCGTCGCCCCGTCATGGAATTTGCGGGCGAGCGACAACGCCGCGGCGGCGAGATCCGCGGACAGGTCGGTGTCGACGAGGTGCCCGCCCGCCTCTGCGGTGGTGGTCATTCACTAGCTCCCGTCCCGGGCCGTCCGGTCGGGGGCTGCCGACGTCACGGTCCGCGCATGGTTGCCGCGGCACCGATCACCGCCTGGCCGAGGGAGAGTCCTCCGTCGTTGGGAGGTACCCGGTGGTGGGTGAGGACTCGATAACCGCTGCTCTCCCAGTGTGCTCTCACCAGTGCGAGGAATAAACGGTTTTGAAAGACTCCTCCGGTCAGCCCGATCGTCGACGCACCGGTCGCGGTGGCGGCCCGGTCGACGAGGTCGGCGGTCGCGGCGGCGAGGGCATGGTGGAAGCCCAGCGCGAGCGCCGCGGGCGGGGTTCCGTCGCGCAGACTTGTGACAAGGCCGGACACCAGAAGAGGCAGTGTGAGCTGGTCGTTCTCCACCTGCATGGTGAGGGACGCGGGATGCGGGGCGGTCCGGGCGAGGGCCTCGAGTTCGATGGCCGCCTGCGCCTCGTACGTGACCCGGTGCCGGACCCCGAGCAGCGACGCGACGCCGTCGAACAGGCGGCCCGCGCTCGTCGTCCTGATGCACCCGACACCCGAGACGAGTTGCGATTCCACGGCCGCGCGTTCCGCGGCGGGGATCGCCTCGATACAGGGCAGCCGGTCCACGTCGTTGATGCCGCACTCGTGCAGCAGCGCCAGAGCCACCCGCACCGGATTCCGGACGGCCGCGTCGCCGCCCGGCAGCGAGAACGGCTGCACGTGTCCCACCCGCCGCGAGTCGAGGACGTCCGGGCCGACGAGGAGGAGTTCGCCGCCCCACACGGTGGTGTCGCAGCCGTACCCGGTCCCGTCGAACGCGACGCCGAGCACCGTCGTGCCGACCAGTCCGTGTTCGGCCATCAGCGATGCGACGTGCGCGTGGTGGTGCTGGACGGTGAGCAACGGGACGCCGGTGCTGTCGCTGTAGCGCCGGGCCCAGTGGTGCGTCGAATAGCCGGGGTGCCGGTCGGCGACCACGGCCTCCGGGGTGATGCCGTGCAGATGCGTCAGCTGCCGCACCGATGTCTCGAAGGCGCGTTGACTCTCCAGGCTGCCCATGTCTCCGAGGTGCGCCGAGCAGAACGCGTAGTCCTGCCGGGTCAGGCAGAAGGTGTTCTTGATCTCCGCGCCCACCGCCAGGATCTCCGGGCCCTGCGCGGGCAGCACCACCGGCAGCGGCGCGAACCCGCGCGAGCGCCGGATCGGCAGCACCGCCCCGTCCGCCACCGCGAGCACGGAATCCTCACACGGTACCGCGATGCGGCGGTCGTGCATCAGGAACACGTCGGCGATGTCCCGCAAGCGGGTGCGGGCGTCGTCGTTGTCGAAACACAGGGGTTCGCCGCTGAGGTTGCCGGACGTCATCACCAGCACCCGCGGTGGTTCGGCGTCGCTGCCGGGGGTCGGGGTGAACAGGAGATGATGCAGCGGGGTGTAGGGGAGCATCACGCCGAGGTCGTCGATCCCGGGCGCGATGCCGTCGGCGATCGTGGCCGTATTCCGCTTGTGCAGCAACAGAATCGGCCGGGCGAAATGCCGTAGCAGCGCACTCTCGGATTCGGAGATCTCGCACAGTTCGGCGGCGACGGACAGGTCCGCGGTCATCACCGCGAACGGCTTGTCCGGGCGGTGCTTGCGTGCCCGGAGGGTCGCCACGGCGGACGCGTCGGCGGCATCGCACACGAGGTGGAACCCGCCGAGGCCCTTGACCGCCACGATCCGGCCGCCCCGCAACGCCCCCTGCACCGCGGTGAGCACGGCGTCGTCGCCGTCCACCCGGCGACCGTCGATCTCGGCGAACAGGTGCGGGCCGCAGTCGGGGCAGCACACCGGCTGGGCGTGGAACCGGCGATCGGCAGGGTCGCGGTACTCGGCCAGGCACGCCGCGCACAGCGGGAACTCGGCCATCGTGGTGTTCGGCCGGTCGTAGGGAAGGTCGGTGATCACCGTGAACCGCGGCCCGCAGTTGGTGCAGTTGACGAACGGATGCCGGTACCGGCGGTCGTGGGGATCGGCCAGTTCGCGAAGACAATCCGCGCACGTGGCCACATCCGGCGACACCAGCGTCCGTGCCCCGGGGACGTGCCTGCTGTCGATGATCCGGAACGACTCGTCCCCGCGCACCGGCACGGGCTGGACCGTCGCGTCGACGATCACCGCCATCGGCGGCGCGTCCGTGCGGAGCCGGCGCACGAACTCCGACACCGACGCCGGCTTGCCCTCGATCTCGACGAACACGCTGACGTCGTCGTTGCCGCAGTGGCCGTGCAGCCCCAGGTCACCGGCCAGTCGCGCGACGAACGGGCGGAAACCGACCCCCTGCACGACCCCGTGGACCGTGATGCGCGATCGTTCGACCGTCATCCTCGGATGATTCCCCCGCCGAGGTGCGGGGCGCAAGAGCCGCACCCGCGGGTTCGGGCTGAAGGATCACTCGCCTTCGACGGAGCGCGCACCGGTGATCGTGTCGATCAGCCCGTAGTCGCGGGCCTCGTCGGCGGTGAGGATCCGGTGGTCCCGCATGTCTGCGACCACCGTCTCGACGGATCGCCCACAGGAGTCGGCGATCCGCTGCTGCAGCCTCCTGAGTTGCTGCTCGTGCTGTTCCGCGGCGAGGGCGACGTCCGACGCCGCACCGGTGCAGGACGTCCGCGGTTCGCGGAGGTGGAACGTGGCGTGCGCCGCCGCCGTCCGGCGGTCGGCAGGCGCGAGGAGGGCGATCGCCGTTCCGCGGACGTCGCCGCGGCAGTGCACGTGCAGCCGGACGCCCATCAGGTCCAGGGTGTCGAGGAGCGTGGCGGCCGCGTCGACGTCGGCGTCGACGCCGTGCAGCCACAACTGGACCTCGTCGTCGCCGGACGCGTCGAGCAGCGCCAGCGACGCCGCCGCGCGGTTCACGGCCTCCGCGTCGAGCCGGCCGGCGAGCGAGACGATCCGTCTGTCGAACAGGCGCTCGGCCAGCCAGTCGGGACCACCGGTAGCGCCGACGGACGTGACGGGCATCGGTGCGGCCGGCTGCCGGGGGTCCGGCTGCCAGGGCGTGTGAAACGGCGGGACCGACGGTGGGGTGGGTGGTGGCCAGATCATGGTGACTCCCGGTGCGGTGAGATCGTCCAGTCGACCGTCCGGCCCACGGCCTCGGCATACCGTTCGAGCGTCGACAGCCGGGGATCGACGTCGCCGCGTTCGAGCCGTGCCACGGCCGACTGCGACGTGCCCATGTGGGCGGCGATGTCCGTCTGCGTCAGACCCCGCTCGCGGCGGGTGGTGACGAGTTCGTCCAGCAGCGCTCGACGCCGATCGGACAGGTTCCCCAGTCCGGGAAAAGACGTGCGTCGAGGGGTGGTCGACATACCATCGATGGTATCTCGAAAACGGTATACGGAGGGGTGCTCATGGCGAAGGTTCGTGCGGCCGTCATCGGCGGCGGCATCATCGGTCTGGCGGTTGCCCGGGAACTTCTGCACCGGATGGACGCCGTCGAGGTGACGCTGTTCGAGAAGGAGTCGCGGGTCGCGGCCCACCAGACGGGGCACAACAGCGGCGTCGTCCACGCCGGTCTGTACTATCCGCCGGGCAGCCTCAAGGCGCGCCTGTGCCGCCGCGGCGTCACCCTCCTGCAGCAGTACGCGCAGGACAAGGGTGTGGCCTACGAGGAGTGCGGCAAGGTGGTGGTCGCCCACGACGCGTCCGAAGTGGGCCGGATGGACGCCATCTTCGACCGGGCGGTGGCCAACGGGGTCCCCGCTATCCGCAAGATCGCGGGGGCGGAGATCCCCGAGATCGAACCGCACGCCCGCGGGGTCGCCGCCGTGCACTCGCCGCACACCGCGATCATCGACTACGTGGCGATCGCGGAGGCCCTCGCCGCCGACATCGCCGCGGCGGGCGGACGCGTACTGCTCGGCCGGGAGGTCGTGGGTCTGGACAGCCGGGCGTCGGAAACGGTGGTCGCCACGCGGGACGGCGGCGAGGCCTTCGACCTGGTGGTCACGTGCGCCGGACTGCAGTCCGACCGGGTGGCGCTGCTGTCGGGTGAACCGCGATCGCCTCGGGTGGTGCCGTTCTTCGGCGACTACTTCCTGCTCGAGCCGGAGCGGTCTTCGCTCGTGAAGGGGCTGATCTACCCGGTCCCGGATCCTCGGTACCCGTTCCTCGGTGTCCACCTCACCAAGCGGATCGACGGACGAATCATGCTCGGGCCAAACGCTTTTCTCTCCCTCGGGCGGGAGGCGTACGACCGTCGGGGGTGGTCGGCCTCGGACGTGCTGTCGGCGGTCGGGTTCCCCGGATTCTGGCGGTTCGCCGCGCACAACACCGCGGCGGCGGTCCGCGAGGCCCGCACCGTTCTCAGTACGGGTCAGTTCGTGAAGGAGGCGCAGAAGTACGTGCCCGATGTGCGGCGCTCCGACGTCACCCGCGGCCCCCGGGGCATCCGCGCCCAGGCGATGAACGCCGACGGCAGCCTCGAGGACGACTTCGTCATCACTGGGGGACACCGCGTGACCCACGTCCGGAACGCGCCATCCCCGGGTGCGACGTCGTCGCTCGCCATCGCCGAACACGTCGTGACGGAAGTTCTCGCCCGCGCGGCCACCTGACCGGTCTACGACGTGGTGTCCCGCCCGAGCGGCAGTCCGTCCTCGAGGAATTCCAATGCGCGCAGGGCGAGCGGCAGATTGCCGGGAAGCTGATCGGCGACACCGAGGACGACGCCGACGATGGCCCCGGCGAGCGCGCGGACCTCGAAGTCGTCGGCGGTGCGCCCGACCCTGCGCGCCGTGACGCCCGCGATCATGTCGATGCTGCGCACCATCTCTTGCATGATGGCCCCGCGCAGTTCCGGGACCGAATACATCAGTTCCTGACGCGTCCGCTCGAACTCCATGTCTGCCTCGGACAGGCCGGCGAAGACGGACTCGGCCGCCTTCCGGAACGCGGTGATCAGCGGGACGTCCGGCGGTTGCGCCTCGATGGCCTCGATCATGGGCGGATCGAGATCGTCGGCGAGGACCAATTGTTCTTTGGTGGGGAAGTAGCGGAAGAACGTGCTCGGCGACACGTCCGCGGCCTCCGCGATCTGCTCGATCGTGGTGTCGGCGTAGCCCTGTTCGTGGAACAGCCGAAACGCCTCGGCGCGGATGGTCAGCCGGGTGCGCGCCTTCTTCCGCTCCCGCAGGCCCGGTCGGGCATCAGTGGACATGTACCGATTCTGACTCATCCTGCTCCTGGGCCGGGGTCTCGCGGGGCGTGAAACGCGCTGCGAGCACGACCGCGACGGCGCAGATTCCCGCGCAGATCCACAGCATGAGGCTCATCCCGGAGACGAACGACGCCTGGACGTGCGCGAGCATCGACGGGTCGCCGATGGTCTTGGCCACCGCGACGCCGGCGTTGACGCCGTCACGCACCGGATCCACGTCCAGTTCGCCCAGTTCGGACCGGTACCGGGTGGCGAGGACGGTGCCGAGCACCGCGACCCCGATCGTGCCGCCCGCCTGTCGCAGCGCCTGGATCAGTGCCGAACCGGAACCGGACCGTTCGGCGGACAACGCCCCCAGGGCGGCTCCCATCGCAGCGGGCATCACGAAACCCATTCCCGCGCCGACGAGTGCGATCCACGTCGCGGTGAACCAGTACGCGGAATCGACGGACGTCAGGGCGCCGGTCGCGAGACCCGCGGTGAGCAGTGTGAACCCGATCGTGATGACCGGCCGGGCGCCGGCCCGCCGAAGCAATTGGTCGCAGAGCCGGGTCCCGACCAGCAGTCCGCCGATCAACGGCAGCAGGCGGAGGCCGCTGCCCAGCGCGTCCACTCCGAACACGGCCTGAAAGTACTGCGGCACCGTGAACAACAGCCCGAACATCCCGAAGTTGACGAGCGTCGTGAAGATCGTGCCCCAGCGGAATCCTGGGCTGGCGAACAACGACGTGTCGATCAGCGGATGCCGTGACCGCCGTTCCCACATCGCGAACAGCCCGAGCACGACCACGGACGCCGCGATCGACGTCAAGGCCAATGCGTCGCCCCAGCCGTCCTGGCCGGCCTTGATGAAACCGTAAGTGAGACTGAGTAGTCCGAGCGAAGACAGCACGGCGCCGAGGTAGTCGGTGGTCGCCCGCTCCTCGCTGCGTGATTCCGGCACCAGGGTTGCGACGGCGATCGCGCCGACGACGACCAGGGGCACGTTGATCAGGAACACGGATCCCCACCAGAAGTGCCCGAGCAGCCAGCCGCCGAGGATCGGGCCGAGGGGCAGTCCGATCGCGGTGGACGTCACCCAGATGGTCAGTGCCCGCGACCGTTCGTCCGCGTCGGGGAACAGGACGGGCAGCACGGCCATCGAAAGCGGCATCATCACCGCGGCTCCCAGTCCCAGCAAAGCGCGTCCGGCGATCAGCTGGCCCGACGTGCTCGCGTAGCTGCAGAGCAGCGACGCGGCACCGAACAGGACGAGTGCGCCGAGCAGCAGTTTCTTGCGACCGTACCGGTCGCCGAGTGCCCCGGCAGGCAGGAGAGCCGCGGCGAGGACCAGGGTGTACGCGGAACTGAACCACTGCAGGTGTGAGTTGTCCGCTCCGAGATCGACCGCCAGTGTGGGCAGCGCCACCGTCAGGACCGTGATGTCGAGACCGATGGTCAGCATGGCCACGGACAGGGCGCCGAGCGCCCACCAGCGGCGCGGGGTGACTTCGATGACCGTCGTTTCACTCATGACAGCTCCACTCGAAAGAAAGTTACTATATTTTGATAGTAACTCTCACTTTGCGGCTGTCAAGGGTTCGGCAGTGCTCAGCGTCGGCGTAACCGCAGCGTGAATCCCTCCGGCATGAGGGTGAGCCGCTCGGCGACCTTCAGCTGATAGTCGCGGTCGCCCGTGATGTCGTACCGGCGCAGGATCGTGCCGAGAACCAGGACCGCCTCGTGGAGGGCGAACTGTCGTCCGATGCAGGCGCGCTCACCGGTCCCGAACGGCTTGTACACGTGCGCGGGACGGGACCGGATGCGCTCGGGCAGGAAATGGTCGGGGTCGAACGCCTCCGGGTCGTCACCCCACACGGGGTCGCGGTGCAGCGCGGGGATGAGGACGAGGACCCAGTCGCCGACCTTCATCGGGTACTTGCCGACGAGGGTCGTGTCGACCGTCGCCTCCCGGCCGTACGCGGGCGCCGTCGGCCACAGCCGCAGCGATTCGTCCAGCACCCGGCGCACGTAGCGGAGTTTCGCAACCTGCTCGAACGCGGGTTCCTCGTCGCCCCATACCGCATCGACCTCCGCCTGCGCCTTCGCGAGGACGTCGGGATGCCGCGACAGGTAGTACAGGGCGAACGACAGTGCACCGGAGGTCGTTTCGTGTCCCGCGACCAGGAACGTCACCACCTGGTGGCGGATGTTCAACTCGTCGATCCGGTGGGGGTCGTTCTCCCGGGCTGCCCGGAGCATGAGTTCGAGCAGGTCCTCGGGGCCGGCCTCGGCGCTGTCGCGGCGGGCGCGGATCACCTCGTCGACGACCTCGGCCATGTGTTCCAGGTTGGCGACGTTGCGGCGATCCGACCGCCGGACCAGCAGGCGTCCGAGCGCCGTCGACTTCACGAACGTGGTGCGCTGCGAATGGCTGAGCGCACCGACCATCGCCTGCACGAACGGGTGCGGGCGCTCGCGTCGGAAGGAATCGAAGGAATAGCTGAACCCCGTCCGCCCGATGGTCTCGAGCGTCAGCTTCGTCATGTCGGACGACACGTCGACGGGGGAGCCGTCCACGCGCTCGTCCCAGTGCTCCGTCAACTCGCCGGCAACGTCGAGCATCGTGCGGTGATACGAGCGCATCGCGGATTTCGTGAACGCCGGCGCGAGGAGGTTGTGCGCCTTGCTCCAGTTCGGCTCGTGGTTGTAGGCGGTGAACAACCCGTCGCCGCCGACCTCGCGCAGCGACGCGACACCGGGTGCCAGGTGCTTCGCGAACCGGGATTCGTCGGAGAGTTCCGCGACCATGTCGGCGCCGGACGCGAACACGAACCGGTTGCCGAGAATGTCGCGTTCGAAGATGGGCCCGAGTTTTCTGCCGAGCTCCATCGAATTCTGCACGGGAGTGCGGATACTGATCCCGAACACGTCGCCGAAGACGGGAAGCCGCCATCGGGGATGCGGGATGGTCGCCTCCGCCGTGGTGTGCAGTGATCCGACGCTCATTGTCGACCCCCGTGTCGATGTGGCCCGCGTTACTGAATTGATGTCTAGTACGCAAGGTACGCCTTACTGAACCGGTGTCAAGCAGTACGGTGGCTGGCATGACCAGCGCCCGCCGTCGACTCGCCCCCGAGCAGCGGCGCGCGCAGTTGCTCGACATCGGCGCGCGGCTGTTCGCGGACCGCCCCTACGAGGACGTGTGGATCGAAGAAGTCGCGGAACTCGCCGAGGTGTCGCGCGGATTGATGTACCACTACTTCCCGACCAAGCGGGATTTCTTCGCCGCGATCGTCGAACGCGAATCCGAACGACTCCTCGACGTGACGGCCCCCGACTCCACACTCCCCGTCGAGGAACAGGTCGCGGCCGGACTCGACGCGTACTTCGAGCACGTCGCGAGCCACCGGCACGGAGTCCGGGCCATCAACCGCGGCGCGCTGTCGGCCGACGCCGACATCCGGGCCATCGTCGACCGGGAACTCGACGCCCAGCAGCGCCGCATCGTCGACGCGCTCGATCCGCCCACCGGCGAGCGGGAACTCGTCGGCGTCGCCGTGCGCGGCTGGATCGCCTTCGTCCGCGCCGTCTGCATGGACTGGCTCGACCACCCCTCGATCGCCGAGAGCGAGCTACGGGAACTCTGCCTCCGCTCGCTCCGCGGCATGCTGGGTGGACGGCTCGACTGAGCCGAGCTCAGCGTCCGGCTCGGCCTTCGGGTCTACCGGGCGCGGCCGTCCTGGAGTCGCATCGAGCCGGACTCGATGTACCGCTGGTGGAACGAGAACGCCTCCCCGAGCAGGTGCGGCGTCTGGCCGGCTCCCGGGGTGGCCTTCGCCCGCTCGACGTAGTCGGTGAGCAGCGGCCGGAATTCCGGATGTGCGCAGCGCTCGATGATCACCCGTGCCCTCCGGCGGGGCGACAACCCACGCAAATCGGCGAGGCCCTGCTCGGTCACCAGCACCTGGGTGTCGTGCTCGGTGTGGTCGACGTGCGGGGTCATCGGGACGATCGACGAGATCGCCCCGTTCTTCGCGGTCGACGGGCTGAGGAACATCGACAGGTACCCGTTGCGCGCGAAGTCCCCGGAACCGCCGATGCCGTTCATGATCTTGGTGCCCATCACGTGTGTCGAATTGACGTTCCCGTAGACGTCGGCCTCCAGCATCCCGTTCATCGCGATGATGCCCAATCGGCGGACAACTTCGGGATGGTTGCTGATTTCCTGCGGGCGGAGCCGGATGTGCTGCCGGTAGAAGTCGATGTTGGAGGTCAACTCCTCGATCCCGCCCTCCGAGAGCGCCAACGCGGTAGCCGACGCAAACCGGACGGTGCCGTGCTTGATCAAGTGCAGCATCCCGTCCTGG
Source organism: Rhodococcus sp. T2V (assembly GCF_029269925.1). Classification (NCBI taxonomy): domain Bacteria; kingdom Bacillati; phylum Actinomycetota; class Actinomycetes; order Mycobacteriales; family Nocardiaceae; genus Rhodococcus; species Rhodococcus sp. T2V. The sequence goes on from NZ_JARJBD010000011.1 coordinate 95,498, forward strand.
ATGACCTCGGAATAGCAGGTCAAGCCACGATACGGGCCCCGATCGAGCCCACCGAGTACGGCATTGGCGACGTTTCCGATGCCCGCCTGCAGTGGCAGCAGGGTATTTTCCGGGAGCCGCCCACGTCTCACCTCGTGGTCGAAGAAGTCCAGCACGTGTGCCGCGATCGCCTCGCTGACCGCATCCGGCGCCGTCAGCGCACTTGCACTGTCGGGGGCATTCGTCTCCACCACCGCAACGACCTTGGCGGGGTCCACCCGGTAATGCGGTTGCCCGATGCGGTCCTCGACGTCGGTGAGTTCGATAGGCCGGCGGTGCGGGGGCAGCGCTGTGCCGTAGTAGATGTCGTGAATTCCGTCCATCGCGTCCGGAACCCACGAGTTGACCTCGAGAATGACCTTCTCCGCGACGTCGAGCCACGTCTTGTTGTTTCCGACCGACGCGGAGGGGATCAGCTCGCCGGTCTCGGTGATGCCGGAGACCTCGACGACCGCAACGTTCACCGCGCCGTAGTAGCCCTCCCACACCTGCTGCGCAACGTGCGAGAGGTGGATGTCGACATAGTCCATCCGTCCCTGGTTGATCCTCTGCCGTGCAGTGGATTCCGCCTGGTACGGCATCCGCAGGGCGATTCCGTCGATCTCGGCGAGCATCCTTTCGGTCTCCGTCGACACGGATGCCCCGGTCAGCAAGTCGATGGTGAAATTCGCGCCGGCTGCGCGGGTGGAGTGAATCCGATCAGCCAGGGCCGGGATGACCGCCTTGGGTGTCCCTGCGCTGGCGAAGCCGCTGACTGCGACGGTGTCACCCGGACCGATGGCCTTCACCGCTTCCTCCGCCGACGTCACCTTCTGCTGGAACGCCGAATGTCGAATCCGACTCGACTGCAACGGGGACGCGGGATCACTGATCTGGAGGCTCACGGCGGCCAGTGTAGAAGTGAGCGACGTGATGCGAACACCCGAAAGTTCGTCGGATCACATCCGGTGTTCGCCACTGTCCGCCGTCCGCGACCGTTCGTCGCGGCGGGCCCGCCGCTCGTCGGTTCTGCGAGGTCGCCCGTCGAATCGCGCACGCGGGCACCTCGCATTGTGATTCTGGTCACACGACGAGCGCTTGCCGTGCAGAAGTTCGGCGATCACGCCGACGGGTCTCGATTCCCGGAGTTCGACGTCCGGGCGGTATGGGATCGGCAAAACGCTGGCACTTAAATAAATCAGTTGATACATTTAAGCCGAAATCCGTTCCGTGATCAAGGAGATCCCGCATGAGTGCACCCACCGTTACGTCGCAGGGCCGGGCGAATCCGGTGAAGACCGAGACGGAACTGCGTCGTGAGCTCGCGGCGGTGTACCGGCTGCTCGCGCATTTCAAGATGACCGACCTGATCTTCACGCACGTCTCGGTCCGGCTGCCCGGGCCCGAACATCACTTCCTCATCAACCCGTACGGGCTGCTCTTCGAGGAGATCACCGCCTCCAACCTGGTGAAGATCGGACTCGACGGCGAACTCGTCGAACCGTCCGAATATCACGTCAACCCGGCGGGATTCGTGATCCACGGCGCGATCCACGAGGCCCGGGCGGACGCGCAGTGCGTGCTGCACACTCACACGAAGGCCGGGTGCGCGGTGGCCGCACAGGAGCACGGACTGCTGCCGCTCAACCAGATCTCGATGGAGTTCTACAACCGGGTCGGCTACCACGACTACGAGGGCATCGCGCTCAACACGGCCGAACGCGCCCGGTTGGTCGAGGACCTCGGCGACCACCCCGCGATGATCCTGCGCAATCACGGTCTGCTCACCGTGGGCGAGTCCGCCGCCGAGGCGTTTCTGCGAATGTTCTACCTGGAGAAGGCGTGTGACATCCAGATCGCTGCCCAGGCGTCGGGCGACCTGCGCGTGCCGTCGCCCGAGATCGCCGAGCACACCGCGCGGCAGTTCGCCGGCGAGGCCACCGACGACTACGCCGACGACCAGGCCTACGAGATGGCATGGGCGGCGCTGCTGCGGATGCTGGACCGGACCGCCCCCGACTACAAGGACTGAGCGGCGCCACACGGACTGGCAGGCGCGATCACATCCCCGGTGGAGCAACGACTCCCACCGGGGATGCGCCTGTCAGGACCGCGGCGACGTTGCGCGCCGACTGCTCCGCCAGCGTGCGCGCGACCTGCGGCGAGTACCACGCGGCGTGCGGGGTGATCACGAGATTCGGGATCTGCAGGATCGGATCATCCTGTGCCGGTGGTTCGTTCGGAAGAACATCGACGGCCGCCCCGGCCAGGTGCCCGCTGCGCAGCGCTGCTCCGAGTGCGTCGTGGTCGACGAGATCGCCACGGGAGACATTCACCAGATACCCGCCGGGCCGCATCGTCGTCAGCGCACGCTCGTCGATCAGCCCGCGCGTCTCGGGGGTGAGGGGAACGTGCGGGCTCAATACGTCGGAGCGGCGCAGCAGTTCCTCGAACCCGACCACCTCGATGCCGTCGGCCGCCAATTCGTCCGCCCGGTCGCCCAGCCCCCGCCCGCTGACGAGGACGGTCATGCCCACGGCCCGGGCACGGAGCGCGAACGCACGGGCGATCCGGCCGAAGCCGTAGAGGCCCAACACGGTTCCCGCGATGCGCCGCGGCACCGCCGCGGTGACGTCCCATTCGCCGGCACGCACGGAGCCGTCGAGGGTGTGGGTGGATCGGATCAGTCCGAGGGTGAGCGCGAACGCGTGGTCCGCGACCTCCTCGGTGCAATAGTCGACGGCCCGCGTGACCCACAGGCCGCGTTCGTGCGCCGCCGACACCGGCAGGTGGTCGTACCCGGCGGAGGTGGCCGACAACAGGCGCAGATCCGGGAGTTCAGACAGGTGACGCGACTCGAGTCCGGTGTTTTCCGGACCCACCAGCAGGGCGACGACACCCGGTCCGGACGGAAACTCGGACTGATGGATAACCTCCGCGGAAATGCCCGCGGCGGCAAGAGAATCGGACAGCACTTCGGCCGGAATGAAGTCGTCGAGGACGACGACACGGTCGGTCATGTGCCCACCGCTCCCGCTTCTTCGGTGGTGCGCCGCACGGCGGCGTCGACGCAGCGGGCGGCCGCGTCCCCGGTGCTGATCGCTTCCATGACAACGGGATCCAGAATGGCCTGCAGTGCAAGCCCGTCGGTCAGCGCCACCAGTGCGACGGTGACGGCGTCCGCGTCGAGGTCGGCGGAGACGATGCCCTCCCGCTGTGCGGCGACGACCGCCTCGCGCACGACCCCGCGCCAGCGGGCGAGGAAGCCCGCGATCTCACCGCGGGCCGTGTCCTCGGCCGCCCCCTCCGCATAGAAGAACAGGAAGACGCGGGTCATCGCGAGTCGGCGTTCGTCGAGCGGCAGGATGCTCGCGGTGATGTTCCGCAGCTTCTCGATCGGACCGGCGCCCTCCTCTTCGAGGATCGCCCGGTACAACTCGCCCTGGATGTCTCCGGCGCGGCGAAGCGCCCCGAGGAGCAGTTCGTGCCGGGATCCGAAGTAGTGGTTCAGCACTCCGGTCGACCATCCGCTCTCCTCCGCCACCGCTCGCGTGGTGACGGCGGAGATTCCCTCCCTGGCGATCAACGCGAGAACGGCGTCGGCGAGCGTTTGTCTCCGCTCGTCGTGGTCGACGATCTTCGGCACGATCATTCCTCCCGGTAGTACGCGCTGTCGCCAATCAGGCTATCGGTGCCGGGGCCCGCTCCGGTTCTTCCTCTTCCTCGGCCTTTCCCGACACTCGCGCGTTCCACACGGACATCACGTTCGCCGGGGTGGGTTCGGTGAACAGGCTGGTCGCCACGAACACCACCAGTGCGCTGACGAGTCCGACATACACCGGCTCGTTGGCCATGACGTCGCCGACGACGAACATCGTGGCGATGGTCGCGAGGGTGCCCACCGCCATGGCCGCCATGGCCGCGGTGCCCGTGGCGCGCTTCCAGACCAGCCCACCGAGGATGGGGACGAGGAGTCCGCCGACCAGGATGTCGTAGGCGATGGTCAGCGCCGACACGATGTCGTTGATGAGCGCGGCGATCACGATGCTGACGAGGCCGATCACGATCACGTAGAGGCGGTTGCCGCGCACGTCGGCTTCCGGATCGGACGTGTCCAGTTCGGGCCGGGTGCGGCCGAAGATCTGGGCGACCAGCGGAAGCACGTCCTGCCGCGCGACCGTGGCGGTCGCGATCAGTGCGCCGGACGCGGTCGACATCATCGCGGCCACCGCGGCGGCGAGGACGATGCCGCTGAGGCCGACGGGCAGGACGTGCACGGCGACGTCGGCGTACACGTCGTCGGACGAACCGATGTCGGGCATGAGGGCGGATGCGGCCAGACCGATGAGTGCGCCCGCGACGCCGTACAGCAGGCAGTAGATGCCGGCGGTGACGCCGCCCCACCGCGCGACCTCCGGCGACTTCGCGGTGAACACGCGCTGCCAGATGTCCTGTCCGATGAGGATGCCGAGGGTGTAGACGACGAAGAACGTGATGATGGTGCCGGTGCCGATGGTGCCGAGCGAGAGTGCCTGCTCGCCCACACGTTCCTTGATGCCGGCGTACCCGCCCGCCTTGCTCCAGGTGAACGGCAGCAGCAGGACGAAGACGCCGATGGTCTTGATGACGAACTGGACGACGTCGGTGAGCGTGATCGACCACATGCCGCCCATCGCGGAGTAGGCCACGACGATGAGGCCGCCGAGGACCACCGACAGCGTCCGGTCGAAGCCGAACAGCACATTGAAGATGGTGGCGTAGGCAATCGTGGACGTGACGGTGAGCATGAGGGTGTACGCCATCATCACGAGACCGGACGCGCCGGTGGCGTCGATGCCGTACCGGAGTCGGAGCATCCCGGAGACGGTGTAGACCTTCAGGCGCTGGATCCGCGCCGCGAAGAGCAGGCTGAGCAGCAGCACGCCGGCGGCGATCGACACGACCAGCCACATTCCGGAGATGCCGTACTTGTAGCCGAGGCCGACGCCGCCGACGGTGGAGGCGCCGCCGATGACGACCGCAGCCATCGTGCTGGTGTAGAGGAATCCGCCGAGGCGGCGGCCTGCGACGAGGTATTCGCTGGAGTTGCTCGCCCGGCGTTTGCCCCACCAGCCGAATGCGAGCATCGCGCCCAGGTAGATCAGGATGATGGTGATGTCCATGGTGCGTCCTTCACGTGTCCTAGCGGATCGGTCGGTGCCGGTCTCGTCAGACCGTTGTCCTAGACCGTAGGAGAACATTGACGTGAAATAAATCACTTGATACAAATAATCACTTCAGAAAATCGTGAAGTAATGATGCGAGCCAGCTCACACCCTGTTTTCGACCCTCCCGAAGGAGCACGATGCGCAGTTCGCTGCCCGATCTGAAGCTCCTCCAGATCTTCGCCGCCGTCGTCCGGCACCAGGGATTCGCGCCCGCGCAGCAGGAACTCGGACTGTCCGCCTCGGCGATCAGCACGTACATGAGCCAGCTCGAACGCCACCTCGGCATCGTCCTGTGCCACCGCGGCCGCGGCGGATTCGGCCTCACCAGCAAAGGCGAGCTCTACCACAAGGAATGCCTCCGCATCCTGGGGGAGCTCGAGGGGTTCGAGCGTTACGGCGCCGCGCTGCAGGGCGAACTGCGGGGCACCCTCACCATCGGGGTTCTCGATTCCACCGTCACCGACGCCACCCTGCCGCTCGCCGACGTGATCGGCGTGTTCAGCAAGGATCATCCCGCCGTCTACCTCGACCTCAAGATCCAGACCCCGCACGAGCTGCAGGTCGGGGTGCTCGACGACCGGATCGACGTCGCGGTCGGCGCGTTCGCGTCACCGATGAACGGCCTCGTCTCCCAGGCGCTGCACCGGGAGCAGCACTGGCTGTACTGCAGCGACAAGCATCCGCTGTTCGGCAGGAAGCGGGTGCCGCCCGAGGTCATCACGCAACAGCGGATGGTGACCCGCGGCTACTGGTCCGAGCAGGAACTCGCCCGCCAGGGATTCCCGCAACCCTCGGCGACGGTGGAGAACATGGAGGCGCAGCTCATCCTCGTGCTGTCCGGCGCCTACATCGGCTACCTGCCCGAGCACTACGCGGAGTACTGGGTGGACCGGAACCGGCTGCGCCCGATCCTGCCCGCGTCGTTCGGCTACCAGGCGCCGTTCTCGCTGATCTACCGGCGCGGCCGGGCCCGCGAACCGATGGTCCTCACGTTCCGCGAGTTCGTCCGGACCAGCATGGACAGCTGACCGTCGCTCACGGGGCGAGAGCATGGTGCAGCAGTGATGCCACGGCGGAGGTCTCGGCGTTGCGCATGGTCCAGCGTTCTCGCTCGGTGGTGCCGCCCCAGATGCCGAACCTTTCGCCGGCACCCAGCGCGAAGGCACGGCACGGTGCGAGCGCTGGGCAGGTGCCGCAGATAATTTTCGCGCGCCGTTCCCGGCGGGTGCGATCGCCGGTGGATTCGCCGTCCCGCCCGAAGAAGAGGGCCGGTCCGTAGAAGCTGCAGGCACCACGATTTCGCCAGCTGATGTCGTCGGCGGTGTGTGGGTTCTTGCTGTTCACGGCGGCGAGCACTGCGTGATCGGGCATAGGAACCTCGTGTGTCGGGCCCTCGACGGGCGTCTGGGACTGTGGGACGGGCACCTGATCATGTCGCCACCGAGGTCGGACTGTCCGGGTCGATCGGATGGCCGACCGGGCCCGGACCGCCGGTTACGAGGTGCGAGAAATGCCAGTGTGCAGGGACTCCTTTCGTTGGGCTGCGATCGGCACGAATTGCGCGAGCATGGCGGCGTCGTCGAGTGCGGCCGGGTTGGCGACGGTCGATAGTGCGGCGCCCTGGAGTACTCGCTTGATGGGGACTTCGAGGCGTTTGCCGGTCATGGTGTGGGGCAGCGCGGGCACGGCGATGACGTCGTCGGGCACGTGGCGGGGGGAGACTTCGGACCGGATCCGGCCGCGGATTCGGGCGACGAGGTCGGGGGTGAGGTCGTGTCCGTCGGCGAGGACCACGAACAGGGGCATCCAGTAGCCGCCGTCGGGCTCCTCGACGCCGACGACGACCGTGTCGGCGACTTCGTCGAGTTGGTCGACGACTTCGTAGATTTCGGCGCTGCCCATGCGAACGCCGTATCGGTTCATGGTGGCGTCGGAGCGGCCGTGAACGATGACGCCGCCGCGGGAGTTGACGGTGACCCAGTCGCCGTGGCGCCACACGTCGGGATACGTGGAGAAGTAGGCGTCGCGGTAGCGGGCTCGGTCGGGGTCGTTCCAGAAGTACAGCGGCATGGACGGCATCGGACGAGTGACGACGAGCTCGCCGACCTCGTCGGTGACGGGTTGTCCGTGCCCGTCCCAGGCTTCGAGGGCCACGCCGAGTAACCGGGCCTGCATCTCGCCGGGGTGCGACGGGAGGGTGGGTACGCCGCCGGCGAACCCGGAGGCGATGTCGGTGCCGCCGCTGGCGGCGGCGAGCCAGGTCGTGGGCAGGGTGTCGTGGATCCATTGGGCGGTGCCTGCGGGTAGTGGTGAGCCGGTGCTGCCGAGGCCGGTCAGCTCGAGGTCGTAGGCCGAGCCGAGGCGGGTGCCGTCCTTGTGGGCGGCGGCCAGGTACGCGGCGCTGGTGCCCAGGAAGGTCAGCTGCTCGTCGGCGGCGAGCTGCCAGAGGGCGCCGGGGTGTGGCCAGGCGGGGCTGCCGTCGTAGAGCACGATCGTGGCGCCGAGGAGCAGGCCGGAGACCTGGATGTTCCACATCATCCAGCTGGTGCTGGTGTACCAGGCGAAGCGGGAGGAGGCGTCGAGGTCGAGGTGGAGGCCGAGGAACTTGAGGTGCTCGAGGGTGACGCCGCCGTGGCCGTGCACGATGCCCTTGGGCCGGCCGGTGGTGCCGCTCGAGTACAGCACCCACAACGGCTGGTCGAACGGCACCGGCGTCGTGTCGAGCCGGTGGCCACCCTGGGTGAGAGTGTCGAAGTGCTCGGTGCCGGGTGGCTGGGCGGCGCCGAGGTGCGACACCCACACGGTGGTCCGCACCGAGGGCAGCAGGCGCCGGAGTTCGTCGTTGTGGGTGGAGCGGTCGTGTTCCTTGCCGGCGTATCGGTAGCCGTCGGCGATGAACAGCACGGTGGGTTCGAGCTGGCCGAGGCGGTCGGCGGCGCCGTCGGGCGAGTACTCCTGGGAGCACGCCGACCAGGTGGCGCCGACGGCGGCGGTGGCGAGGAACGCGACGACGGTGGCGGTGATGTTCGGGAGGTAGCCGACGACACGGTCACCCGGGCCGATGCCCTGGGTTCGGAGCCAGTGCGCGAGGGAGGCGACCTGGTTGCGGAGCGCGTCGCGGGTCACCTCGTGCCGGTGCCCGCCCTCGGAGACGGCGACGATCGCGGTCTGTTCGCCGGTGTGGCGGAGCGCCTGGTCGGCGTAGTTGAGGGTGGCGTCGGGGAACCACGCCGCGCCCGGCATCCCGTCGTCGGCCAGCACTTGTGTTGCCCGCCGGGCGAATCGCACGTCGAAGAAGTCGGCGACCGCCTGCCAGAACTCTTCGAGTTCGGTGGTCGACCAGCGCCAGAGCTCGTCGTAGCTGCCGAACTCGCCGCGTCCTTCGGCGGTCAGCCACCGCTCGAACGCGCGGATCTGTGTTCGGGCGGCGGCGTCCGGCGTCGGGGTCCACGCCGGCAGCGGGGCGGGTGCGGGATCGTCAACCGGCATTGTGGGCCCCGGTCATCATCGCGGCGACGTCCTCGGGCATGAGGAAGGACGGGGGCGGGGGCGGGCCCCAGTTGAACAGGCTCCTGGCGCCCTCCCACACTCCCGGTTTCCAGAGCGCGTCGTCGACGATGCAGTCGATGTCGGAGTAGTACTCGGAGAAGTTCCCGGCCGGGTCCTTGAGGTACCAGAAGAAGTTCGACCCGATGTGGTGGCGGCCGAGACCCCAGACGTGGCGCTCAGGATTGTCCTCGAGCATCGCCATTGCGCCGCGGCCGATTTCGTCGATGTCGTCGACCTGCCAGGACGTGTGGTGCAGGAAGTTCACCGGTGCCTGCTGGACCAGCACGTTGTGATGGTCGGTCGAGCACCGCATGAACGCGGCGAGGGACGGCACGGTGTCGCTGATCTTGAAGCCGATGCCCTCGGTGAAGAATCGCTGGGTCGCGGCCTGGTCGGTGGACCCGATGACCACGTGCCCGAGCTTGTGGGGGGCCACCGGGCCTTCGCGCTCGATGCCCGGCGCTCGCACGTTGACGCGGTCGATTCGGCCGGGCCCGTTGTACGGCGTGGGCTCGACACGGTCCTGTTCGATCCGCGGCGCGACGGAGACCACGGCTTTGAAGCCCGCGATCGGTTCGATCGCCGTCAGGGCGTTCCCGGAGCGGTCCGACGTCAGGTCGAGGGCGGCGAGCTGCCGGTCGATGCGGTCGAGGTCGTCGGGATCGTCGACACCGATGCCGATCTCGACCAGCTTGCGCTGCGCCGAGTGGGTGATCCGGAACTGTTCCCCGCCGTCGGAGGTGGCGAACGCGTTGCCGCCGAGGGGCGTCAGCCCGAAATCGGTGTAATAGGCCGCCGTCGCCTCGACGTCGGGGACGCCGATCGTGATCGCGGTGAGTCGGTGCAGAGGCATGTCCTGTCCTTTCTATCCTCTATCCGGCTTACGACGCTGCGGCCGTCGTGTGTGGCTGCCCGGGAACGCACTTCTGGCGCAGTTCACCGAGGCCCTCGATCCGGGTCACGATCTCCTCGCCGGCCCGGAGGAACCGCTTCGGGGTGCGCCCGCCGCCGACACCGCTGGGCGTGCCCGTGAAGATCAGATCGCCCGGAAGCAGCGGCAGCACGGCGGACAACCGTTCTATCAACACCGGAATCGAGAAGATCAGGCCGCTGGTGTGGCTGTGCTGCACCTTGTCGCCGTCGATGCTGCAGCTGATCTCGAGGTCCGAGGGGTCGGCGAGCTCGTCGACGGTGACCACCGCGGGACCCACGGGCGAGAAGCCGGGGAACGACTTGCCGAGGCTGAATTGCGGCGCCGGAGGAACCAGCTGCCGCGTCCGTTCCGAGAAGTCCTGGCCGATGGTGAGGCCGGCGACGTGGTCCCAGGCGTCCTCCGCCGAGACGTTCCGAGCGGCGCGCCCGATCACGACGACGAGCTCGGCCTCCCAGTCGACGGTATCCGTCGGCAGCTCCAGATCGCCGACCGGACCCGCCAGGGACGTACGGAATTTCGTGAACACGGGCGGCTCCACGGGGAAGTCGAGTCCCGACTCCATTGCGTGTTCGCGGTAGTTGAGGCCGATGGCGAAGATCTGCGCGGGCTCCGGTACCGCCGCACCCAGATCCGACTCGTCGTACGCGGCGCCGTCCGGGAGCGCCGCACTTTTCGCCCAGTCCGTGAACTCGGCCCAGTGGGCGTACACCGCCGTCGGGTTCGGCCCGAACCGTCCGGCACTGGCCCGCTCGACATCGACGGCGCCGGACGGCGTGAGGAGCGTCAGCCGCCCCGTAAGGTTGGCGATTCGCATGTTCTCGTCCTTCCTTTCCCGCTCAGCGCAACTCGGTCGCGAGGACCGTGTTCAGCGCGTCGCGCAGTGTGGCCTCCGGGTCGTCGACGGCGCCCATGGAGCGGAAGGCGACGTAACGGTCCGGCCGGACCAGCAGGGCGCCGTCGTCGGAGATCTCCCGGTTCTTCAGGAAGGAGAACCGGACGTCGACCAGGTCGGCGTCCAGGATGCCGACCGTCGCCGCGACGAGGGGCAGATCGTTCTCCGCCGCGATCTTGTTCGCGGCTTCCACCCACGCCCCGCCCCCGACTCCGGCGAGGACGAGGAACTTGCCGCCGTGGACCAGCGTTCCCAGCGGGAACCGTTCGCCCTCCCGCTCGACGTAGGCGTGCGGGAGCGGTGCGCCGGGCTGCGTGCTGGGCTCGTAGAGCCGCACCTCGTCCAGCGGCACGTAGGCGGGGCTGCCGTCCGGCACCACGGCGGTGGAATCGTATCGGTAGCCGAATTCCGTGTTGTGGTGGTGGAACTCGATCGTCTGGGACGCAACGGCACGGTTGACGGCCTGCCGCTTCGCGGTGGACAGCGGTCCGTCGTGCCACAGCGGGGCGAGCTCGGCCCAGTTCTGCTCGGGCGTGTACTCGGGCGACAGGTTGAGCGCCTGGTCGATCGTGTTGTGGTTCATCGCGTTGGCGATCGCGTTGTCGATGTTGTTCTGGTCGACGGGCTTTCGCTCGTCCTCGTAGGTGTCGAGCAGCGCGTCCCCGGCTCGGCCGGCGAGCACGGCCGCCAGCTTCCAGCACAGGTTGTAGACGTCGGCCATCGCAGAGGTCAGGCCCAGACCGCCCGTCGGGGGGGTGACGGTGCGCGGCGTCTCCGGCGATGAAGACCCGTCCTACCCGGAACTTGTCGGCGATGACGCCCTCCATCACCCACGGGCTGATCTTGTGGACCTCGACGGGGTGGTCGGCGGGGAGGCCGAGGGTGGCGAACATCCGCTCGAGGACCTTCTCCTGGCGCATGGCGTCGGGGTCGTCGTTCGCGTACTGCATGTGGAAGACCCACTCCTCCGAGGCGGGTCCCCAGTGGTCGGGTCCCATCGGGACCAGGACACCGGACCACGAGCCGCCGAAGTCGGGGTTGACCAGCCAGCGGATGAGCACGTCGTCGTCGGTGGCCCACTGCGAGAGGTCCGTGGTCATGTGCACCGAGACGAGCTTCATGATGTCGCGCGGGCCGTCGAGGGTGACCCCGACCTTCTTGCCGACGGTGCGGCCGCCGTCGGCGGCGATGACGTACTGCGCCCGCACGGTGTACTCGCTGTCGGCATCCTTGTCGCGGATGGTCGCGGTGACGCCGCCGTCGTCCTGGACCAGGTCGAGGAGTTCGTGGTTGAAGCGCACGTTGCCGGGATTGAGCTTCTCGGCGTGGTCCCTGAGGACCGGCTCCAGGCGAATCTGTGGCAGGTTGCAGGTGCGGCGCGGGCTGGCCGCGACGTAGTCGGGGTCGGTGTAGCCGCCGCCCCACACCTCCAGCACGCCGAGTCGCTTGCCGTAGTCCTCGTGCTTGCCGGCGAGTCCGGCGTACCAGCCGGTGGCGCGCATGTTCTCGGCGGGCGTGCTGCGCTTATAGATCTCGGGTGCCACACCGGCCTCGGTGAGGATCTCCATCGCGCGCTGGTTGAGCACGTGCGCCTTCGGAAGCTTCGACGTGGTCGGCAGCGCGCTCACCAGCAGCGACTCGACGCCGAGGGTGGACAGGGTCATCGACGCGGTCAATCCGGCGCCTCCACCGCCGACGATCAGGACGGGAACTTCGATGACGGACATGGGGGTGCCTCCTCGGGCTGGGTCAGGAGTGTGCGACGGCCCTCCGCGGGGGAGTGACCTGGGCCACCGTGGTGGTCGTGGTCACAGTATGCACACACGAACGTCGGCAAATCAAGTAAAAAAAGATATCTCTACCAACAATCGCTGAACTGCCAGGATTCGGTTATTCTCGTTCCATGACCCTGAGCACCGAAAAGGCGACACTTGCCGAGACGGTTCACGACAAGCTCCGCGACGAACTGCTCCGCGGCGAGCTGCCGCCGGGCTCGAAGGTGCACATCAGCGAGACCGCCGCCCGGCACGGCGTGAGCCCCAGCGTGCTGCGCGAAGCCCTGACCCGGCTCGCCGAACGCGGACTCGTCGTCGCGATGCCGCAGCGCGGATTCACCGTCGCCGCCCTCTCCGTCGGGGACCTGACGGACCTGACCCGGGCACGCACGCTGATCGAGGCGATGGCCCTGCGGGAGTCGATCGCCGACGGTGACCTGAGCTGGGAGTCCAGCGTGCTCGCGGCGCACCACCGGCTGCAGCGCACGGCGATGATCGACGACGACGGGGACGTCAGACCGGACTGGTCCGAGGCCCACCGGCAGTTCCACCACGTGCTTCTCTCGGGCGGGACCAGCAGGCGTTTGACGTCGATCGCGGACGGCCTGCGGGACTGCTCCGACCTGTACATCCACTGGTCCCGGGTGCTCGCGCACGACGACCACCGCGACGCCGCCGCCGAGCACCAGCAGATCGCCGACCTGACCCTCGCGCGCGACGCCGACGGTGCCGCCGCCGCCCTCGTGGCCCACATCGAACGCACCACGGAGGTTCTGATCGGCTACGCGAACGCGGTGGCCTCGACCGCGGACGGCTCGGCAACGGCCTGATTCACATCGCCGGCACGAACACCACCAGGCGGTGAGTGGGATCGTCGACGGCCTGCAGCACCACCTGGTCCAGCTCGGCCTCGGCGCCGGAAGCGGTGCGCAGCCGCACCCTCAGCCGAACGTGCGGCCGCACGGCGTCGTTGCGTTCCCACATTGTCGCGAACTCGGGGCTCGCGGCCAGAAGGTCGTCGATCCATGCGCCGGTGGGATGCCGGACGGGGCGCTGGTACGCACGATTCCGATCACGGTCCGTCGCATGGCGCCGTCGCGGACTGGAACGCGGGTGGTGAAGGGGGCTCGTCCGCGGCGCACCGCGGCAACGCGTTCACCGCGGTGGTCGAACCCGCCGCCGGGAAGTACAGCGCCTGTGTCGGACCAGCGGACCGATACGTCGAAGTGCGCGAGCCGAGCCACGGCTATTACTACTACGACGAGACCGGCGAGTTCTGGACGGTGCGCCTGCTGGATCATCCGGCGGCGGTCGTCGACGATGCCCTCGACACGGCCGCGACCGCGGTTGCACACGCCCGCACGGCACTGGAATCCCTCGGCCGCGACCTTCCGCGGGCCGAGCGATGGCTGCAAGAAGCGTCCGAGTCACTGATCTCTGCGCGCACCGACGACACGCCGGATCAGGCAGCGCGGTCGGTGGTGATGGCGGAATCGTCGCGGCGCCTGCGCCTGGCGTGCAACGCGCTGTGATTCCGCCGACCCGGTCCGGTCCCGCCGGCGTCGCCCGGTGTCACGCGCCGATCACGTAGCGGGGGAGCCGAGTTCCGCCGACAGCGCACGGCAGTGTTCGACGAGGACGAGGCCGTGCCGCGCGCAGACTGCGTCGTCGAGGCGGAACGTCGGCCCGATGACGCTGAGCGCACCCACGATCCGCCCGACCGCGTCGTAGATCGGGGCCGCCACACCCGTCGAGTGGTCCTCGATGGTGTCGTGGGCGATCGCGTATCCCTCGCTCTGCAGGTCGCCCCGCAGCGCGGCGCCGACGGCCGTGCCGTCGAGCGGCACCGTCTGCCCGACCCATCCCATGTGCCGGATGGCGTGGGTGCCCTCGATCTGCGCGAGATACAGGGCGGTGCCCTTCGGGCCGTGGGTCGACAGGTACGTGGATTCGCGGGTTCCCTCCGCGATCGCGACCATCGCGGGCCGGGCCCGGGACAGCAGCTGGTTGTCGCTGATCGCCCGGGCGCCGATCTGGAGAAGCCGCGGCCCGGCCCGATACACGTTGTCGTCGCCGCGGACCAGGAACTCGCTCTGCTCCATGCTGCGGATCAGGCGCAGCGCGGTACTCGTGGCGAGACCGGCGGCCTTCGCGGCGTCACCGAGCGTCAGCCCGCCCTGCTCGGTGATCGCGCCGAGCAGTTCGAAGGTGCGGCTCGCGCTGCGGGTCACATCTCCGGGGGCCATGGGTTCTCTCCTGACGGTCGCGGGTGTCGGCGTGAATCTACCGTGCGGAGATCTCGGACAGCAGGGGCTTCCGGTGTTCGTCGAGCAGCGGGCTGCGGCGGACCCCGGGGCGTGCGCTGTCGCCGAACACGACCGGCTGCCGGACGTAGTCGATGGTTCCCGCGACGGGATGCTCGAACGATTCGACGAGTCCCCGGTGCCTGCTCTGCTCGGACGACAACGCCTGTTCGACGTTCCAGATCTCGGAGCTCGCCAATCCGGCCGCGCCGAGGATCGCGACCACCTCGGCGACCGTCTTGTCCTTCGCCCAGATCTCGATCTCGGTGCGCAGTGCGGGTTCGTGATCGGTGCGGGAGGTGTCGTCGGCGAACCGGTTGTCGCCGAGAAGGTCTGCGCGATCCATGGTGTGCGCGAGCTTCTCGAACCCCGACTGGCTGGCGACGGCGAGGACGAACAGGCCGTCCGCCGCCCGGTACGTGTCGAACGGGGTGGAGACGGGATGCCGATTGCCCACCCCTGCCGGCGCGACCCCGGAGGCCTGCAGCTGACTGTGCGCGGTGGGCAGCATCGCCAGCATGCTGTCGAACATGGCGACGTCGAGGTGTTGCCCCACACCCGATTCCCGGGTGCCGACGAGGGCGGAGCTGATGCCCCACGCCGCGAACAGTCCCGCGACGAGGTCGCCGAACGATTCACCGAGCCGGGTCGGGCCGGATTCGGGGGAACCGGTGATACTCATGATTCCCGACATCGCCTGCACGACGAGGTCGTAGGCGGCCGCGCCCGCGAGCGGCCCGTCCTGCCCGAAACCGGAGATGGACGCGTAGACGAGCCGGGGGTTGCGGGCGTGGACGGTGTCGTAGTCGATGCCGAGCCGGGTGGTCACGCCGGGCCGGAAGTTCTCGACGAGGACGTCCGCCGTGTCGATCAGGTCGAGCAGGACGGCGCGATCCGCTTCGTCCTTGAGATTGAGTGCCAGTGAGCGCTTTCCGCGGTTCAGCACGTTGAAATAGATGCTCTCGCCGTCGCGGAACGGGCCGAGGTGCCGCGAGTCCTCGCCGGCGGCGGGCTCGATCTTGACGACGTCGGCGCCGGCGTCCGCGAGCAGCGCCGTGCAGTACGGCCCGGCCAGAACACGGGAGAGATCGACGACGCGGATGCCGTCGAGGGGAGGGAGGGTAGGCATGACGAGCCCTTCTCAGAATTCGGTCGAGCGCGGCGACGGCGCGTTGGCGGCGATGGTGAGCAGCTGGATCTGCGAGGTGCCCTCGAAGATCCGGAGGATCCGGCAGTCGCGGTAGAGGCGTTCGATCTCGGATTCGCGCATGAACCCGGCGCCGCCGTGAATCTGCACGGTCTGGTCGACGATCGAGAAGCAGGCCTCCGTCGCCACGTACTTCGACACCGACGCGGCGCGGCGCAGGTCGGCTCCGGCGTCCTTCACGTCCGCTGCCCAGTCCGCGGTGACCCGGGAGGCGACGAGTTGTGCGTCGCACGCACCCAGCAGCAACTGGATCGCCTGGAATTCGGCGATGGGGTGTCCGAACTGTTTGCGCTCGGCCGCATAGGACCGGCCCAGTTCCCAAGCGCGCAGCGCGATTCCGTTCGCCATCGCGGCCACGTCGATGCGGGCGCGGTTGAGGGCGGTGAGTGCGATGTTGCCGCCGCGCCCCTCCGTTCCCACCACCGCGTCGTGGGGCAGCACCACGTCGTCGAGGTACACGGTGTAGGTGGGCGCCGATCGGATGCCCAGCTTGTCCTGGGGCTCCGAGTAACTCACGCCGGGAGTGCCCTGCGGGAGGACGAACGCGGTGATGCCGCGGAAGCCTGCCGACGGATCGGTCTTGGCGAAGAGGACGACGAGGTCGGCCTCCTTGGCGTTGGAGATGTACGTCTTCGACCCCGACAGGTGCCACCCGTCGTCCTCGCGCCGTGCCGTCGTGCGCATCGACGCGATGTCGGAGCCGGCGTCCGGTTCGGTGAGGGCGAACCCGGCGAGCAGTTCACCGGAGGCGAGCCGGGGCAGCCACCGGCGCTTCTGCTCCTCGGTTCCGCCGACGAGGATCGGCTCGAGCCCCAGGTAGTGCGCGGTGTAGATCGAGGCGAGGGCGGCGTCGGTGCGGGCCACCTCCTCGATGGCGATCAGCTGGGTCTTGGTGGACAGGCCGAGTCCGCCGAACTCCTCGGGCACCGAGATGCCCATCAGGTCCTGTTCGCCCAGTCGCTTCACCAGGTCCGCCGGGAACTCCCGCGTCTCGTCGCGGAACGCGGCGCCGGGGTGGATCTCACGGTTGGCGAACGCGCGGACTGTGGAACGGAACTCGGCGGCATCGAGCAGCTGATCGGTCACGGGAACTCCTGTCGGAAGATCGAAATTGCCATCTAGTGAAATAGCAATGCCACTTAGTGGCATATCGACTATGAGGGAGAACGCCGAATTTGTCCAGGGGATTGCCGATGCGATCGGCGACCGCGAACGCTGCTGCCCGTCCTTCTTCGTGCTCGCCTCCCTCGCAGTAGTATCGCTGGTGATACCACTTCCGTTTGCCGACGTAGGCGAGGCTGACAATGGCTGACGCAACGCACTACACCTATCGGGTGACCTGGTCGGAAGACGACGGCGAGTTCGTCGGGGCCGTCGCCGAATTCCCATCGTTGTCATGGCTGGCGGAAACGCAGGCCGAGGCACTCGACGGTGTCATCGGTGTCGTCCGCGCCGTCCTCGAGGACATGGCGGTGACCGGCGAGCAACCACCGGTGCCGATCGCTGATCGTCCCTACAGCGGCAAGTTCATGGTGCGAACCTCGCCGCAGGTACACCGGAGCCTGGCGATCGAGGCGGAAGAGCAGGGCGTGTCGCTCAACATGCTGATCAACCAGAAGATCACAGCTCCTGCTGTGCCCCGGTCGACAGCCGCCGGCGCCGCCTGACGAGAGGTCGCCGGGGCAAAGTCATGGGACGTCAACAGTTCTGCACTGCAAGAATTTTCACTCAACCCGTGGATTCGGCGCGGCATCTGGGCGCGGACCGGACGCGACACGGGAGCAGCCGGTGGCCCAGTTCGACGGGAAGGCGGTCCGGAGTTCGCGACCGACCGGATCTCCCCCGACGCCGACGGGAGTTACACCGGGGCCGTCTACGTGGGCGGCAGCCAGGTGGGAAGTTTCGGCCTCTCGAGATAGCTGTCCCGGGGCCTGCTATGACAACGAGGCCGCACCTCGCGGGTGCGACCTCGTCGTCACAGTGTCATCGGGGCGTCTCTCAGACGGCCCGTACGTTCTGGGCCTGCGGGCCCTTCTGGCCCTGTCCGACCTCGAACTCCACCCGCTGGTTCTCCTCCAGCGACTTGTAGCCGCTGCCCGAGATCTCGGAGTAGTGAACGAACACGTCCGCGCTACCGTCGTCCGGCGCGATGAATCCGAAGCCCTTCTCGCTGTTGAACCACTTCACAACACCCTGCGCCATACCGTTCACTCCCTGAGTTGCCGCCCGGGATCTCACATCGAGATCCCGTTCGCGTAAATCTCATCCTGTCATCTAGCCGCGCGTGCTTCCAGTGGTAGGCCCACGAATCCTCCGGATCCTGGGCTCCGGGGAGGTCGTGGCGAGAAATTTCCCCCACGGAACCGATGATTCTGCCCGTCGGGGGCGGTCCTACCTGCGACCAATGATCACCTGCAACGAGGAGAACTCGATGAATTCCGCATCGACCGCCACCACCCACGCCCGGACCCTCGACGTTCCCGGTGCCAGGCTGTACTACGAGGTACGGGGCTCGGGTCCCGTCGTGGTGCTCGTCGGCGCGCCGATGGACGCCGACTCCTTCGCGCCCGCGGCCGATCTGCTGGCCGCCGAATACACCGTGCTCACGACGGACCCGCGGGGCATCCGCCGCAGTCCGGTCGACGACCGCGACCGCGATTCCACCCCGGAGATGCGCGCCGACGACCTCGCCCGGTTGCTGATGCACCTCGACGCAGGCCCCGCCGTGGTGTTCGGTTCCAGCGGCGGCGCCGTCAGCGCGCTCGCGCTCGTGCAGGCGCATCCCGAGCTGGTGCACACCGTGGTGGCTCACGAGCCGCCGCTGGACGAGCTGCTCGACGACCGCGAGCACCTGCGCGTGAAGACCGACGAGATCATCGACGCCCACCTCGGCGGGGACGTCGTAGGGGCGTGGAGGAAGTTCCTGGACCTGGCGAACATCCACCTGCCCGAGGAGGTGTTCCAGCAGATGGCCGGGGGCGAGCGGGACGAGCAGGCCACGGCCGACGAGTACTTCCAGCACGCGCACATGCTGCGTCCGACCACCCGCTGGTGCCCGGATATCGCCGCGCTGCAGTCGGCGTCCACCCGCATCGTGGT
Organism: Rhodococcus sp. T2V; assembly: GCF_029269925.1. Classification (NCBI taxonomy): domain Bacteria; kingdom Bacillati; phylum Actinomycetota; class Actinomycetes; order Mycobacteriales; family Nocardiaceae; genus Rhodococcus; species Rhodococcus sp. T2V. The sequence continues at coordinate 114,482 of NZ_JARJBD010000011.1, forward strand.
CGGTATCGGCGAGGAGTCGGGAGGTCAACTCTGCGACCGGACGTCGCGGGCGCTCGCCGCCGAACTGGGGATCGAGCCCACGCTGTTCCCGGGCGACCACATCGGCTTCGCCCACGACCCGGCCACGTTCGTCGCCCGCCTGCGCGCAGTGCTGCGGGAGGGCTGAGCGCAGGCTGCCCGGGCGACCTCAGCCGACGATCGGAATGCGTTTCGTGACGATCCGATGGATGAACCGGGCGGCGGTGCGGGCGGTGCGGTTGTCGATGTCGAACGACGGATTGAGCTCGGCGACATCGACAACCGCGAGTTTTCCGCTGGCGGCGACGGCGTCGCACACGAATTGGATCGTCTCCGTGGGCACCCCGTACGCGGCGGGAGCGCTCACTCCGGGCGCGACCGCGGCGGGGAGGACGTCGAGGTCGATGGTGAGGTAGACGAGATCGACGTCCGACAGGAACTCGCTGACGAACACGGCCACCCGGTGCCGGTCGGAGACCGAGCACTCGTCGTCCAGGAGGTACCGGACGTCGTATCCGCGTGCGGTGTCGAACAGCGCGGTGGTGTTGCTGGGCTGGCTGATGCCGAGTACGGAGTACTGCAGAGTGGTGCCCGCCGCGTGTTCCCGTTCGAGGATCTGCCGGAACGGTGTGCCCGAACTCGGCACCGGATCGGACCGCAGGTCGAAGTGCGCGTCCAGGTTCAGGATCCCGACCCGTTTGCGCGGGGTCCGGACCGCCGCCTGCGCCAGACCGAGGTACGTCCCGAACGCCACCTCGTGGCCGCCGCCGAGAACCACCGGGAACTGGCCGGCGTCGAGCGTCGCGGCAACTACCGCGCCCAGCGCCTCCTGCCCGGCTTCGAGACGATTGTCGGTGACCGCGACGGTGCCGGCGTCATACGCGCGGAGCGGCTCGGCGAGCGCCATCGACGACAGCGCGCTCCGCAGCGCGTCGGGACCGCGGGACGCGCCGCGGCGCCCCTTGTTCCGTTCCACGCCCTCGTCGCTGGAGAATCCGATGAACACGCAGGCACCCGGCTCGGCGCCGTCCCGGAGCGGGGTCACCGCCTGGTGCCAGCGGAGGTGGTGGCTCGACGTGCCGTCCATCCTGCCGACCCAGGGGGGTGGCGGTATCAACAGGTTCTCCATCATCGCAATGCCCTCGCTTTCTCGTGACCGACGCGCGCGGACCAGGCGAGTTCGCCGCCCCGCCACACATCGCTGACCAGGGGGACGCCGGGCCGGTAGGCCAGGTGCAGGTATGACGGCGCGTCGAGGGCGAGGGCGTCGGCCCGCGTTCCGGGACGCAGGACCCCGACGTCGGCGCGTTGCAGCGCGCGGGCGCCGCCCGCGGTCGCCGCCCAGATCGCTTCGTCCGGGGTCATGTGCATGTCCCGCACCGCGATCGCGATGCAGAACGGCAGGCTGGTGGTGTAGCTGGTGCCGGGGTTGCAGTCCGCGCCCAGCGCGACCGTGACACCGGCGTCGAGCAGGGCCCGGGCATCGGGGTACTTGTTGCGGGTCGAGAAATCCGCGCCGGGAAGGAGGGTCGCCACCGTCGAACTCTGCGCCAGCGCGTCGATGTCGGCCTGCGTGGTGTAGCAGACGTGGTCGACGGACGCGGCGCCGAGTTCGACGGCGAGCTGGACTCCGGGCCCCTCGCGGAGCTGGTTGCCGTGGACGCGGGGGATCAGCCCCTTCGCCATTCCGGCGGTGAGCACGGCGTGCGCCTGATCGCGGTCGAACGCGCCGGTCTCACAGAACACGTCGATCCATTTCGCCTGCGGTGCACAGGCATCGATCATCTCCGAGCAGACCATGGCGACGTAGTCGTCGGCGCGGCCCGCGTATTCCGGCGGCGGGACGTGCGCGGCGAGCAGCGTCACCTCGTCGGTGAGGGACGCCGCGATCCGCGTGCTGCGCAGTTCGTGCGCGACCGTCTGCCCGTAGCCGGTCTTGCACTCCACCGTGGTGCTGCCCGACCGCAGCGACTCGTCCAGCAGTCGCCGCGTGTTCGCCTGCAGTTCTTCGTCGGTGGCGTTCCGCGTCGCCTCGATCGTGTTGCGGATGCCACCCGCCGCATACGGCTGTCCCGCCATGCGGGCCGCGAATTCCTCCGCGCGTTCCCCGCCGAACACCAGGTGCGAGTGGCTTTCGACGAAGCCCGGCAGCACGGCCCGGCCGTCGAGGTCGTACCCGACGTCCGCGGCAGGCGCCGCATCGGTGCTGCCGACCCAGGCCACCACGCCGCCGTCGAAGACGACGGCGGCGTCGCGGATCAGCCCGAGCGGACCGTCCCCCACTGTCGGGTCGTTGGTCACCAGGGTGCCGATGCCGGTCAGCGCTGTGGAGCGGGAGGTGTTCGCTGTCACTGCTGTTCCTTCCAGTGGTTCGAAGATACGGTCGCTCGGGCGGTTGGTCATCCCTCGGACATCGGCACGCGGACGCCGCGCTCGCGGGCGACGTCGGCGGCGTGGTCGTATCCGGCGTCGACGTGCCGGATGACGCCCATGCCGGGGTCGTTGGTCAGGACCCGCTCCAACTTCTCCGCGGCCAGGTCGGTGCCGTCCGCGATGCACACCTGACCGGCGTGGATGGACCGGCCCATGCCGACCCCGCCGCCCTGGTGGATGGACACCCACGACGCGCCCGACGCGGTGTTGACGAGCGCGTTGAGCAGCGGCCAGTCGGCGATCGCGTCGGAGCCGTCGAGCATCGACTCGGTCTCCCGGTACGGCGACGCGACCGATCCGGAATCGAGGTGGTCGCGACCGATGGCGACGGGCGCCGACAGCTCACCGGACGCCACCATCTCGTTGAACTTCAGGCCTGCCCTGTGCCGTTCGCCGTAGCCGAGCCAGCAGATCCGGGCCGGCAGACCCTCGAACGCCACCTTTTCGCCTGCCATCGTGATCCAGCGCTTGAGGTGCTCGTTCTCGGGGAACAGTTCGAGGATCGCCTTGTCGGTGGCCTCGATGTCCTTCGGGTCGCCCGACAGCGCCGCCCAGCGGAACGGGCCGAGGCCCTCCTCGAACAGCGGACGGATGTAGGCGGGCACGAATCCGGGGAAGTCGAACGCGCGGTAGTAGCCGGCCTTGCGGGCCTCGTCACGGATGGAGTTGCCGTAGTCGAACACCTCGGCGCCCTTGTCGAGGAAGCCGACCATGGCGGCGACGTGGCGGGCCATCGACGCGCGGGAGTCCTCGGTGAACTTCACCGGGTCCTTGTCGGCCATCGCCTTCATGTCGGCGAAGTCGATGCCGAGCGGCAGGTACGACAGCGGGTCGTGTGCCGACGTCTGGTCGGTGACGATGTCGATGGGGGCGTTCATCGCGAGCAGTTCGGGGAAGATCTCGGCGGCGTTGCCTTCGAGCCCGATGGACAGCGGGCGCTTCGCGTCGCGGGCCTCGATCGCCAGACGCAGGGCGTCGTGGATGTCGGTGGCCTTGGTGTCGAGGTACTTGTGCGCGATCCGGCGGTCGATGCGGGTGACGTCGCAGTCGACGCAGATCGCGACGCCGTCGTTCATCGTCACGGCGAGGGGCTGGGCGCCGCCCATGCCGCCGAGGCCCGCGGTCAGGGTGATGGTGCCGGCCAGCGAGCCGCCGAAGCGCTTGCGGGCAACGGCGCCGAACGTCTCGTACGTGCCCTGCAGGATGCCCTGCGTGCCGATGTAGATCCAGGATCCGGCGGTCATCTGCCCGTACATGATGAGGCCGAGGGCGTCGAGCTTGCGGAACTCTTCCCAGTTGGCCCAGTCGCCCACCAGGTTCGAGTTCGCGAGCAGGACGCGGGGCGCCCACTCGCTGGTGCGGAACACACCGACCGGCTTGCCGGACTGCACCAGCATCGTCTCGTCCGACTTCAAGGTCTTCAGCGTGCGGACCATCGCGTCGAACGCTTCCCAGCTGCGCGCGGCCTTGCCGGTGCCGCCGTAGACGACGAGCGAGTCGGGGTGCTCGGCGACCTCGGGGTCGAGGTTGTTCATCAGCATGCGCAGGGCGCCTTCTTGCTGCCAGCCGAGGGTCGTCAATTCGGTGCCGCGGGGCGCCGACACGTGGCGGGGTCCGGAAACCGGAGGCGTCGTGGTGGTCATGTCGTGTACTCCTTGATGGTCGAACGAGAGAGGTGGAAGAGTCTGGGGGTCAGCGTGATTCACTGTCGAGAATCGGCCATGGCGGTGTTTTCCGGGTAGATCATGGCCGGGGGCGGGTTGCTGCTGCGCCGTGCGAGCGGGTAGTAGATCGCGGCGGTGAAGACGATGCCGACGATCCAGGAGATGTCCGCGCCGCCCAGCATGTCCGTCACCGGGCCGGTGTAGAGCTTCTGCGCGAGGAACGGGATCTGCGCGACGACGCCGATGGCGTAGCAGCTCATCGCGGTCGTGTTCCAGCGGCCGTAGCGGCCCGCCGGGTCGTACAGGGCCGGGATGTCCACGCGCTCCTTGGAGATGAGGTAGTAGTCGATCAGGTTGATGGCGCTCCAGGGGGTGAAGACCATCAGCAGCACGAGGACGAAGTTCTTGAAGTTGTTGAGGAAGTCGGCGCTGGCGCCGATCGCGATCAGCATCGACACCGCGACGAACCCGATGATGTACAGGGTGCGGGCCCGGGACGAGATGCGCGACTGCCCGTTGAACGCGGTCACGGTGGTGAGGATCGACATGAATCCGCCGTACGCGTTGAGGCAGTTGACGGTGAGCTTCCCGACCAGGATCACCAGGTAGATCATCAGGGCGATGACGGCGGGTCCGGCGAGTTCGCCGATGAAGCCGACCTGGTCGCTGAGGAACGCGTCGCCGGCGACGGCGGCGACGAGCGCGCCCAGCGTCATCGACCACTGCGAGCCGATCACGCTGCCCGCGAACGTCGACCAGAAGGTCTTCCGCTCGCTCGTCGAGCGCGGCAGGTAGCGGGAGTAGTCCGCGACGTACGGTCCGAACGTCAGCTGCCAGCCGGCGCCGAGCGAGATCGCGAGGAGGAACGTGACGATGTCGAAGCCCTTGATCCCGACGAACGCGGCCACGTCGTACTCGGCGAACAAGCGGATCAGCAGGTAGGTGAAGCCGATGATGCCAACGACGGTCGCGATCTTGCCGACCACGTGGATGAGCTTGTACCCGGTCACCGCCACGAACGCGGTCATCGCGCCGAAGATGAGGATGCCGACGGTGGCATTGTCGATGTGGAGGATCTCGTTCACGGCCTGACCGGCGAGGACGCTGCCGGTCGCGGCGAAGCCGAGATACATCAGGACGACGAGGACGAGCGGGAGCACGGCGCCGAGGACGCCGAACTGGGCCCGGCTCGAGATCATCTGCGGCAGGCCGAGACGCGGTCCCTGAGCGGAGTGCAGGGCCATGACGGCACCGCCGAAGATGTTGCCGATCAGCAGGCCGACGATCGCCCACAGCGCGTCGGCGCCGAAGACGACCGCCAGGGCGCCGTCCACGATCGCGGTGATCTGCATGTTGGCGCCGAACCAGAGCGTGAACTGGCTGCGCGGAGATCCGTGGCGCTCGTCGTCCGGAACGACGTCGATGGTGCGACGCTCCGGCGCGAGGCTGATCTCGGGAGGTCCCTCGTGTGTCATGGCCTGTTGTCTCTCTGTGACGAGTCCGGCAGCTTCTGGTCGGTCCCGGGTGCTCTGTCCCATGTCCTGAATCCAGTGTGCTCTGACTCACGTTTTTTATCGCCTTAGATGTATAGTCCTGTATAGACAACCCCCTGTCAAGCGTTCTCCAAGGACCCAGCCGAGAAGCGTGCCGGCCCGCCACTGCACCAGCCGGGAGTCCCGATGCTCCCGACGGAAGGTACTGACATGAGAGTAATTTCGACGTCCTCACATCCGCTCGAGCGCGATGAGCAGCTGTTTTCCGATCAGGAGGCGCGCGAGCGCTTCCTCGACCTCTACCTCCGCACCGCAGGTCACCCCTCCGCTGACAACACCGATTCCGAGGCGCGTGATCGGATCGCGCACACACATCTCGAGACGGGACGGCACCGGATCCCCGGGACCGCGGTCGTGCGCGGCATCGACGCCACAGACCCCAGCGGGATCGGACCCGCCGTGCAGATCGTCACCGACGACATGGCGCTGCTCGTCGAATCGGTACTCCTCACCGCGGCCCGGGTCGGCGCCCCCATCGAGGAGGTACTGCACCCGGTCGTCGCCGCCCGCCGCGCGGAGTCGGGCACCCTCACCGACGTGCGTCCGGCCACCGACGCGGGGACGGCGGAGTCCTGGATCCACGTGGGGCTTCGCGCCGACACCCACGAGACGGTCGTCGCCGCACTCGTCGAATCCCTGGCTGCCGTCCTCGCCGACGTGCGGCGGGTCAACGCGGATCTGGCGCGGATGCGCGAACTCCAGATCCAGGTGTCCGAGCAACTCGACGCGCAGTCCGGGCAGGACGCGCTGTCCGAAGAACTCCGGGAGGCCGCCGCCTTCCTGCGCTGGTGCGAGGCGGGCAACTTCACCGTCCTCGGATACGCGCGGTACGACGCCGACGGCACACCCCGGGAGAGTCTCGGCGTCCTCCACGACCGGGAGGGCGACCGGGCGCCGGCCACCGAATCCGGCCCGGTCCTGGCGATCGGGCAGGCGGCGCTCCCGGTGTCCGTGCACCGTTCGGCGTATCCGTCCTTTGTCGGCGTCCGGGCCGCGGGGGTGGAGCACCGCTTCGTCGGCGTGTTCACGCCCGCGGGCAGGCACGAGAACGTCCTGGACATCCCGGGTGCCGGCCGCCGGGTGCGGGCCCTGCTCGACCGCGCCGGCTTCGACATCGACTCCTTCTCCGGGCAGGCCGTGCTGCAGGTCGTGCAGGCGCTGCCGCTGACCGAGTTGTTCGCGGCGAGCCCGGACTCACTGCATTCGGCCCTCACCGAGGTCGCCGGCATCACCGCGCGCGAACACATCCACCTCTTCCTGCGCACGGACGTCCCCGGCGACAGCATGTCGGCGCTGGTGTTCATCCCCCGGGATCGGTACAACACGCGGACGCGCCTGGCGGCCCAGCAGGTCCTCCTCGACGAGTTGAACGGCACCGCCGTCGAATACACCACGAACGTGTCCGAGTACCCGCTGGCGATGGTGCATTTCACGATGCGCGTTCCTTCGGGCACCGAGGTTACGGACGCGCGGCGACTGGACATTCAGCGCCGGATCGCCCGGGCCTGCCGGACCTGGGACGACCGGTTCCACGACGAGTTCGACGCAACCGAACGCGAACTCCTCGCACACTATTCGGAGAACTTCCCCGCGGTGTACAAGCACGACTTCGACGCCCGGCGCGCCCGGACGGACGTCGCGGTGTTCGAGGCACTGACGGACGGCGCGATCGAGACGCGACTCGACACGCAGGCCGCCGACTGGCGTTTCACCTTCTTCGTCGGCGGCGCCCCCGCCTCGCTCAGCGACGTGCTCCCGATCCTGCAGAGCATGGGTGTCGCGGTCCTCGACGAGCGCCCGTACACGGTCGCGAACAGCCGTGGAACCGACTGCTGGATGTACGAATTCGGGATTCGCCACACAGCGGCCGGGCCGGCGGACGACGCATTGCCGCACCGCTTCACGGACACGTTCGCCGCGGCCTGGGAATCCCGTGCGGAGACCGACAGTTTCAACGAACTCGTACTCCGGGCGGGTCTCGACTGGCGAGAGGTGGAGGTGCTGCGGGCGTACGCGCGCTACCTCCGGCAGGGCGGGTTCCCGTACAGCCAGAACCACATCGCGACGGTCCTCGGGGATAACCCGGAGATCTCGCAGGCGCTGATCCGGCTGTTCGCCGCGAGGTTCGATCCGGACGCCGCGACGGAGTCCGGCGAACTGGTCGGCTCGCTGGAAACGGCGATCGGCGACGTGCTCGGTCTCGACGCCGACCGCATCCTGCGCGCCTACCTCAATGTGGTCCTGGCGACCCTGCGCACCAACCGCTACGTCCGTACGGGCCGGGAACGGGAGGTCCTGTCGTTCAAATTCGATCCGCAGCGGATCCCCGAACTGCCGCAGCCGCGGCCCCGCTTCGAGATCTACGTCTACTCGCCGTGGGTCGAGGGTGTGCACATGCGATTCGGCGCCGTCGCGCGAGGGGGCCTGCGGTGGTCCGACCGCAAGGAGGACTTCCGCACCGAGGTGCTGGGACTGGTGAAGGCGCAGGCGGTCAAGAACTCGGTGATCGTGCCCGTCGGCGCGAAGGGCGGATTCGTCGTCGCGCGTCCGCCGGCACCCACCGGGGACCCGGCGCGGGATCGGGACGCGCAGCGCGCCGAGGGTGTGCGCTGCTACCGCAGCTTCATCAGTGGACTGCTGGACGTCACCGACAACGTGGACCTCGCGAGCGGCGCCGTGATCCCGGCGCCCCGGGTGGTGCGGCACGACGGCGACGACACCTACCTCGTCGTCGCCGCGGACAAGGGCACCGCGACGTTCTCCGACATCGCGAACGACGTTGCGGCGCAATATGGATTCTGGCTCGGTGACGCGTTCGCGTCCGGCGGATCCGTCGGGTACGACCACAAGGCGCTCGGCATCACCGCCCGCGGCGCGTGGGAGAGCGTGAAACGGCACTTCCGGGAGATGGGGGTCGACACCCAATCGGAGGAGTTCACCGCCGTCGGGATCGGCGACATGAGCGGCGACGTGTTCGGCAACGGAATGCTGGCCAGCCCGCACATCCGGCTCGTGGCCGCGTTCGATCACCGGCACGTGTTCCTCGACCCGAACCCCGACGCGGCCACCTCCTTCGCGGAGCGGGAACGCCTGTTCGCGATGCCGCGGTCGTCGTGGGCCGACTATGCGCCCGACCTGATCAGCGCGGGCGGCGGTGTGTGGGAACGGTCGAGGAAGAGCGTTCCGGTCAGCGAGGAGGCGCGGCGCGCGCTCGGGTTGGCGCCCGGGACCACCGAACTGTCGCCACCCGACCTGGTTCGCGCGATCCTGCGGGCACCGGTGGACCTGCTGTGGAACGGCGGGATCGGGACCTACGTGAAGGCGGGCACCGAAACCCACCTCGACGTGGGCGACAAGGGCAACGACGGCGTGCGGGTGGACGGCGCCGACGTCCGGGCGCGGGTGATCGGTGAGGGCGGCAACCTCGGCCTCACCCAGCTGGGACGCATCGAATTCTCCCGCAACGGCCGGCGGATCAACACGGACGCCCTCGACAACTCGGCGGGCGTGGACTGCTCCGACCACGAGGTCAACATCAAGGTCCTGCTCGACGCCCTGGTCAGCGGCGGCCGTCTCGCCGCGGAGGACCGCGCGGGTCTGCTCGCCGAGATGTCCGGGGAGGTGTCGCGTCTCGTGCTGTCCGACAACGTCGCCCAGAACGACGTGCTCGGCACGAGCCGGGCCGACGCCGCCGCGTCCCTCGCGGTGCACGGACGGCTCATCGGCCACCTGGAGGGCCGCCACGGTCTGGACCGCGCCATCGAGGTGCTGCCGTCCCGGAAGGAGATCGCCGCCCGGGAACGCGCGGAGGCGGGACTCACTTCGCCGGAACTCGCGACGCTCATGGCCCACGTCAAACTGGCGCTGAAATCGGACCTGCTCGCCGGCGACCTGCCCGACAGCCCGGCGTTCGCGGACGCCCTCGCCGGGTACTTCCCGCGCAGACTCCGGGAGTCGTTCGGCGACGCCATCGGCGAACACCCGCTGCGCCGGGAGATCGTCGCGACGGTCCTCACCAACGACGTCGTCGACAACGGCGGCATCACGTACGCCTTCCGGCTGGGGGAGGAGGCCGGTGCGAGCGGCGCCGACGCCGTGCGCGCGTTCGCGGTGGTCTCGGAGGTGTTCGACCTGCCGTCGCTGCGCCGCGACATCCGGGACGCCGACCTCGACGCCGCGCTCTCGGACGAGTTGACGCTGTTCACCCGGCGGCTGCTCGACCGGGCGTCGCGGTGGATGCTCACCCGCAGGCCCCAGCCGCTCGCGGTCGGGGCGGAGATCAGCCGATTCCGTGACCGGGTCGCGGACCTGACACCGCACGTCGCGGGCTGGCTGTGCGGCGAGGACGCGGAGAGTCTCCGCAGCCGCACGGCGGCGCTGGCGGCCCGCGGTGTCCCCGCAGCCCTGGCCGGGCGCGTCCAACTGCTGCTCGACCGGTTCGCGCTGCTCGACATCGTCGAGATCGCCGACATCACCCAGCGAGACCCCCGCGAGGTGGCCGAGGTGTACTACCGGCTCGGGGAGTGCCTCGGCCTGGTTCACCTCCTGGTGGGGGTCTCGCAGCTGGGACGGGGTACGCGGTGGAACGCGCTGGCCCGGTTGTCGCTGCGCGACGAGTTGTACGACACGGTGCGGGCCCTGTGCCTCGACGTGATCGCGGGCAGCGAAGTCGCGGACACGGCGGAACAGAAGATCGGGGAGTGGGAGGACCGCAACGCCGCCCGGTTGGCGCGCGCCCGCCACACCCTCGACGCCGTCACGGAATCGGGGGAGCACGACCTGGCCGCCCTGTCCGTCGCGACCAGGCAACTCCGCAGCATGGTGAGGTGACATCGGGCGCACCGCGCGATTGCGGCTCACCCGTGCAGTCGGCCGATAGACTGCAGACGGCCGACTGCACGGGAAGGTCGTCGGTGCCGCAGAGGAATGGGTGTCAGTGGTAGAGATCGCAGTAGTCGACGCGGAGCTGGCTGCGTTGTACAACGGACCGGGGACGGAGTCGGCCCCGGCGTACGAACGCGTCAAGCACCTGATCGTGTCGCAGATCAACGCCGGCCGCTGGCAGGAGGGCGATCAACTGCCCTCGGAGAATCAGCTCGTCGGCGCACTGGGGCTGTCCCGCATGACCATCAACCGCGCGCTGCGCGAACTCAGCGCCGAAGGCCTCGTGGTGCGCCTGATGGGGGTGGGCACGTTCGTGGCGGCCACGAAGACGGCGTCGCCGCTGTTCGAGGTCAAGAACATCGCCGACGAGATCCAGCAACGCGGACACCGCCACCGGACCGAAGTGGTGTACGTGCGTGAGGAAGACGCCGATCCGGCCAACGCCTTCATCCGGGATTCGATCCGCGGCAAGGTGTTCCACTCGCTGATGATCCACTACGAGGACGACACACCGATCCAGCTCGAAGACCGGTTCGTCAATCCCGCCGAGGCGCCCGGCTATCTCGATCAGGACTTCACCCAGCAGACGCCCAATCACTATCTGAGCGTGGAAGCTCCGCTGACGAGGGGTGAGCACGTCGTCGAAGCGATCCTCGGATCCCCCGAGGAATGCCGGCTCCTCCACATCGAGCGTTCCGAACCCTGCCTGCTGATCCGACGCCGCACCTGGTCGTCCCGAGGACTCGTCAGCGCCGCACGTCTCGTGCACCCCGGTTCGCGGAACCGGCTCGAAGGGACGTTCGGGACGGGCTGATCGGTTCGGGCCACGCGAGGCGTCCGTCGCGGATGCCGGCGATCGTCGACGCGATCCAGTCCAGCTCTGCCCGTGCGGCGTGGAGTGCGTAGTCCGCCTCGACGACGAACAGGGCGGGCACTCCGTCGCCGAGCGCGCGGGTGAGCTTCGTGTGGTCGGATTCGATTCTCGCGGTGAGTCGTTGGGCCCGTTCGGTGAGCGCGTCGACGGCGCCCTCGCGCCCCAGCGCGCCGAGGTAGCTGATCGCGGCGAAGAACGGTGAGAACTCCCGTGCGGCGCTGCGGATCTGGATGTCCAGTCGGCTCACCAGTTCCGCTCGTCCCGCGTCGGTGAGGGCGTAGACGGTGCGGACGGGCCGACCCTCCCGTTGCGCGCGTTCGTGTTCCTCGATCCAGCCCGCCGCCGCGAGGGCGGCGACCACATTGTTCAGCGAGCCGCGGTTGAGCGGCCACTGGCCCTCCTCGCTGCGCTCACGCAGCGTGACCTCCATCTGGTACGGGTGCATCGGCGATTCGAGAAGCAGTCCGAGCACCGGCAGGACGAGGGGATTGTCGAGGGCGCGTCCGGGCATGATCGAAATATACCAGTCTAAATAAACTATGACGAAGCGTGCGGTTCGGGCGCCACGACCTCGCCTTTGTCACGATTGGGTCACGGCCCGCTACGGTGGATCGTTGACCACGACGCCGATCATGAAAGAACAAATTCTTGTTACAGAGTGAATCGAAGTTCAGGGATTATCGTCTCCATGCCGCCGCGCTCCTCGTGGGCGTTCTCTCCGTGGGGGTGGTGGCTTACCGAGAGTTCGATGCGGCAACGGGCTACCTGATGGACCTCTCCGTGTTCCGCGACGCCGGCCACGCCTTCGTCAGCGGGTTGCCGCTCTACTCCGCGGACTTCCCGAGCAGTTCCGGGTTCAGGTTCATCTACGCACCGTTCGCGGCGATCCTCTTCGCACCGATGGCGGAGATCGACCCCGCGGTCCTGCAGGCGCTGTGGTGCGCCCTCAACCTCGGGCTCGTGTGGTGGATGGTCAAGGTGGCGCTGTCGAAACTCGACGTCCGCCGCCCCGAACTTCTCGCTCTGCTGTCGATGGGCCCGGTACTGCTCCTCGAACCGATGCGCTCGAACTTCGACTTCGGTCAGATCAACATCATCCTGATGGCGCTCGTGGTCGCCGACTGCACCGGGGTGATCCCGAAGAGGTTCCGCGGAATCGCGATCGGCCTCGCCGCCGCAATCAAGATCACCCCCGCAGCCTTCCTGCTCGTCCTGCTCGTCCGCCGCGACTTCCGCTCGATCGGACGGTCGCTCGCCACGATCCTCGTCACCGTCGGACTCGGTTTCTGGCTGCTGCCGCAGTCGTCGGTGTGGTTCTGGACCACCGAATTCTTCGCCACCGGCCGTGCGGGCGCGCCCGACTTCTTCCGCAACCAGGCCGTCACCGGCGTCATCGCCCGGCTCGGGGCGGAGGGCCGACTGGCCGGCATCCTCTGGGTGCTCAGCGCGGCCGTCATCGTCTCCGCCGCCGCATGGTCGGCGTACCGGTTCACCCGGTCGGGTGAGCACCTGATCGCACTGTCGATCGTGGCCCTGGCTTCGCTGCTCGCGGCGCCGTTCGCCGTCACCCACCACTGGGCATACAGCATCCTGCTGATTCCGATCCTGATCGCACCGCAGTACCGCAGCTGGCGGCCGGCGGTCGGCGCCGCAACGCTGATCTTCCTGATCGGCCCCAACTTCGTGCTGCAGTCGTCCTCGTCCGGCTGGGTGGAGGCCGCCGTCCGCGAGGTGATCGGCAGCTCGCAGTGCCTCGTCGCCCTGGTCCTGCTCGGCGCCGCGGTCGTGGCCGCGCGGTCCCGCACCCCGCTCCCGGACGTCGAACCCGACGCCGCACCCGCGGACGCCGACGCCCTGGAGCCCGCCCGCAGCTGAGGCGTCGGCGCTATCGTCGAGTCATGTGCCGAAACATCACCGAGCTGCGCGGACTCGAACCGGCGGCCACCGCGGAGGAGATCGAGGCGGCGGCGCGTCAATACGTCCGGAAGGTCAGCGGAATCCAGAAGCTCTCCGACGCCAACCGTGAACCGTTCGAGGAGGCGGTAGCCGTCGTCACCGAGGCCACCACGAAACTCCTCGCCGCACTGCCGGCGCGCAAGCAGCCACCGCAGACAGTGCCCCCGCTGCGACGGCCGGAGGTCCGGGCGCGCATCGCGGCGAAGGCCGCGTCATCCAGCTGAGCGCGGCGAAGGCCGCGTCATCCAGCTGAGCGCGGCGAAGGCCGCTTCTTCCTAGCCGGACGAACGGGACGCTCGTTGCGTCAGATCCAACGAGCGTCCCGTTCGTTCGGTCTCAGGCGCGGAGGGCGCCGAGGGCGTCGATGCGTTTGATCGCGTCGGCGACGATGCCGTCGATGAGGTCCTTGCACGTGGGCAGGTCGTCGAGCAGCCCGACGACCTGACCGGAGGCGAGGACACCGGCGTGGGTGTTGCCGTCGACGAGCCCGGCCTTGAGCAGCATCGGGGTGTTGGCGGCCATGATGATCTGCTGCCAGGTGCGGTCGCCGGACTTCTTCATGGCGAGACCGTCCTTGACGAGCGTCGACCATTTCATGCCGGTCATGGCCTTGAACTTGGACGCGTTGCGCGCGGCGGCGACCAGCCCGCGGACGTTGCCGGAGTGTTCGAGGCTGTCGACGAGTTCGGTGTTGAGGACCCGGTGGGGCATGCCGTCGACCTTGCGGGAGACGGTGGTGTCCTGCAGTCCGCGGGCGAGGTATTCCTGTTTGACGGAGTCGGGGACCGTCGATTCCTGGGTGAGCAGGAAGCGGGTGCCCATCGCGACGCCGGCGGCGCCGTAGGCGAGGGCGGCGGCGAGCCCGCGGCCGTCGTAGAAGCCGCCCGCGGCGACGACGGGGATGTCGACGGCGTCGAGCACCGACGGCAGCAGCAGGGTGGTGGCGACGGGGCCGGTGTGACCGCCGCCCTCGCCGCCCTGCACGATCACCGCGTCGGCTCCCCACGACGCCACCTTCTTGGCGTGTTTCGCGGCGCCGATCGACGGAATGACCACCACCCCGGCGGCTTTCAGTTTCGCGATCAGTTCCTGCTTGGGGGCCAGCGCGAACGACGCGACGCGCACGTTCTCCCGGATGAGCAGGTCGATGCGTTGCGGGGCGTCGGTGGCGTCGGCGCGGATGTTCACCCCGAACGGCTTGTCGGTGAGCGTCTTCGTCTTCGTGATCGCGGCGTCGAGTTCGTCGTACGTCATCGTCGCCGACGCGAGGATGCCGAGACCGCCGGCGTTGGCGGTGCCCGCGACGAGTCGTGGTCCGGCGACCCAGCCCATTCCGGTCTGCACGACCGGGTGCTGCACACCGACCAGATCGGTCAGTGCGGTGCGGAGCGTGCTCATACCGACACCTCCCGGTCGCGCAGGCTGCGGGGGTCGAGGACCTCGCGGATCAGCCGCAGTTCTTCCTCCGACGGGTCCCGGGTGACGGGTGCATCGTCCAGGTCGGCGACCTCGAACGAGGTGTTCTCGGCGACCTGTTCGGCGGTGACGCCGGGGTGCAGCGACAGCGCCCGGAACGTGTGTCCGGGTCCGCCGAAGTCGAACACCCCGAGATTGGTCACCACCCGGTGCAGGTGGTGGAACCGGTAGGCCGGATTGTCGGGGTCGATCCGGTCGTAGCCGACGCCGGAGATGATGTCGACCTGGTCGCAGAACACCCGCGACGTGTGCTTGCCCACCCAGTAGCTGGTGGGGTGGTTGATCGTGTTGCCGGGCGCGCCGCGGACGCCGAACATCTGCCGGGTCGGCTGCTGCAGCGGGCCGAACGCCGAGAGGTTCTGGTTGCCGTGCCGGTCGATCTGGTTGGCGCCCATCACCACGTGGCGGCGACCGGACGCGACGACGTCGAACACCTTCCGGAACGGCATCCAGCCCTCGATCGGTGCCTTCGCGCCGACGGCGGGGGTGTCGGCGAAGATGAGGGCTTCGCCGTCGGTGATGAGCAGGTCGGGTTCGGTGGTCAGGCGCGCGAGCCGGGCGCCGATCAGCGGCAGCGTCGCCATCGGGCTGGCCATGATCTCGCCTGCGCCGGAGAAGATCTCGGCGCACGCGATCGCGCAGTATTCGGCGCGGGTGACGCCGGTGGTGGTCTCGGTCATGCCTGGGACTCCTCTGCAAATCGCTTCACGGCCGCCTGGTAGTCGTCCTCGCTGCCGGACAGGTAGGTGTCGACGAACTGCTGCCATCCCTCGGGGGTCTTCGCCGATTCGGCGTAATGGCGCTGGAACTTCTCGTCGCGGCCGTAGCTGTCGCCTGCGAGGGTGAAGTGGGCGCCGTTCGGTGCCTCGACGACGCCGTCGACCATCATGCGGTTGAGGATCAGGTTCTGCAGCGGAACGGTTTTCACCAGTTCCTCGGTCTCCACCACGCGTTCGACGGAGACGAACCGCTTCTCGGCGGCCGCGCAGTACAGGTCGTCGAAGTAGGGGTCGACCCCGGTGTAGGCGGCGTTGCCGTGCTTGTCGCCCAGGTTCAGATGCACCAGTGCCGCATCGAGATTCAGGGCCGGCATCGCGATCAGCGTCTCCGACCGGCCGGACGCGTCGGGGTAGGGAGAGGTTACGGTGCGCAGTTCGTCGCCCCAGAAGTTCCGGACGTCGGAGCCGAGTCCGGCGCGGATCGGCAGGAACGGCAGCCGGGCGGCGGCGGCCTCGAGTCCGCACTTGACCATGCCCTCGTCCATTTCGCGGACCTCGATCTCGCCGCCGGTGCGCGCCTTCGCGAACCACGGGTCGTAGAACGGGGCCGAATCGAGGGACACGAACCCGTAGTACGCCTTCTTCACCTTGCCCGCCGAGCAGAGCAGCCCCAGGTCGGGGCCGCCGTACGTGACGACGGTGAGGTCGGTGACGTCCGAGCGCAGCAGCGCCCGGACCAGCGCCATCGGCTTGCGGCGCGAACCCCAGCCGCCGAGGCCGATGGTCATTCCGCTGCGCAGTTCCCCGACCGCGTCGTCGAGCGACATCCTCTTGTCGCGCTTGCTCGCCATCGATGTCAGCCTTTCCTGTTGTTCGAGTTGGAGCGGGGCTTGCCGGTCTCGACGAACTCGTCGCGGTGCTCGTCCGCGACGCCCGCGAGGTTGAGTTCGAAGGTGTAGCCCTGCTCGAGGCGGTAACTGGTCTTCACGTCGACGGGGTCGATGCCGTTGATCGCCTCCTTGGCGCAGCGGATGACCCGGGTGTCCTTGGCCGCGATCTTGGCGGCGATGTCGCGGGCGGTGTCGTCGAGTTTCTCGCGCGGCACCACCTCGTACACCGACCCGAAGTGCTGGAGTTGCTGGGCGGTGACGTTCTGCGCCGTGTAGTACAGGGTGCGCATCATGTGCTGGGGGACGAGCCGGGCCAGGTGGGTGGCGGCGCCGAGCGCCCCGCGGTCGACCTCGGGCAGTCCGAAGACGGCGTCGTCGGATGCCACGATCACGTCGGCGTTGCCGACCAGCCCGATGCCGCCGCCGACGCAGAACCCGTTGACCGCGACCACCACGGGCACGGCGCAGTCGTAGACGGCGGCGAACGCGGCCGCGCAGCCCCGGTTGGCGTCGACCAGCGCGCCGTACCCGTCGGTGGCCTGCATTTCCTTGATGTCGACGCCGGCGTTGAACCCGCGTCCCTCGGCTCGCAGGATCACCACGTGGGTGTCCGGGTTCCGGCCCGCGTCGAGCACGGCGTCGGCCAGCTCGAACCAGCCCCGGGAGGGGATGGCATTCACGGGCGGGTAGTCGACGGTGACCGTGGTGATGCCCCCCGGATCTGTCTCGCTCCGAATTCCCACTGTTTTCTCCTCGTCAGATCCGCACTTCACGCACCAAGCAATTGCTTGGTAGGGTAGCACGATGGAAACAGGTTCCAACATGACCGGAAGCGTCGTGCTCGTGACCGGCGGAGTTCGCGGGGTGGGCGCGGGCATCAGCCGCACCTTCCTACGGGCGGGGGCGACGGTGGTCGCCTGCGCTCGCCGGCCGGGCGACGACCCCGTGGAGGCGGACGGACGCGCCGCCGAATTCCTGCCATGCGACATCCGCGACCCGGAGCAGGTGCAGGGTCTCGTCGACCGGATCGTCGAGCGGCACGGCCGCCTCGACGTGCTGGTCAACAACGCCGGCGGGGCGCCGTTCGCCCTCGCGGCGGACGCGAGCCCGAAGTTTCACTCGAAGACCGTCGAGCTGAACCTCCTTGCCCCGCTGCTCGTCTCGCAGGTCGCGAATGCTCGGATGCAGACGCAGGATTCGGGTGGCGCGATCGTCAACATCTCCAGCGTCAGCGGGTCCCGGCCCTCGCCCGGCACCGCGGCGTACGGGGCGGCGAAGGCCGGCGTCGACAGCCTGACCACCAGCCTGGCGGTGGAGTGGGCGCCGAAGGTGCGGGTCAACTCGGTGGTCGTCGGCCTGGTCCGCACCGAACTCGCGCACCTGCACTACGGGGACGAGGCGGGGATCGCGGCGGTCGGGAACACGGTCCCGCTGGGCCGGATGGCCTGCCCCGAGGACGTCGGCAACTGCGCGGTGTTCCTGGCTTCACCGCTGGCGGCGTATGTCAGCGGTTCGACACTGACCGTCCACGGCGGCGGGGAACGACCAGCCTTCCTGGCGGCGGCAACGGCATCGACATCAGTTACAGCATCTACAGAGGAGAAGGCATGAGTGGAGTGGTCGACGGTCGCGTCGTCATCGTGACGGGCGCCGGGCGCGGAATCGGACGCGCCCATGCGCTGGCGTTCGCCGCCGAGGGGGCGAAGGTCGTGGTCAACGACATCGGGGCCGGACTCGACGGTTCCGCGACCGGGGAGAGTCCCGCCGAGCAGGTGGTCGCGGAGATCGTGGCCGCGGGCGGCGAGGCCGTCGTCAACGGCGACGACGTCGCGGACTGGGCCGGGGCCGAGCACCTGATCCGGACGGCGATCGACACGTACGGGCGGCTCGACGTGCTGGTGAACAACGCCGGATTCCTGCGCGACCGCATGCTCGTGGGAATGAGCGAGCAGGAGTGGGACGCCGTCGTGCGCGTGCATCTCAAGGGGCATTTCGCGACGCTGCGGCACGCCGCCGCGTACTGGCGGGCCGAGGCGAAGGCGGGCAATCCGGTGGACGCCCGGATCGTCAACACGAGTTCCGGTGCCGGACTGCAGGGCTCGATCGGGCAGGGCAACTACGCCGCCGCGAAGGCGGGGATCGCGGAGCTGACCATCCAGGCGGCCGCGGAGTTGAAGAACTACGGCGTCACCGTCAACGCGATCGCGCCCGCCGCCCGCACCCGGATGACCGTCGGCGCAGGCGGTGCGATGGCCGAGGCGATGGCCGCCCCCGAGGAGGGCTTCGACGCGATGGCGCCGGAGAACATCTCCCCGCTCGTCGTCTGGCTCGGGAGTGTGGAGTCGAAGGATGTGAGCGGGCGGGTGTTCGAGGTCGAGGGAGGCAAGATCACCGTCGCCGAGGGCTGGCGGCACGGCCCGACCCAGGACAAGGGCGCGCGCTGGGAGCCGAAGGAGATCGGGCCCGTCGTCGCGGACCTGCTCGCGAAGGCGGAGGACCCGGTCCCGGTCTACGGCGCCTGAGCAGGTGAGTGGCGATGTGTGCTGGGGGACGCATTGCCACTCACCTGGGGGACGAACGGGACGCCCGTTGCGTCAGATCCGACGAGCGTCCCGTTCGTCCGGCCGCGCGGAGAACTGGAGAGTTGTTTGGACAAATTGATAAACAGGTGTCCAGAAGTTACTGTGCATGGAGGAAATGGCTCTCGGCCAAGGAGAATTCGTGAAATTCGGCATAACGTTGTTTACGAGTGACCGCGGGATCGAGCCGGCCTCGGCCGCGAGGGGTGCAGAGGCCAACGGATTCGACTCGTTCTACGTGCCCGAGCACACGCACATTCCGGTGAAACGCGATGCGGCGCATCCTCAGACGGGAGACGCGTCGCTGCCCGACGACCGCTACATGCGCACCCTCGACCCGTGGGTGGCGCTCGCCACGGCGGCGGCGGTCACGGAGCGGATCGAACTGGGCACGTCGGTGGCGGTGCCCGTCGAGCACGATCCGATCACGCTGGCCAAGACGATTGCCTCGCTCGACCACCTGAGCGGCGGGCGGGTGATCCTCGGCGTGGGGTACGGGTGGAACCTGGACGAGCTCACCGACCACAACGTCCCGCCGGGGCGGCGGCGGACGATGCTGCGGGAGTACCTCGAGGCGATGCGCGCGCTGTGGACGCAGGACGAGGCGTCCTACGACGGCGAGTTCGTGAGCTTCGGTCCGAGCTGGGCGTGGCCCAAGCCGGTGCGGGTGCCGCCGGTGGTCGTCGGCGCCGCCGGCAACGACAAGAATTTCACGTGGATCGTGAAGTCCGCCGACGGCTGGATGACCACCCCGATCGAGCAGGACATCGACGACCGGGTCGCCGCGCTGCGGCGGATGTGGCACGAGGCCGGCAGGGACGGCGAACCGCGGATCGTCGTGCTCGACGGCAAACCGGACGTCGACAAGTTGCGCCGATGGAAGGACCTCGGCGTCACCGAGGTGGTGTACGGGGTGCCCGACCGCAGCGAGCAGGAGGTCCTCGCCTACCTCGGACGCCTGGCGGGAAAACTCGAGGGATTACGCGAGTCGACCGCGGTGGGGTGAGTGAGTGCGGTTGGATGGAACGAGGACACACCCCGAGTAAGAACGTGTTCTAGTATTGCTTGCCAGTTGCTCGAGGAGAGGCCGAAGTCCGTGCGCATCGCACTCTTGTCGTACCGAAGCAAGCCCCACTGCGGTGGGCAGGGTGTGTACGTCCGGCATCTCAGCCGTGAGCTGGTCGAACTCGGCCATCAGGTGGAGGTGTTCTCGGGCCAGCCGTACCCGGACGTCGACCCCCGGGTGACGCTGACGAAGGTCCCCAGCCTCGACCTGTACCGCGAGCCGGATCCGTTCAGAACGCCGCACCCCCGTGAGTTCCGCGACGCCGTCGACGTGCTCGAGGTCGCGACCATGTGGACGGCCGGTTTCCCGGAGCCGCTCACGTTCAGCCTCCGCGCCGCGCGACTGCTGAAGGAGCGGGCCGGCGAGTTCGACGTGGTGCACGACAACCAGTGCCTCGGCTACGGGCTGCTGCAACTCCAGAAGGCCGGACTCCCCGTCGTCGCCACCATCCATCACCCGATCACCCGCGACCGCGAACTGGATCTCGCGTCGGCGAAGTGGTGGCGCAAGGTGACGGTCCGCCGCTGGTACGGATTCCTGCGGATGCAGAAGCGGGTGGCGCGCGCCATCCCCGCGCTGCTGACGGTGTCGCGGTCGTCCGCCGACGACATCAGCGCCGCGTTCGACGTTCCCGCCGCGAACCTGCGGACCATCCCGCTGGGGGTGGACACCGAGGTGTTCCGACCCCCGGCTGCCGAACGGGTTCCGGGCCGCATCGTGTGCGTCGCCAGTGCCGACATGCCGCTCAAGGGAGTGTCGACGCTCCTCGAAGCGGTCGCGAAGGTGCACACCGAGCGCGCCGTCGAACTGGTACTGGTCACCAAGCTGGCACCCGGCGGAGTCACCGAGAAGCTCATCGAGGAATTGGCCATCGGTGACGTCGTCCGCACCGTGTCGGGCATCGACGACGGCGAACTGGCGGCGCTGCTGGCGTCCGCCGACGTCGCGTGCGTGCCGTCGCTGTACGAAGGCTTTTCGCTGCCTGCCGTCGAGGCGATGGCGTGCGGCACCCCGCTGGTCGCGAGCCGCGCAGGCGCCATTCCCGAGGTGGTGGGAACGGACGAGGAGGCGGGAGTGCTGGTGACGCCCGGCGACCCACAGGAACTCGCGGATGTGCTGGGCGCGTTGCTCGACGACCCGCAGCGCCGCGCCCGGCTCGGCGACGGTGGCCGCCGTCGCGTGCTCGAGCGTTACAGCTGGGCCGCCGTGGCCGCGACAACCGCGCAGACCTATGCCGAAGCGATAGCGCAGACCCGTCAAGGAGGCCGATCGTGCTGACCGTGGACTTCGACCGGCTGGGTGTGAAGCCCGGCGACAAGGTGATCGACATCGGGGCCGGTGCCGGACGGCACTCGTTCGAGCTGTATCGACGCGGCGCCGACGTCATCGCCTTCGACCAGAACGCCGACGAACTCGCGGACGTCGAGAAGATGTTCGTGGCGATGGCCGAGGTCGGCGAGGTCCCCGCGGGCGCCTCGGCGCGGGTGGAGGTCGGCGACGCGCTGAACCTGCCGTACGAGGATGCGACGTTCGACGTCGTCCTCATCTCCGAGGTCCTCGAACACGTTCCCCGCGACGGCCGCGCCATCGCCGAGCTGACCCGCATCCTCAAGCCGGGTGGTGTTGCGGCGGTGACGGTTCCGCGGTGGCTGCCGGAGAAGATCTGCTGGGCGCTGTCCGACGCGTACCACGAGGTGGAGGGTGGTCACGTCCGCATCTACCGCGCCGACGAGCTGGCGGAGAAGCTCATCGCCGCCGGACTGGAGGTGCGGGGCCGGGACCACGCGCACGCCCTGCACTCGCCGTACTGGTGGCTCAAATGTGCGGTCGGGGTGGAGAACAACGACAACCCCCTCGCGAAGGCCTACCACCAGGTTCTGGTGTGGGACATGATGAAAGCGCCCTGGCTGACGCGCACCGCGGAGAAGGTGCTCAACCCGGTGGTCGGCAAGAGTGTCGTGTTCTACCTCGAGAAGCCGAGGGAACCGAGCGTGGTGAAGGCGCCGCGGTGAGAGCCGCCGGCGTCCCGTCGGTACCGAACGTGCTGTCGGAGAGCCAGGTCCGGCAGACGGCACGGTCGATCGCGGCAGCGCAGGAGTCGTCGGGGGCGCTGCCGTGGTTTGCCGGCGGGCACACCGACCCGTGGGATCACGTCGAATCCGCGATGGCGCTCACCGCGGCCGGGCTGCGCGACGAGGCGGAGGGCGCGTACGAGTGGTCGCGGCGCACGCAGCGACCGGACGGTTCGTGGCCGATGAAGTTCCGCGACGGGACCGTCGAGAATCACGATTCCGACAGCAATTTCTGCGCCTACCTCGCGGTCGGGGTGTGGCACCACTACCTGATCACCGGCGACCGGAACTTCGTCGACAGGCTGTGGCCGTCGGTGCAGGGCGGCCTCGACTTCGTCGTCGACATGCAGGCGCTCAGCGGCGAAATCTGGTGGGCCCGCGGCGAGAACGGCCAGGACTGCGCGGAGGCGCTGCTGACCGGGAACTCCAGCATTCACCACAGCCTGCACTGCGGTCTGCTGCTCGCCCGGCTGGTCGACGACCCGCAACCGGAATGGGAGTTCGCGAAATACACACTCGGGCACGCGATCAGGCAGCATCCCGAGTCGTTCGCGATCAAGGACGAATACTCCATGGACTGGTACTACCCGATCCTCGGGGGCGCCGTCCGCGGTGAGGCCGCATCGGATCGCATCGACTCGCGGTGGGACGATTTCGTGGTCGAGGGACTCGGCATCCGCTGCGTGGACCACCGGCCGTGGGTGACCGGCGCCGAAACGTGCGAACTGGTACTGGCGCTCGACGCGATGGGGGAGCACGCCCGCGCGCTCGCGCAGTTCACCGCCATGCAGCACCTGCGGGACCCGGACGGCTCGTACTGGACCGGCCTCGTCTACAGCGACGGCAAACGGTGGCCGGTCGAGCAGACCACGTGGACGGGTGGTGCGATGATCCTCGCCGCGGACGCGTTGTCCCGCACCACGCCCGGACACGGAATCTTCCGGGACGCGGCGCTGCCCGTGGGACTACCGATCGGCCTCGACCGGTGCGGCGACTACTGTCATGCCAGCGGTTCGCCGGTCTGACCGCCCACCCGTTCGAGAACGCGCAGCGAGCCGGTGACGGACGTCTCCTTGAATTGTCCTGACGCCAGGGCTCGTTCGTAGATCTCGAACGGCGGCCGCCCGCCGTCGGCCGGATCCGGGAACACGTCGTGAATCACCAGGGCGCCGCCCACGTTCACCCACGGCGCCCACCCCTCGAGATCCGCCGACGCCGCCTCCGACGTGTGCCCGCCGTCGATGAACACGAAGTCCACGGGGGTGCGCCAGAACGTCGCGACCGTCGACGACCGCCCCAGCACCGCCACCACGTACTCCTCGAGCCCCGAATCCGCCATCGTGTGCCGGAACCGGCCGACCGTGTCGAGCCGACCGGTGTGCGGGTCGACGAACGCCGGCTCGTGATACTCCCAGCCCGGCTGATGCTCCTCGGAACCGTGATGGTGATCGACGGTGACGACGCGGGCACCGCGCGTCCTGGCCGCCGCCCCCAGGTAGATCGTGGAGCGACCGCAGTACGTGCCGATCTCGACGCCCACCCCACCGGGAGTCAGGTACTGCATCGCGGCCTCGTGCAGGGCTGTCCCCTCGTCCTCCGGCATGAAGCCGGGGACGGAGTCGGCGAGTCGAAGTAGCTCTGGTGTCAGATGTTCGGTTCTCATGTGGCCTCTGCGTCCGGGGCGGCCGCTCTGGCCGCTTTCTTCCGCTTGTGTAGCACTCCGCCGATCATCGCGTCGAGTTTCGTCCCCAACGGCCAGCCCACGTAGTGGCACAGGAACAGGGCGATCTCCCGGAGTTGGTCCTCGTCCAGTTCCTCGTTGTGCAGGGCGGCGCCCACCTGGATCTCGGCGACGTCGACGAGTCCCTGCGCGGTGAGCGCACCGAGCAGCAGAAGCCGGCGGTCGCGGATGCTCAGCCCGGGCCGCGACCAGATGTCGGCGAAAAGATGGTCGGCGGTGACGGCGAAATGCGCGCCGGGGCCGTCCTGCATCTCGAATCCGTAGACCTTCTCCATCATGGCCAGGCCGCGGGTGCGGGTGTCGTCGGTCATGGCTTCTCCTCCTCGTCCACGGTGCTGTCGACGCCGAGCCCCGGACCGAGACCCGACAGCGCGAGGCGCGCGAGTGGCAGCGCGACGTCGAGTCGTGCGCCGAGCCCGATCGCCAGCGACAGGTCCTTCTCGCCGAGGTCCCGGACGTGGGACATGATCGGGTACCAGTTGTCATTCACGTCGAGCGGGTCGGTGGTGTCGCGGAGCATGATCGCGCCGGCGCCGCCGGTGATCGCGTCGGTGTGGCGGACCACCTTTCCGAGTTCGGTGATGTCGAGACCGGCGGCCTCGGCGAGCCGCTGTGCCTCGGCGGCGGCGGTGAACGAGACGAAATGCAGCAGGTTCCGCGCCAGCTTCATCCGGGTGCCCGCGCCCACGTCGCCCGCGTGCACGACGAGTTCGGCCCAGTGCCCGAACGGCTCCCGGACCTTCTCGAACGCGTCTTCGCTCGCCCCGACCATCACCGCCAGCTTCCCCTGGTGCGCCCCGGGGGCGCCGCCGCTGACGGGCGCGTCGATCAGGTCGACGCCGCGCGCCCGGCAACGGTCGGCGAGTTCGACCGCGGTGATGTCGCTGATGGTGGAGTGCACCGCCACGATCGTCCCCGGTCGCGCGGTGTCGAGCAGTTCGGTGACCACCGCGCGGACCTGCTCGTCGTTCAGCACGGTCACCGAGATGACGTCCGCGTTCTCCGCCACCTCCCGCGGACTCGACGTGATCTTCGCGCCGGCTTTGCCGAACGGTTCCAGCGCCTCCGGCCGGGTGTCGCACACGATGAGTGCGCCCGGCCGGTCGAGCAGCCGCTTCGCCATCGGCGCACCCATGTTGCCGAGGCCGATATAGCCGACGGACACCTGCTGCGTCGTGGTCATCGGAAGATCTGCCCGCCGTCGACGTTGAAGATCTGCCCGGTGATCCAGGCGGCCTCGTCGGAAAGCAGGAACAGGCAGGCGCCGACGAGGTCGTCGGGGGTGCCCATCCGTTTGAGCGGCAACGTTTTCACCATGTCTGCCACCATATTTCCCGGCGTCACGGTGCGGGTGGCTTCGGTGTCGATCGGCCCGGGCGCGATGGCGTTGACCCGGATGTTCATGCCGCCCACCTCGTGGGCCAACTGCTGGGTGAGTCCGTTGATCCCGACTTTCGCGAGGCCGTAGAAGCCGGAGTACAGCCACGCCGCCGTCGACGACTGATTGACGATGGAGCCGCCCCCGCGTTCGTTCATCGCCGGCCACACGGCCCGCGTCACGTTGAGGGCGCCGTCGAAGTTCACGGCCATGAACTTCTTGTAGTAGTCCCACGGCACGGTAATCAGCAGGTCGAGCTTCATGCCGCCGTAGATCGCGGCGTTGTTCACCAGATGATCGATGCCGCCGAACTTCTCGACGGTGAACGCCGCGAGTTCCTGTGCCGAAGCCTCGTCGGCGACGTCGACGTCCTTGAACACCGCGGTCCCGCGGTCGGCGGCGATCTGCTTGGCCACCGTCTCGCCGCGTTCCGCGTTGAGGTCGGCCACCACCACGTTGGCGCCCTCGCGGGCAAGAGCACGCGCGTACCCCTCGCCGATGCCCTGTGCGGCGCCGGTGACGATGGCCGTCTTACCGTCGAAACGTCCCATATCGATTGACTCCCTGCATTATCGGGCCGGCTCGCCGGCGTATTATCGGGCCGGCTCCGCGACCAGCTTGGTTTCCAGGTATTCCTCGAACCCGGCCACACCCATCTCGCGGCCGATTCCGGACTGCTTGTAACCGCCGAACGGGGCGTCGGCGGAATACCAGACACCGCCGTTGACGCTGAGCGTCCCGGTGCGCACGCCCTCGACCACCCGCTGCACCCGTGCGGGATCCGTGCCCCACACCGATCCGGACAGCCCGTACGGTGAGTCGTTGGCGATGCTGATCGCGTCCTCGTCGCCGTCGTGCGGAATGATCACCAGCACCGGTCCGAAGATCTCTTCCCGCGCCACCCTCGCGGTGTTGTCGAGGCCGCTGATCAGGGTGGGTTCGACGAAGAATCCGCGGTCCCGATCGCTCGGGCGCCCGCCGCCGACCACGATCGTGCCGCCCTCCTCCCGGGCGAGTCGCAGGTACTCCTCGACCCGGGCACGTTGCCGGGCGGAAATGAGCGGCCCGCAGATGGTGCCGGGTTTCGTAGGATCGCCCGCGCTCAGTCCGCCGAGTGTGCGGGCCGTGGCCTCGACTGCCTCGTCGTACTTCTCGCGGGGCACCAGCAGCCGGGTGGTGATGGCGCAGCCCTGCCCTGCGTGGGTGGAGACGGTGAACGCGGCGACCCCGCACGCCCCGGCGAGGTCGGCGTCGTCGAGCACGATGAACGCGGATTTGCCGCCGAGTTCGAGGAAGACCTTCTTCAACGATTCGGACGCCGCCGCCATGACGGCCTTCCCCGTGGTGGTCGAACCGGTGAACGACACGAGGTCGACGCGGGGGTCGGTGGCGAGCTGCGCGCCGAGAGCGTGGTCGCTCGACGTGACGATGTTGACGACACCGGCCGGGAGATCGGTCTCCTCCGCGATGAGGTGCCCGACGAGGGCGGCGCACCAGGGAGTGTCGGGTGCGGGTTTGAGCACCACCGTGTTGCCGGCCGCCAGCGCGGGGCCGATCTTGGCGAAGTTGATCTGGTGCGGGAAGTTCCACGGTGTGATGGCCCCGACCACCCCGACGGCCTCCTTGAGGACGCGTCGGCGGGTCCTGATGCCCATCGGTTCGGCGACGCCCAGATCCTGTTCCCAGGAATAGCTTTCGGCGAGGTCTGCGAAGTAGCCGAGGTCGGCCACCGGGCCCTCGAGTTGCGGTCCGCTGGTGAGGAAGGCGGGGGCGCCGACCTCCGCGATGGTGAGGTCGCGCAGTTCCTCGATGTGAGTCTGCAGTACGTCGCGCAGCTGTCGCAGGCAGCGGGCGCGGAAGCCGTGGTCGCGGGACCACGTGGTGTGGTCGAAGGCTCGCCGGGCCGCGGCGATCGCGGCGTCCATGTCGGAGTCGGTTGCGTCGGCGGCCCGTCCCAGCACTTCCTCGGTGGCCGGGTTGATCACCTCGAACGTGCCGCCGGAACCGGGAATCAGTTTGCCGTCGATCAGGAGAGCGGAGCCGTCGGTGGGGCGCAGAGTCATGGATTTTCGCTTCCGAGTCGGGTGAGGGTCACAGCGATCTCTGAAAACTGGACATGTGTCTGGACTATAGTTTGAACAACTGGATGCCGCAATGACGAGTTCGGTGGAGTCCGGCTGTACGTCTTCCTCGCCAGCGACCTCGCCGTCGGTATCACTGGGGGAATCTTCGCCGGATCGGGTTGCTTCGTCGGTAGATTCGACCAACCGACTCCGACACTGCCGGCCTACCGCGACCACGCGACAGAGCCGCCGTGGTCGCTCGACGAACTGGCGGAGCTGGTGGGTGCATCACCCGGCTTACGAGGATGCTCGATATATCAACGATGTCTATAACTACGTTTGAGGTGCTGAAAGTAAGTTAATGTTCCCGTTATCTTATATTTGTCCTCGAACGAGGAGATTGTAGTGATCTGGCCGCCGCATCGACGAGAGTCTCGAGAGTGGAACCCGCGTCATCGGCAGGGTTCGCGCGCCGACCGCACTCTGGAGTCGGTCGACGTTTCGATTCCGCCGATGATCGGTTCCCTCCACTGCGACCTGGTCGGTGCTGTCGCTCGCGTGCACGAGGAGGCGGTCATCTCCGTTGCCCGCCTCGAAGCTGGTTTCGGCGAGCACCTGGTGCCGCTGTCGGATTTTCTGCTGCGCAGCGAGTCGGTGGCGTCGTCGAAGATCGAGCACATCGATGCGGGCTGGCGGGCGTTCGGCAAGGCGCTGGCCGGTGGTACGGCGAATGAGGAGGCCAAGTCTCAGCTCGCCGCGGTCAAGGCATTGATTGCGGTGGTCGACGCCGCCGGCGGTGGCCCGATCACGCTCGAGACTCTGCTGAGTGCGCACCGACTGTTGATGGCACCGGACTACTACACCGCCCGCGACTCCGGCAAGGTCCGCGACGTGCAGAACTGGATCGGTGGCAGCGGCTACACCCCGATCGACGCGCGTTACGTGCCGCCGCCGCCGGAACTGGTTGACGATCTGATGGCCGATCTAGTGGAATTCGCGAACCGCACCGATCTGCCGATTCTCGCGCAAGCGGCGATCGCGCACGCCCAGTTCGAGTCCATCCATCCGTTCATCGACGGCAACGGCCGCATCGGCCGAGCCCTGATCAGCGCGATTCTTCGACGCCGCGGCCTGACGCGCCGTGTCACTGTCCCGTTGGCGTCGGTGATGCTCGCGGACACGCGCCGCTACTTCGACCAGCTGACCCGCTACCGTGCGGGTGAGGCCGACGAGTTCGTCGAGTACGTCGCGAGTGCCGCGATCGTTTCCAGCGAGGCCGCGCAGGACTCGGCCCGCGCCTTGGCCGAACTCCCGGACCACTGGCGGCAGCTGGCCAAGCCGCGTAGCAACTCCGCCGACGAGAAGATCATCGACGCGCTGTTGGACACCCCGATCCTGAATGCCGACACCGCCCAGCAGATCACCGGTACCACCGACGCCAGCACGTACCGTGCTCTGGGACGGCTCACCGCGGCCGGGGTGCTCGAGGTGCTGTCCGAGAGCAGGCGTAATCAGATCTGGGCCGCTACCAACGTGCTCGCCGAACTCGACGCCCTGAGCACCACGATCGGCAGACGCACCACCGAGCACCCGTAACCGACGGGCAGTCACACTCCCGCGGTCGCCGGTGCGCGGACCGACACCTCTTCCGCGACGGCGGCTGCGGCGTCGATCAGTGCCTGTCCGGGGCGACGAGTCGCGAGGTCGGGAAGCGCGGCGCGCAGGCGCTCGGCGTGTGCCGCGTTCGCCACTTCCCAGTCCAGCCGGATCAGCTCGATGACGGCGCCGTCGTCGGTGCCCATGACGCGATCGACGTTCAAGGTCGCGGACACGGTGAGCGCGGCGGACTCGGCGATCGCAACCTCGCCGAGGAGCCGCAGCACCACGAGTGAGGCGGATGCGATGCCGGCGAGCATGTGCTCCACCGGGTTTGCGCCGGAATCGTGCCCGCCGTACTGCTGGGTTTCGTCGATCGTCAACTCGTGCCTGCGCGCGGTGACGGTCGTGCCATGCGTCCCGGGCACCGCGTGCACGACCAGTTGCTCACGTCGAGAAGTAGTCATCGAACCGCCTCATAGAAGTCTGCGGCGGTGTTTCCGCCTGTATTCAACACGCCTGCAAGCCATTCGATCGCATCCGCACCGGCAACTCGGACGTCGCGTGGATCGGGACCGTACTGAGGGGACAGGTAGTCGGCCAGCAGGCGCTGCGCATCCGTCCCGCTGTCGTCGTGGAGCAGCGACGCCACGGCGTCGAGTGCCACAGGATCTCTGCTCCTGACCTTGGCGATCGCCGCCGTCTGTGCGGCGACGACCTTTCGTACCGAGGGATGGTCGATTCCGGTCTTGTCCACGTCGACTGCGACACCTGCGGTGGGGAACCTCAGGGCGACGCCGAAGAACAACGATTCGGCGAGCCCGAGCCGTGACAGGGTGCCGGGAGCGAACGCGGAGCCCAGAACGGCGGCGTCGGCTTCTCCGGATCTCAGTGCCTCCAGTCGCTGCCGATCGCCTGCGCTTCCTGCGGCGAAGCGCAGCATCGACGGGGGTTCGTGGCCTGCCCAGCGATAACTCAGCATCCGCCGGGTGAAGGCGCACACGATCGATCCCTCCGGGTGGCCGGCTACGACGGTCGGCCCGGCCGATCGTGGGTCACCCTTTCGTGTCCAGATCCAGAACAGCGGGTGGAGGGTGTGGACGAGCGCAACTTTCCAACGGCGTTGCCCCCGAATGGTTTCGACCAGGGATCCGCCGAGCCCCGCGGACAAGGCGGCCTCCGGATGGTCTGGGCCGGACACCGCTTTCACGTCGATGCCCAGGCGGTCGTAGTAGCCCGCTCGCGCGGCGATCTCGTGGCACACCAGTTCGTGGACGTTGTGATCGCGATACCCCAGCAGAATCATTCCCGTTCCTTACTCGGCGAGTTCGGTCAGCCATTCTGTTCATTATGCTGAATTCAATACGATATTTGGAACAAGCCGAACTTATGATCCGAGCCGGGATCTGTCAAGCACCCCTCATCGAAGCTTCTGAGCGCTCTTGTAGGTCAACAGGATCGATTTCGTCGCGATCGTCACCACGAGGAGAGTCGCGGCGCCGAGCAGTCCGGCCGTGAGGGGCTGCCAGGCACGTGGCTGTACGAGGTGAAGCCACGTGATGGTGAGGGCGACGACACTCGCCACCGGAAAGGTGAACGACCAGAAGCCGTGCGAGAACGTCAGGGCGCGGTAGCGCGTCAGCAAGGGCGCCTGGACCATGACCATGAACGCCGTGACGGCGGTGAGCGCCACGAACAGGGCGTCGGGTCGCCCGTTCGAGATGGTCAGCCATGCCGCCGAGCCGACTGCAGGCGGAGCGATCATGATCGCGAGTGTCGGGGTCAGGGGCGCGGGCATGGTGGGGCGCAGCGCGAGTCTGAGGAACAAGAACACGGAAATGATCACCCAGAAGAACAGGCCGACCGCGAAACTTCCGACGGCGAGCCAGTCGAGACCGATCTGGGCTGCGGCAAGCGCCCCGACGAGGCCGGCTGCACTGAGGGGAAGGTAGTAGCCGCCGTGCACGGATTCGAGCGCCATCTCTCCGCTCATCCAGAAGCTCAACATCCATGCGCCGAATACCGCCCCGGCCGTGATGGCGAGCAGGGTCAGAGCCGTGCCGGCGATCGGAAATGTGCGGTGCAGGTTTGCTCCGAGCAGCATCGCCGAGATCGGAAGTAGCGCCGCGAGTGGGCCGTGGACGAAGTGCGTGAGCTGTTGTGAAATCCCGTGGTCCGCGCGCCTGGCGCGATGCGTGTGTGCGGTGGCGGTCCAGATCCAGGCGAGCGCTGCGAGCACCCAGAACGCCTGGGTCAGCGCGAACGGGGTGCCGAGCGCGGTCGTGGCGACCGACCAGGCCTGGGCCAGTCCGGCGAGACCCAGGGGGATCGCGAACAGGTTCAACGGTCGGTGCACGCGGATGCGTGACTCAGGGGCAGTGCTCGGGCGGTGATTGGACAAGGAAAATGCCTTCCTTCTCGTAACGGCGTACTCCGTTATTGACCTAGAGGTCCAATATGGGCGAGGGTCACCGTATTGCTATTTGACCTTGAGGTCAAATAGCGATCGCGAGTAACCTACTTCGGTGGCTAGACCGAGGCTGTTCGAGACGGATGCGGCGATCGACAAGGCGATGGACCTGTTCTGGCTTCAGGGGTACGCCGCGACGACGCCCCAGGAACTCGCCGGTCAGATGGGGATCGGCAAAGGCAGCCTGTACAACACATTCGGGAGCAAGCACGACTTGTTCCTGCGAGCGCTTCGGCGTTACACCGAGATGCGGCTCGAATACCTCGCCGATCTGTTCGCAGCGCCCGGCCCGGTCGGGTCCCGTCTCGAGACGGCGATGGCGGTACTCGCCGGGGTCGGCGAGCACCGGCGAGGGTGCGTCATGGTCAATGCTGCGGCCGAGCTCGGCACCGTCGACGACGAGGTGAACCGCATCGCGGACGAGCTGTTCACCCGGATCGAAGGCATCTTCAGGGACGCGATCGAGCAGGGGCAGCAG
This sequence comes from Rhodococcus sp. T2V, assembly GCF_029269925.1. Lineage (NCBI taxonomy): Bacteria > Bacillati > Actinomycetota > Actinomycetes > Mycobacteriales > Nocardiaceae > Rhodococcus > Rhodococcus sp. T2V. Next base: position 146,392 of record NZ_JARJBD010000011.1, read on the forward strand.
TCCGGGGAGTTCGGAGCGGACCGGCCTGCCGACAGTGCGGCGGGTCAATTGCTCGCGTCGGTGATCGGACTCAGCGTGCTCGTGAAATCAGGTGGCCGACCCGAAGCGTGTGCGACCGTCGTCGCGGGGTGCGTCGGCGGACTGTGATCTGCGCACGACCGCGGCGTCCGGAACTCGATTCGGCGACGTTCACATGCTCCCGTGCGCAGGGTCTGCGGCTATATCCTGGAATGCACGCTACCGCGGGGTGAGGAGCCCACGATTGTTCGTGCACTGGTCGTGCCGTCGGGACCGGTGTTCGGGACCATGAGCCGACGGGGTGAGTAGACCGTCCGATGGGTGAAGCCGATCCGCTCGACACGCAGCGGCACGTCGTCCCCGTCGTGGCTTCGGAGCTGAGTGCGGCCGGTTTCGACGACGCCCGGGAGATCGGGCGCGGCGGCTTCGGGGTGGTGTACCGCTGCACCCAGGCGGATCTGGATCGCACGGTCGCGGTGAAGGTGCTCACCGTCGATCTCGACGAGGAGAACAAGGCCCGGTTCTTCCGGGAGCAGCGGGCGATGGGCCGGTTGACCGGTCACCCGAACATCGTGGGCGTATTGCAGGTCGGCGCCACCGACAGCGGACTTCCCTACATCGTGATGCCGTATCACCCGCAGGACTCGCTGGAGGTCCGGGTCCGCAAGGACGGCCCTCTCGAACTGGACAGAGTATTGCGGCTGGGGGTGAAGATGGCCGGTGCGGTCGAGACCGCGCATCGGCTCGGGATCCTGCACCGCGACGTGAAACCTGCCAATATTCTGCTCACCGATTACGGCGAGCCGGCGCTGACCGATTTCGGCATCGCGCACATCTCCGGCGGTTTCGAGACCGCGACCGGTGTCGTCACCGGGTCACCGGCCTATACGGCGCCGGAGGTCCTCGAGGGCGATCCGCCGAGCCCGGCCGCGGACGTCTACGGTCTCGGGGCGACGCTGTTCAGTGCCCTCACCGGTCATGCCGCGTTCGAACGTCGCAGTGGGGAGCAGGTGGTCGCGCAGTTCCTGCGGATCACCACGCAACCCGTGCCCGACCTGCGGGAGCACGGGATCCCCGACGACGTGGCCGACGCGATTGCGCGCGCGATGTCCCGGAGCCCCGACGAGCGTCCGCCGACGGCGGCAGATTTCGGAGAGGAACTGCGCCGGATCCAAGTCGATCACGGTCTTCCGGTCGACGACATGGCCCTCCGTATGGAATCCGACGCGCAGGGGAACGACGGACAGCCGGTGTCCGGCCGGTTTCGATCCACGGGCACTTCCGGTACGTCCGCGCGGAGTGGCGGGCGGAATCTCCCCCTGGAACTCACCAGTTTCGTCGGCCGCCGGAACGAGCTCACCGAGGCCAGGAATCTGCTCGCCGGGTCACGGCTGGTGACGCTGACCGGAATCGGAGGGGTCGGCAAGACCCGGCTGGCGATGCGAGTCGCCGCGGCGGTGCAACGGGACTACGGCGACGGCGTGCGGCTGGTCGAGTTGGGCGAGGTGCGTGAGGAGTCTTCGCTGGTCGACGCGGTGGCCGCGGCCGTGGGTGTGCGGGATCATTCGGCGCGGCCGCTGCGCGAGGTGTTGATCGAGTTCCTCGCTTCCCGGGAACTGCTGCTGGTCCTCGACAACTGTGAGCACCTGGTGGACGCGGTGGCGGAGCTGGCCGAGACGCTGTTGCGGGTGTGCCCGGCGTTGCGGATCCTGGCCACCAGCCGCGAACCTCTGGTCATCGGGGGAGAGACGGTGTTGCGGGTGCCGCCGCTGGCCGTGCCGGAGCTTGACCGGAAGCCGTCCCTGCGGAGTGTGCGCAGATACGAGGCGGTGTCGTTGTTCGTCGAACGTGCCGCGGCCGCGGTTCCCGGCTTCGAGCTCACGGAGGACAACGCGGCTGCGGTGGCGGGGATCTGTAATCGCCTCGACGGGTTGCCGTTGCCGATCGAATTGGCCGCCGCTCGGTTGCGGGCGATGTCGCCCGAGCAGATCCTGCACCGTCTGACCGACCGCTATTCCCTGCTGTCGCGCGGCAGCAGGGGTGCGCCGACGCGGCAGCAAACGCTGCGGTTGTCCATGGACTGGAGTTTCGAATTATGCACCACCGGTGAGCAATTGGTGTGGGGACGGCTGTCGGTCTTCGCGGGGAGCTTCGAACTCGATGCCGCCGAGCAGGTGTGCGGCGCCGGCCTGGGCCCGGACGAATTGCTCGACACGCTGACCTCCCTGGTGGAGAAATCGATACTGATCCGGGAGGGGCACGGGTCGGTGGTGCGGTTCCGGATGCTCGAGACCCTCCGCGAGTACGGTTGCGAGAAGCTCGAGCAGACCGGCGAGACCGTGACTTTGCGTCGCCGGCACCGGGATTGGTACGAGGCGCTGGCGCTCACCGCGGAGGCGGAGTGGATCAGCGCCCACCAGTTGGACTGGATCCGCAGGTTGAAGCGCGAGCAACCGAACCTGCGGGAGGCCCTCGAATTCGGTGCCGACGACGATCCCGCCGCAGCACTGCGCACCGCATCCGCACTGTTCCTGTTCTGGGGCTCCCAGGGCCTGTACGGCGAGGGGCGGCGCTGGTTCGCGCAGTTGATCGCCCGGCAGAGTGGTCCGCCGACCGTCGGGTGGGTCAAGGCACTCCAGCGTGCCGGCATGATGGCCAATGTACAGGGTGACCTGCAGGCGGGGGCGGCACTCGTGGCGGAGGCGCGGACTCTCTCCGCGCACACGAGCGATCCCATGATGCGCTCCCTCGTCGCCTATGCCGAGGGCATGCTGGCCCTCTACAGCGGTGAACTGGAATCTGCGTCCTCGCACCTGGAAACGGCGCTCGCGGAGTTCGCCGAACGCGGCGATCGCACGCTCGAAGTCGCCGTCCTGTACCCGTTGGGGCTGGCGTACGGGCTCCGCGACTTGACGGACCCGGCGATCGACTACCTCGAGCGTGTTCTCGCGATCACGGAACTCCACGGCGAGAAGATGTATCGGTCACATTCGCTGTGGGCCTTGGGGATTGCCGTGTGGCGACAGGGCGACGACGATCGTGCGGTCCGGGTGCTCGAGCAGTCGCTGGAGCTGACCCGGCAGGTGCACGGCCCACGCGTCGCCGCGTCGGGTCTCGAGGCACTCGCCTGGATCGCCTGCGGGCTCCGGAACGAACCGAGGGCCGCGGTGCTGCTCGGAGCCGCGCAAGGGCTGGCGCGATCAGTGGGAAGCGCTGTGGTGATCTATTCCGATTTGCTTGTCTACCATGAAGAATGCAACCGCAAGAGCCGGAAAGCGCTCGGAGACAAGGTGTTCGACTCTGCTCACCGCAGAGGTGAGCAGTTCGGCTTCGATGCGGCCATCGCCTACGCCCTGCATGAACAGCCGGCCGGCGCGTCCGCGCACGACACCGGCCCGTCGACGCGTCTGACCAAGAGGGAACGCCAAGTCGCCGACCTCATCGCCGAAGGGCTGACCAATCAGGCCATCGCCGACCGCCTGGTGATCTCGCCGCGCACCGCTCAGGGGCACGTGGAGCACATCTTGGCGAAACTGGGCTTCACCTCGCGCGCACAGGTCGCGGCCTGGGTCGTGGAGCAGGCCGGCGACTGAACGACCACCTCGCGGCATCCGGGTTCTTCCAGCGGTGCCGTGATGGGGCCGAGTCGCGCACTCCGCCCGTCGATAGGCGGCAAATCCCCTCTTGACAGCGGGTGGCGGTGCTCGTAACGTCCGTGGAGTTCCAAATAATGATGTCAGTTCAGGATTATGAACGGAGCTTGTGATGGGGTTCACCGGAAATAGCGGAGCGTTGTCGGGCATCAAAGTGATCGACGCCGCGACGATGGTGGCCGGCCCGTTGGGCGCGTCGCTGCTCGCCGATTTCGGTGCCGACGTCATCAAGGTCGAGCCGATCGGTGGTGACGAGTCACGGACGTTCGGACCGGGACGAGACGGCATGAGTGGCGTCTACTCGGGCGTCAACCGAAACAAGCGCGCTGTCGCGCTCGACCTTCGGACGGCGGCAGGTCTCGAGCTGTTCCACGAACTCTGCTCGACGGCGGACGTGCTCATCGAGAACATGCTGCCCGGGGTTCGTGAGCGATTCGGGCTGACCGCCGCCGAGCTTCGCGAACGGCACCCTCACCTGATCTGCCTCAACGTCAGCGGGTACGGCGACAGCGGACCCCTCGCGGGCCGCCCTGCCATGGACCCGGTCGCTCAGGCGCTCACCGGCCTCATGGAGGCCACCGGGGAGCGTTCGGGGAAGCCGCTCAAGGCCGGGCCGCCCGTCGCCGACAGCGCCGCGGGCTACCTGGTCGCGATCGCCGCCCTCGTCGGACTCTTCGCGAAACAGCGCACGGGAGAGGGACAAACGGGCTCGGTGTCCCTGGTGGGGGCGTTGTTCCATCTGCAGACTCCGTGGCTGGGGCAGTACCTCCTCGCCGATTACATTCAGGGCAAGGTAGGCAACGGCAGCAATTTCTACGCGCCGTACAACGCCTACACGACCCGTGACGGCGGCGCGGTCCACCTGGTCGCGTTCAACGACCGCCACTTCGTCAAGCTGACCCGGGCGATGGGTGTGGAGGCTCTCGTCGACGATCCGCGCTTCGCGGACGCCGCGTCCCGGTTGGAGCACCGCGAGGCTCTCGACTCCGCCTTCGCACCCTGGTTCGCCGCCCGCGATCGTGACGACGTGGTCGCGTTGCTCTCCGCCCACGACATCATCTGCGCCCCGGTCCTCGCGTACGACGAGGCCGTCACCCATCCCCAGATCCAGGCCCTGGACCTCGTCGTCGACATCGACCACGACCAACTCGGACCGCTGCGGGTCCCGGGCCTCCCGGTCAAGCTCTCGGGCACCCCGGGTCACGTGCATCGCCCACCGACTTCGCTGGGCGAACACACCACCGAGATTCTCCGGGATCTCGGCTACCAGGACGACCGGATCGCGGCCCTCCGGGCCGACAGCGTCGTCCGATGACCACCGAACACGGCGAAAGGAAGCATCAATGAAGGTCGGAATCAGGATCCCGGGAGCGGGACCGTGGGCAGGGCCCGAGGCGATCACGGAGGTCTCGCGGTACGCGGAGAAGATCGGCTTCGACTCCCTCTGGATGACTGATCACGTCGCGCTGCCGACCCGAGTCGAGACGCCGTACCCGTACACCGAGGACGGCAAGTTCCTGTGGGACCCCGCCACGCCGTACCTCGACTGCCTCACGTCGTTGACCTGGGCGGCGGCGGCCACCGAGCGGATCGAGCTCGGCACATCCTGCCTGATCCTGCCGTGGCGCCCGCTCGTTCAGACCGCCAAGACTTTGGTGAGCATCGACGTGATGTCGCAGGGCCGGTTGTCGGTCGCCATCGGCGTGGGCTGGATGAAGGAGCAGTTCGAGCTGCTGGGAGCGCCCTTCAAGGACCGCGGCAAGCGGACCACCGAGATGGTCAACGCGATGCGGCACATGTGGAAGGAAGACGAGGTCGACTTCGACGGCGATTTCTACCAGCTCCACGACTTCAAGATGTACCCGAAGCCGGTGCGTGGCACGATCCCCGTCTGGTTCGCGGGGTACAGCACGGCCTCGCTGCGCCGCATCGCCGCCATCGGCGACGGCTGGCACCCCCTTGCGATCGCGCCGGACGAGTACGCCGGCTACCTGGCCACCCTGCAGCAGTACGTGGAGGAGGCGGGCCGGGACATGAGCGAAATCACGCTCACTGCACGGCCTTTGCGGACGGCGCCGTACAACGCCGAGACGATCGAAGCGTACGGCGACCTCGGTGTCACCCACTTCATCTGCGACACGTCGTTCGAACACGACACCCTCGAAGCAACCATGGACGAGCTCGCGGAACTCGCCGACGCCGTCCTCCCCACCGCACACAACCTGGCCTGACGGCCCGGCGGAAGAAAGGACGAGAACCGTGCAGGCACTCACCTCGACAGTTCCCCTCGTCATCGGCGACCAACTGAGCCCGTCGTCGACCGGGGCGACCTTCGACTCGATCAACCCGGCCGACGGGTCGCACCTGGCCACGGTGGCCGAGGCGACGGTTCAGGACGTCGCGCGCGCCGTCGAGTCCGCGAGGGCCGCGGCCAAGGCGTGGCAGCGCATGCGTCCCGCCCAGCGGACCCGGCTGATGTTCCGCTACGCCGCGCTGATCGAGGAACACAAGATCGAGCTCGCCCAGCTGCAGAGCCGGGACATGGGCAAGCCCATCCGAGAGTCGTTGGGCGTCGACCTTCCGATCATGATCGAGACCCTCGAGTACTTCGCGGGCCTCGTGACGAAGATCGAGGGTCGCACGACGCCGGCTCCCGGCCGGTTCCTCAACTACACCCTGCGTGAGCCGATCGGCGTGGTGGGTGCCATCACCCCGTGGAATTTCCCTGCAGTGCAGGCGGTCTGGAAGATCGCGCCGGCTCTCGCGATGGGTAACGCCATCGTGCTGAAGCCCGCACAGCTCGCCCCGCTCGTCCCCGTGGCGCTCGGCGAGCTGGCCCTCCAGGCCGGGTTGCCGCCCGGGCTGGTCAACGTCCTGCCCGGTCGGGGCTCGGTGGCGGGTAACGCCTTGGTGCAGCACCCGCTGGTCGGGAAGGTGACGTTCACCGGCTCGACGGAGGTCGGCCAGCAGATCGGCCGGATGGCGGCCGACCGCCTCATCACGACCTCCCTCGAGCTCGGCGGCAAGTCGGCGCTGGTGGCGTTCGGCGACTCGTCCCCGAAGGCGGTCGCCGCCGTGGTCTTCCAGGCGATGTACGGCAACCAGGGCGAGACGTGCACGGCTGCGAGCCGGCTGCTCGTCGAGCGGCCCATCTACGACGAGGTGGTCGAACTCGTCCAGAAGCGGGTCGAGGCCGCCCGGGTTGGCGACCCCCTCGACCCCGAAACGGAGATCGGCCCGTTGGTCAGTGCCGCGCAACGGGAATCGGTCCACTCGTACGTCGTGGCCGGGACCGAGGAGGGCGCCAAGCTGATCAGCGGCGGCGGCCAGTCGCCGAACGGAGCTGCGGAACAGGGTTTCTATTACCGTCCGACGCTGTTCGCCGGGGTCACCGCGGACATGCGCATCGCTCGGGAGGAGATCTTCGGACCCGTGCTGTCGGTCCTGCCGTTCGAGGGCGAGGACGAGGCGATCACCCTCGCCAACGACACCATCTACGGGCTGGCCGCGGGCGTTTTCACGCGCGACGTCGGCCGCGCACTGAGGTTCGCGCAGACCCTCGACGCCGGCAACGTGTGGATCAACACCTGGGGGGTGCTCAACCCCGCGTCGCCGTACCGCGGCTTCGGACAGAGCGGCTACGGCAGCGATCTCGGCCAGGCCGCCATCGAGAGCTTCACCAAGGAGAAGAGCATATGGGCACGCCTGGATTGACCTCCGGGCCGTCCCGGCCACAGATCGTGGGACGGCTGATCGACGCCCGCCACGTTCCGGACTGGGAGCCCGCGGCGGACTACACGATCACCGAGGACGCCCTCTTCTCCCGCGATCCCCACGCCGTTGCCGTGCTGCGCGAGGGGACCTACGCGCCCGAGAAGGTGACGTTCGGTCAGGTGCAGCGCGCCGCCGTGCGCATCGCGGGTGTCCTCCGCGCCCGCGGGGTCGAGCCCGGGGACCGTGTGGTCCTGTACCTCGATCCGTCGGTCGAGGCCGCCGAGGTCGTGTTCGGGGTGCTCGTCGCCGGGGCCGTGCTCGTGCCGGTCCCGCGACTGCTCACCGGCAACTCGGTGGGGCACCGGCTCGCCGACTCGGGTGCGACCGTGCTGGTCACGGACGGTCCGGGCGTCGACCGGCTCGAGTCGACGGGGTGCTCGCTGCGCGACGTCGACGTGCTCACGGTCGACGGCGCGCGTGGCCCGAAGCTCGGGGACCTCGCCCGCCGGGTCGACCCGTTGGCCCCGGTACCCGGCCGGCCCTCGGACCCGGCCCTGCTGATGTACACGTCGGGCACCAGCGGCCCACCGAAAGGCATCGTTCACGGACACCGCGCCCTGCTCGGGCACGCGGGCGTCGATTACGCCTTCGAGCTGTTCAGGCCCGGGGACGTGTATTTCGGCACCGCGGACTGGGGTTGGATCGGCGGCCTGATGCTCGGGCTCCTGGTCCCGTGGTCGTTCGGCGTCCCCGTCGTGGCTCATCGGCCACAGCGATTCGACGCCGCCGCCACCCTGGACATGATGGCCCGCTTCGGTGTGACCACCGCCTTCCTGCCCGCGTCGGTGCTGCGGATGTTCGCCGAGCACGGGGAATCGGCACGGCAACGCCTCCGCGCGGTCGTGACCGGGGGAGAGCCCGCCGGTGCCGCGGAACTCGGCTGGGCCCGCAGCCACCTCAGTGACTGCGTCAACAAGGCCTACGGCCAGACCGAGGCCAACGCCCTCATCGGCGACTCCGCGGCTCTCGGATCGGTCGACGACGCAACCATGGGAGCCCCGTACCCCGGGCACCGCATCGCAATTCTGGACGAGGACGGCGTCCGCGTCGCACCCGGTGAGGTCGGTGAGATCGCGCTCGAACTGCCGGATCCGGTTGCACTCCTAGGCTATTGGGACTCGTCTTCGGCTCGGGCGGTACCCCCTGCGGGGGGTTGGCACCGGACGGGTGATCTGGCGCGGCTCGCGCACGGGCACCGGCTGGAGTACCTGGGCCGCGCCGACGACGTGATCAAGAGCCGCGGCTACCGCATCGGCCCGGCCGAGATCGAAGAGGCCCTGAAGCGCCATCCGCAGGTCCTGGACGCGGCGGCGGTGGGGCTGCCCGACCGGGAGATGGGCCAACAGGTCAAGGCGTTCGTGCACCTCGCCGGCGGAGAACTCACCGAGGAGATCGCGGCACAGCTCCGCGAACTCGTCACCTCGGCGGTGGGTCCGCACGCCCGGCCCCGCGAGATCGAGGCGGTCGCAACGTTGCCGCGCACCGAGACCGGAAAGGTCCGGCGCCGCGAGTTGGTGACACCCCCGACGTGAGCGCTCGGCGACAGCCGCGCGCCATCCACACACCCGACACGACAACAAGACGAGAGACGAAGCAATGCGAAAATTCTGGCACGTCGGCATCAACGTGACCGACATGGACAAATCGATCGACTTCTATCGGAAAATCGGTTTCCAGGTAGCGCAGGACAAAGAGATCGAGGACAGCAACCTCGCGCGGGCATTCATGGTCGAAGGGGCCAGCAAGCTCCGCTTCGCGCACATGCGCCTGAACAACTCGCCAGACGAGGCCATGCTCGACCTCATCCAGTGGCGGGACGCACGCTCCGAGGGGCGGGCGCAGAGCGACCTCGTACACCCCGGCCTGTGCCGATTCTCGATCCTCACCGACGACATCGACGCCGAATACGCACGGCTGGCGGACGACGGTGTCGAGTTCCTGCACTCGCCGCAAACCATCATGGGTCCGGACGGAGTCAACGGCTGGCGGCTGCTCTTCGCCCGCGATCCCGACGGCACGCTGTTCCATTTCGCCGAACTGCTAGGGCAGGCCGCTACGGTCGGCTGACAGCATTCGCACGACGAAGGTAGGAACCCTTGACCAAGGCAGAAGTCCCGGGAAGCGGCACGACCGACGAGCGGGGCGAGCAAACCGGCGAACAGTTGGTCCCCGCCGTCTCACGCGCCACCCGCGTGCTCGAGACGCTGGTCCAGCAGTCTGCCGGTGCCACGCTCACCGAGTTGGCCAAGCGCTGCGCCCTGGCGAAGAGCACGGCGTCGGTCCTGCTCCGGACCATGGTGGTCGAGGGTCTCGTCGTGTACGACCAGGAGACGCGCCGGTACAACCTCGGTCCGCTGCTCGTGGAATTCGGGGTCGCGGCGATCGCGCGGACGTCGGCCGTCGCCGCGTCGCGGACGTACATGGAGTGGTTGGCCGAGCGGACCGAGCTGGCCTGCCTGGCCATCCAGCCGATGCCGGACGGTCACTTCACGGCGATCGCGAAGATCGAGAGCCGCAAAGCCGTCAAGGTCACCATCGAGGTCGGTTCGCGCTTCGACCGCACTACCCCGTTGATCAGCCGATTGGCGGCAGCATGGCCGGGCCGGGGGCGCCCGGGGCCCATCTCGTACCCCGACTCCGAACTGGAGCAGCTCCGGGCGCAGGGCTACGGCGCGGTCTACGGCGAGTATCGCCCCGAACTCAATGTCCTGGGGGTCCCGGTATTCGACCGGGACGGCGTGCCATGCCTGTTCATTGCCCTGCTCGGCATGGGTGACGACCTGACGGTCGAGGGCGTGGCCGGCATCGCCGACTACCTCGTCACGGCGTCGCGGGAGATCAGCTCGCGCATCGGCGGACACATCCCCGACGATTACCCGACGCCCGCCGGCGCGCCGGACCTCGACGCCGGACGCGGCTGACCGACCCGCACTTCTTCTTTCCTGCGGCGACCCCACCCGGGGCCTGCCGCTCCGAGTCGACCCTCGATGGTCGGCTGCCCACCTCCGGGTGCCACGCCCGAGGTATCCCGTCCACTGTTCGTAGGAGACAGAGATGACCAGCAACAAGATCGCCGTCGTCGGCGGCACCGGGCCCCAGGGAAAGGGGCTGGCGTACCGGTTCGCAGCGGCCGGCCGACACGTCGTGATCGGATCGCGTTCGATCGAACGCGCCGAGGAGGCGGCCGCCGAGGTGCGCAGACGCGCCGGTGACGGCGCCCGGGTCAGCGCCGCCGACAACGCGTCGGCCGCCGCCGACTGCCCCATCGTCCTGTTGGCCGTCCCGTACCAGGGCCATCGTGAGCTGGTCTCCGAGTTGGCTCCCGTTTTCGCGGGCAAGCTCCTGGTCAGCTGTGTGAACCCGCTCGGCTTCGACAAGGCCGGGGCCTACGGTCTGGACGTCGAGGAGGGCAGCGCTGCCGAGCAGTTGCGGGACCTGGTGCCCGACGCCACCGTCGTGGCTGCGTTCCACCACCTGTCGGCGGTCACACTCTGGGAGCACGAAGGCCTCGTCCAAGAGGATGTGCTCGTGTGCGGCGACGACCGGACCGCCAAGGACGAGGTGGCCCGGCTCGCAGTCGCGATCACCGGTCGGCCCGGCATCGACGGCGGGGTACTGCGGGTGGCGCGGCAGCTCGAACCGCTGACCGCCGTTCTCATCAACGTCAACAAGCGCTACAAGACGCACTCGGGTCTCGCTGTGAACGGGGTTGTTCATGATCCACGAGCTGCGTGAGTACATCGCTCTACCGGGCCGCGCCGACGACCTTCATCGCAGGTTCGCCGACGAGACCCTGGCCCTGTTCGCGGAATTCGGGCTGCAGGTCGACGGCTTCTGGCACGAGGCGGGCAACCGCGGCCGGATCGTGTACCTGGTGGCCTTCCCCGACGCCGAGGCTGCGGACGCGCACTGGGCACGGTTCCAGACCGATCCCCGGTGGCTCGCGGTGAAGGCGCGCACGGAGAGCGACGGCCCGCTCATCTCGGAGATTCGAAGCACGTTCCTGGTCACTCCGGCGTACGCCCGGCCCTGAGCGGCGCCCGAAGAGGTTGGGCCCGACTCTTGACCGTCGCCGCATTCTGCCCCTAATCTGTTCCATATAGTGATTCGAGTTCAATATCATGAAGAGAAGTTCCATGATCAAAGGAATCCAGCTTCACGGCTGGGCTGACGGGCCACAGATGGTGGAAGTGGCAGAGATCGCTGCTCGGAGTTTCGAGACCGTCTGGCTCAGCGACCAACTCCAGTCCCGAGGCGTTGCGGTTCTCCTCGGCGCCATCGCTGCGCGCACCGGCGTGGGCGTCGGCACGGCGGTGACGTTCCCCTTCGGACGCAACCCGCTCGAGATGGCGTCCAGCATGGCCACCCTCGCGGAGTTCATGCCCGAAGGGCGCAGGGTCAGTATGGGAATCGGTACCGGCGGTGGGCTGGTGAGTGCGCTCATGTCGCGACAGAACCCGACGGAATACGTGGCCGAGTTCATCGCAATGTGCCGGATTCTCTGGGAGGGCGACGCGATCCGCATGGGGGACTACCCGCGGACCTGTGAAGCCCTCAAATTGCGCGAGGACGCCCGGGCGTCGTTCTCCTGGACGAGCAAAGCCGACGTGCGTGTGGTGGTCGCCGGCGCCGGGCCGCGCGTACTGGAGATGGCCGGCGAGCTTGCCGACGGCGTCATCTGCGCCAGCAATTTCCCGGCGCACAGCCTCGCGGCGTTCCGCAGCGGCCAGTTCGACGCGGTGAGCAACCTCGACTCGATCGACCGGGGCCGCAAGCGCAGCCTGCGGGGAGAGTTCACCCGGATCTACGGCGTGAACCTGTCCGTGTCGGCCGACCGGGACAGCGCCTGCGCGGCCGCACGACGACAGGCCACGCTCATCGTGAGTCAGCAGCCTCCGGAGAACCTCCACCGGGTGGGCTTCGAGCCCTCCGACTACGCCGCCACCCGGGCGGCACTCAAGGCAGGTGACGGCGTGAACGCCGCCGCCGACCTCCTCCCGCAGGAAGTCGCGGACCAACTCGTCGTCTCGGGCACGCCCGGCGACTGCATCGAGGCGCTGGCCGAGCTGCTCGAGTACGCGGAGGACGCCGGATTCACCGAGGCCTACATCGGTGCCCCGGTCGGCCCCGATCCCCGTGAGGCAGTCGAGCTGCTCACCTCCCAGGTCCTGCCGGAACTCGGATGAGCGCGCACGTGGAAGCGGCGCGGGACCTGTGCCCGGCCCAGCACCTCGACGGTCTGGTCGTCCTGACGCTCAATCGTCCCGAGGCACGCAACGCCCTCGACGTGCCGCTGCTGCAGGCGTTCGTCGCCGGACTCGCCGCGGGGAAACGCGCGGGTGCGGGTGTCGTTCTCGTGCGGGCCGAAGGGCCCGCGTTCTGCGCAGGTGCCGACGTGCGTTCGGACGACGGCACCGCGAGCGGCCGGCCGGGCCTTCGGCGTCGCCTGATCGAGGAAAGCCTCGACCTGCTGGGCGGCTACCCGGCGGCGGTGGTCGCGGTCCAGGGCGCCGCGGTCGGTGCCGGATGGGCCGTCGCCGCGGCCGCGGACATCGTCCTGGCCTCGCCTGCCGCGTCGTTCCGATTCCCCGAGCTCCCACTCGGTTTCCCCCCACCCGACAGCACGGTGCGCAGGCTGGAGGCCGCCGTCGGCCCGGCGCGGGCACTGCGGCTCCTGGCTCTGGGTGAGCGCTTCGTCGCCGACGACCTCGCCGGGCTCGGTCTGGTGGACGTCGTTCCCGAGACCTCGCTCGACGAGAAGGCGCGTGAGACGGCCGCCCGACTCGCGGCGCTTCCGCCCGAGCTGTTGCGCGATCTCAAAGCAGGCCTGTCCGCCTGGCGGCGGACCTCTCCACCGAACACCCTCGAAAGGCAGTCATGACCACCAGCATCCACATTCAGAGCGAAGAGCAGGCGCACCTGCGCACCACGGCCCGGGCGTTCCTGGCCCGGCACGCTCCCGCGCACGACGTGCGAATCTGGGACGAGGCGGGTTCGTATCCCGAGCAGCTGTACCGCGAGATCGCCCGCCTCGGCTGGTACGACGTGGTGGCCGGCCGCGAGACTGTCGAGGGGACGGCTGGTCTGCTGATCACGCTCTGCGAGGAGATCGGCCGGGCCAGCTCCGATCTCGTGGCCCTGTTCAACCTGAACCTCAGCGGACTGCGCGACATCCACCGCTGGGGCACCCCCGAGCAGCAGGAGACGTACGGCGCGCCGGTGCTGGCCGGTGACGCGCGCCTGTCGATCGCGGTCAGCGAACCCGACGTGGGCTCCGACGCGGCGAGTGTGGCCACGCGTGCCGAGAAGGTCGTGGACGGTTGGGTTCTCAACGGTCAGAAGACCTACTGCGAAGGCGCGGGCCTGCCCGGCGCGGTGATGGAACTCGTCGCCCGGGTGGGCGGCGGTGGCCGCAAGCGCGACCAGCTCGGCGTATTTCTCGTCCCGGTCGACCATCCGGGTGTCGAGGTCCGCCGTATGCCTGCACTGGGACGGAACATCAGCGGCATCTACGAGGTCTTCCTGCGCGACGTCGCGCTCCCCGCGACGGCTCTGCTCGGTGAGCCCGGCGAGGGATGGCAGATCCTGAAGGAACGCCTGGTGCTCGAGCGGATCATGATCAGCTCCGGCTTCCTCGGCAGTGTGGCCGCGGTGCTCGACATGACCGTCCACTACGCCAACGATCGCGAGCAGTTCGGCAAGGCGCTGTCGACCTACCAGGGCGTGACACTGCCCCTAGCCGAGATGTTCGTCAGGCTCGACGCTGCCCGGTGTGCCGTGCGCCGCTCGGCCGACCTCTTCGACGCGGGCCTGCCGTGCGAGGTGGAGAGCACCATGGCGAAGTTCCTCTCCGGCCAGCTCTACGCAGAGGCCTCCGCGCTGGCGATGCAGATCCAGGGCGCCTACGGCTACGTGCGCGACCACGCCCTCCCGATGCACCACTCCGACGGGATCATCGCCCGTGTCGTCGCCGGTCCGCCCTCGGTGCAGCTCGACTTCATCGCCCGCTCCATGGGCTTGGGGATCGGAGTGACCAGATGACGAGTGTGAGCCGCGCACTCGCGCGGGTGAGTTCCGCCAAGACGATCGACGCCGGTGAGGCCGAGACCCTCCTGGGCGCGCGCGGCGCCGACCTCGACCGACTGTGCGAGGCCGCGGCGGCCGTCCGGTCGGCGGGCCTGTTCGACGCCGGCCGCCCGGGGGTGGTGACCTACAGCCGGAAAGTGTTCATACCGCTCACCCGGCTGTGCCGGGACCGCTGCCACTACTGCACCTTCGCGACGACGCCCGGACGGGTCGACGATCCCTTCCTCTCTCCGGACCAAGTCCTCGAGATCGCGCGCTCGGGCGCCCGGATGGGCTGCAAGGAGGCGCTTTTCACGCTGGGTGACCGGCCCGAGGATCGGTGGGACGCCGCCCGCGACTGGCTCGAATCGCGCGGCTACGCCGACACGCTGTCCTATGTGCGGGCCATGGCGGTGCTGGTCCTCGAGGAGACCGGCCTGGTGCCCCATCTGAATCCGGGGGTCATGAGCTGGGCCGAACTTCAGCGCCTCAAGCCGGTGGCCGGTTCCATGGGGCTGATGCTCGAGAGCACGGCCCGCTCGCTGTGGGCGGAACCCGGCGGCTGCCACTACGGCTCCCCGGACAAGGATCCTTCCGTCCGCCTGGCCTGCATCGAGGACGCGTCCCGCACCAACATCCCCTTCACGACCGGGATCCTGGTGGGGATCGGCGAGTCGTACGCCGATCGGGTGGAGTCGATCCTCCAGATCCGGCGGATCGCAAAGCAGTACGGCTCCATCCAGGAAGTGATCGTCCAGAACTTCCGCGCCAAGCCCGACACCGCGATGCGGTCGGCCGACGATGCAGACCACGAGGAGTACCTGGCCACGATCGCAGTGGCACGCATCCTCCTCGGACCTTCGATGCGCCTGCAGGCCCCGCCCAACCTGTCGGAGCCGGGTGAGCTGCGCCGGCTGTTGGCGGCGGGCATCGACGACTGGGGCGGGGTGTCGCCGCTGACCCCCGACCACGTGAACCCCGAACGGCCCTGGCCGGAGATCGACCGGCTCCGTGAGCTGAGCGCTGCCGCCGGTTTCGAGCTGCGGGAGCGCCTCGCCGTCCAACCGAAGTACGTCCTCGCGGGAGATCCGTGGATCGACGCCCGGGTCCGGCCGCACCTGCTGGCGCTCGCCGAACCGGAGACCGGTCTGGCCGCGGACGTGCTACCGGAGGGCCGGCCGTGGCAGGATGCCGCGCCCGTCGAGTCCAGTGGCCGAACCGATCTGCACCTCGAGATCGACGCGGAAGGGCGTCGTACCGATACCCGCAGCGACTTCGCGAACGCGTTCGGCGACTGGACGGTACTCGGCGAGGAAATGAACGCACGCGCGGCGGCCGGCGCGCATCCCCGTCTGGGCGGTGAGGTGCTCGCCGCCTTGCGCACGGCCGAGCGGAACCCCGCGAGTCTCAGCGACGACGAGGCGCTGGCACTCATCCACTGCGACGGCGCCGATCTGGATGCCCTGTGCGCCTTGGCGGACCAGGTCCGGCAGTCGACGGTGGGCGACGCGGTGACCTACGTCGTCAACCGGAACGTGAACTTCAGTAACGTCTGCTACACCGGCTGTCGATTCTGCGCGTTCGCGCAACGCGCCAGCGACGCCGATTCGTACCGGCTCTCCGTCTCCGAGGTGGGGGACCGGATCGCCCAGGCCTGGGACGTCGGCGCCACCGAGATCTGCATGCAGGGCGGGATCGATCCCGGTCTCCCCAGCACCATCCATCTGGACCTGGCCGCCGAGACGAAACGCCGGGCCCCGGAGATCCACCTCCATGCGTTCTCGCCGATGGAGATCGTGAGCGGGGCGTCGCGCATGGGCATCTCGGTGGCCGAGTGGCTGACCGAGGCGCGCAACGCCGGGCTCGATTCCGTGCCGGGCACCGCCGCCGAGATTCTCGACGACGAGATCCGGTGGGTGCTCACCAAGGGCAAACTGCCGGCGGCCGAATGGATTCGGGTGGTCAAGACCGCACACGAACTCGGGATCCGCACCACCTCGACGATGATGTACGGCCACGTCGACGAGCCCCGGCACTGGGTCGGCCACCTCCGTGTACTGCTGGACATTCAGCGGGAGACGGGCGGCTTCACGGAGTTCGTTCCGCTGCCGTTCGTGCACCAGAGCTCTCCCATCTACCTCGCAGGCCTGGCGAGGCCGGGCCCGACCCGACGGGACAACCGCGCGGTACACGCATTGGCGCGGTTGATGTTGCACGGTCAGATCGACAACATCCAGTGCTCGTGGGTCAAGCTCGGTCCGGACGAATGCGTGGAACTGCTTCGCGGTGGCGTCAACGACCTCGGCGGCACCCTGATGGAGGAAACCATCAGCAGGATGGCCGGTTCGACCAACGGATCGATGAAGACCATCGCCGACATCACGAACATGGCCGCGGCGGCAGGCCGACCGTCCCGGCAACGCACCACCACATACGAAGCCGTCGACGCCGAACGAACCGCCGCAGCCGAACGGTTCGACGACAGGGCGAGGTCCGTGCTGCCGCTCGCCGTCGGGATGGTCGGCCAGTGACCGCACATCCAGCTCCCGAGAGCGGTGAAACCCGCAGTCGAGGTCCCCGCGGACCGTGGGTGGCCGTGATTCCCCAGCGGGACATCACGTCGGCGAAGTCGCGACTCCTGCTCCGGCCGGAAGCCCGGCAGGCGGTGGTTCGCGCAATGTTCCGAGACACCGTCTCTGCGGTTCGGGCTGCCTCGCAGGTGGAGGTGGTGCTCGTTGTCGTCGACCGGATCCAGGACGCGGCCCACGTGCGGTTGCCGGGTGTCGTCCCACTCGTATTGCCGGGCACGCCGGGCATGAACGCCGCCCTGCGCGAAGGTGGTCGCCGGGCCCGCGAGTGGTGGCCGCGCTGCCGGCTGGCGGGACTGCCCGCCGATCTTCCGAGCCTTCGCAGCGAGGACCTGGACGTCGCGCTGAAGGTGGCCGGGCGGCACGAGCGCACATTCGTGGCGGACCGAAGACGCGAGGGGACAAGTCTTCTGACGGCCTCCGAGGGCGTCGATCTCGATCCGAAATTCGGGGAGCGCTCGCGGCTGGCGCACCTGGGCTCCGGGGCGGTGGAGGCACTCGACCCGAACATCGAGTCCCTGCGGCGGGACGTCGACGATCTGGACGACCTGCTGGACGCCGCACTGGGACATCCCGGTGCCGCGCTGGGCGCCGTACTGCGCAGTCTGGGGCACCCGTTCGATCGGATGTCGGCGCGGCTGCGGTCCGGCTCTTCCTCGGTGGCGCCCTGACTTTCGTTTCGGCGCACTGATTTTCATCCGTATACAGCGGTGATCGGCGCGATGAGGGTGACCTGTCGGTGACCTCGCGAGCATCGATCACGTGTCCCGCTGTGTTCTCGGTCGGCCTGAGTGGGAATGTGCTCGATGGTCGATTCTCTTCATCTCCAACAGTATTCAGAGCGGCTCCCTTACTTTCTTCGAGGAGACACATGAACAATCGGCTCAGCTTTCCTGCATATGTGGGCGTCGCCGCCCTGGCATTTCTCGCGATAGCCGCTGACGGCTACGACCTCGCCATCTTCGGTGCCGCGACGCCGAACCTACTCCACTACGCAGATTGGGGTCTGACGACCGCGCAGGTCGGAGTGATCGCCAGTGCGGCGATCCTGGGGATGGGTATCGGATCCATCGCTGCCGGAGTGCTCGCCGACCGATACGGTGTGCGGCGGTTGTTTCTGCTCTGCGTCAGCTGGTTCTCGGTCGGCATGATGCTGTGCGCCGTGGCACCCACCGCCGAACTGCTGGGTGCCGCCCGGTTCTTCGCAGGGTTCGGCCTCGGCGGGGTCGTGCCCACCGCGGTCGCGGTGACGATGAGCGTTGCACCGGCAGACCGGAAGAACTTCCTCAACGGCGTGATCCTGGCCGGCATACCCATTGGTGGCGTCCTGGCCGCTCTCACCGCCCTGGCCTTCCTCGGGGTGCTGGGCTGGCGCGGCGTCTTCTTCGTCGGGGGCGCTTTTCCCCTGCTGACCGTGGTACCGATCGCCGCGGTGAAGCTCCGGCGTTGGGTGCCCACGCCGCACGCGCTGCGTTCGGACGGCCGGGCCGCCCGCCCCACCTTGCGCGTCGTCTTCAAGAATCTCGGACCCACCGGATGGGGAGCGCTGGCAGTGTTCACCGCGCTGACCTTCTGTGGCCAGATCCAGTGGTACGGACTGCTCACCTGGTTGCCGCAGATCATGAAGGCCAGCGGCTACTCTCTCGGATCCGCATTGGTCTTTCTGGTGATCTTCAGCCTCGGAGCCGCCACCGGTGCGTCCGGAGGTTCCTGGATTGCGGACAAGTTCGGAGAACGTCACGCAGTTCTCGCGGCCTTCACGGTCGGCGCGGTCGCCGTCATGACCCTCGCGGTACACCTGCCGTCGCCCGTTCTCTACGTCTTTCTGTTCCTCGCCGGGGCCGGGACGGGCGGAACGCAACCGATCGTTTTCGGCTACGTGGCCACCTACTTCCCCGTCGATATCCGCACCAGCGTTCTCGGATTCGTTGCCGGAGTGGGCCGGATCGGTGGTGTCTGTGGACCGATCCTGGGCGGCCTTCTCGCGGGCCGGCCGCCGATCGTCATCTTCTCGGTCCTCTCGGGGATCGGGGTGTTCGCCGCACTGCTCTGCGCTGTCGCGCTGGCGGCGCGCAAGGCCGAGAAGGACCACACCACCGTTACGGCGAGCACTCCAGCCGAGGTCTGAGTGAACGTGACTGTAGTGGTTGGCGGGGTCGGTGGGGCCCGGTTCCTGCAAGGGGTGCGGCGGCTTCTCGG
>NZ_JARJBD010000110.1:0-31330 GCF_029269925.1 Rhodococcus sp. T2V
CGCCGTCCTTGTCGGGTTCGGCGATGTCGCTGGTGAACGCGACCACGCCTTCCAGACCGGGGTTGAAATGCTCCGGCCCATCGGGAATCCGGTTCG
The DNA here is from genome assembly GCF_029269925.1 of Rhodococcus sp. T2V. Taxonomy (NCBI): domain Bacteria; kingdom Bacillati; phylum Actinomycetota; class Actinomycetes; order Mycobacteriales; family Nocardiaceae; genus Rhodococcus; species Rhodococcus sp. T2V. The sequence continues at coordinate 97 of NZ_JARJBD010000110.1, forward strand.
TGATTTTCGGTGGTGCGATGGTCATTGGGCGTCTTTCGCTCGTGTTGATGTGGGCGACTGATTCTGCGGCGCTGGTCGCTGTGCAACAGGTGTCACCTGCTGCTGTGCTCCTGCTCGTGGCGTGGGCGCGGTCTTGCGTGGCACCGCTCCGGGTTTGTCAGCGTGGTGACATGCGGATTGCGCCGTCGAGTCGGATGGTTTCACCGTTGAGCATCGGGTTGGAGACGATGTGCGCCGCTAGTGCTCCGTATTCGGAGGGGTCACCCAGGCGCGACGGGTGGGGGACCTGCGTTCCGAGCGATCTCTGGGCCTCCAGCGGAAGTGACTCGAGGAGTGGGGTCTTGAACAGTCCGGGGGCGATGGTGACAACGCGGATCATTCGCGATGCTAGATCGCGGGCGATGGGCAGGGTCATGCCTGCTACTCCACCTTTGGATGCGGAATACGCGGCTTGACCGATCTGACCGTCGAAGGCAGCGACCGAGGCGGTGTTGATGATGACGCCGCGTTCGTCGTTGATGGGTTCGGTCTGGGCTATGCGTTCGGCGGCGAGTCGGAGGACGTTGAACGTGCCGATCAGGTTTACCGACACGACTCTGGCGAAATCGTCGAGCGGAAAGGGCCCGGACTTGCCGACGGTCTTGATCGCGTTGGTGATGCCGGCGCAGTTGATCACCACGCGTATCGGACCCAAGGTTTCCGCCACATCGAGGGCGGTGGTGATGGCTGTTTCGTCGGTGACGTCTGCGGCAACGAATCTGACTCGCTCGCCGAGTCTTTCAGCTATCGACTCACCGTGTGAGGTGGGAAGGTCGACGATGACCACTGCTGCGCCTTCGTTGAGAAGTGACTTCGCTGCGGCCAGGCCGAGGCCCGAGGCACCGCCGGTGATTACGCAGGCACTGTCGGGAATGAGCATTGTTGCGTCTCCTGTTCTTGATCTGATCAGCGCGCCATCGGTTCCGAAGAACAGGTGACGGATGTGGTTGAGCGACGCGAAGGATCGGTTGCATCGGGCTGGATCGACGTGCTGGGTCAGGCGATGGACATCCCGCCGTCGACCGCGATTGTCTGTCCTGTGACGTATCCCGCGGCGGGGGATGCCAACCACAGCACTGTCGCGGCAAGTTCGTCGGGAGTACCGATGCGCCCGAGTAGCATTCGTGCTTGGAGGCTCTCCAGGTAGCCGGGCTTGTATTGTGCGGTCATCTCGGAGTCGAAGAATCCTGGGGCGACTGCGTTGACGCGGATTCCTTTCCGTGTGCCCCACTGTTGTGCGAGGTCTCGGGTGAGGCCGATGACGCCTGCTTTGCTGGAGCTGTAGGCAGCCTGTGGAAGTGCGGCCGTTGTCAGGCCCAGGATGCTCGTGATGTTGATGATGGCGCTGCCGGGCGTCATCACAGATGCTGCTGCTTGCGCGGCCCAATAGGTCCCATGGAGGTTGATCTCCATCACCGAGGTGAACTGTTCGGGTGTCTCCCGCAGCGCCGGCACTGCGGTTCCGATACCGGCATTGTTGATCAGCACGTCCACCCGGCCGAAGGTGTCGATCGCGGCGTCGATCATGGCCGTGCAGTCCTGCGGTGAGGTCACGTCGGTGAGCACCGGCAGTGCACGTCGCCCCCTCTCTTCGACCATGTTTGCGGTGGTGGCCAGTTTGTCGGCGCGGCGTGCGGCGAGGACCAGATCAGCGCCTGCCTCGGCGAATGCCTGTGCGAACGCGACACCTAGTCCTGAGGATGCCCCGGTGACGACGACTACCTTGTCGTCGAAGCGGAATTGCTCCAAGATCGACATTGACGAATTCCTTTTGTGGCGGTGTGCGGGTGGAAGCGCGTCGAATCACGAAGGCCGTGAGCACAGAGAGTCTTCGGCAATTCGGTCAGGATCGAGGTTCGAATGTGACTGTGCCATCCGAGATCGACAATGCGCCATCGGAGTCCTGGACGTCGAAGGCAACGGAATTCTCGGACAGGCGTGCGGCGCTGACCGTGAGGGTGGCACCGGGAAATACCGGTCCGGTGAAGCGGCAGCCGATGCCGGTGATCACCGCCCCTGTGGGGAGGGTGCCGGCACGAGAAATGGCGGACACCGCCCGGGCGAGTGTCTCGGTGCCGTGGAGGACGGTGTCAGGGAGCCCCGCGGCGTGGGCCACGCGGATGTCGGTGTGGATGGGATTCCAAATCCTCGCGCACTCGGTGTAGATGACCGCGTTCGTTGCGTGGACAGTGAACTTCGCGATGGGGGTGAGGTCGGTCCGGGATTGTCGGGTGACCTCGTGTGGATGGTCGGGTGTCTTGGATCCTTCGAGGCGCACGCCGCGGTAGAGCATGTGTAGGAGTGTCGTGACGAGTAACTCGCCATCTGAGGAGTAGGTCCGGAATCTGGTGGCGATGAGCGTTGCGTCGGTGCGGGCCTCAGCCAGGTACAGCTCGGCCTCGGTTCGTACCCGTTGCGCCGGGCGTAGGGGAGCGTGCAACCGCATCTGATGGGACACGTGCAGGCCGAGTCTCAGGGTGTTGACGGTCAGTTCTATTCCCGGCGCACCGTGTTCGACGAGCGGCCATTCGATGCAGACAGGAAAGACTGGATGACCGATGATTCCGTCGTTGTGTTCGAGGTCGAAGAACTCGGGTCGAGTGTCGCCGACCGATGCTGCGAAGGCTCGGAGCCATCGGTCGTCGATCTCGTGCTCGATCGTTCGGACGAGGCCGGGGGTGTCCGCGGGTAGCACGCGGATGATGCGATCCTCGGTGCTCACAGTGCGATGCCTCTGTCAGTGGGCTCGAGGGGGTGAGCGGCGTATGCCGGGTGGAGCCACGTGTCCTGGGTTGGGGTCGGTGTCTGATGGATTGGGCGGTTGCTCATGGTTCCCCCGGTTGTCAGGTGCTGAGGTGGCGTAGCCCGCGGGCTACGAGGACGCGGACGGCTTCGTCGAGGCCCAGCGAGTTGCGCTGGGCCATGTACCCGTCGGTGAATCGGGCGTCGACGCCCGCGAGGATCACCGCGAGTTTCATCGCGCCCATCGCGAGGTAGAAGTTCAGGTTGTCGAGGTTGCGGCCGCTGATCGTGGCGTAGTGTTCGGCGATGTCAGTGGCCGACATGAATCCGGGGTGTGCAGTGACTCCGAGGGCGATCGGGATCAGCGCGCGTTCGTGGTCGTCGAGGTCGTGCCAATAGGTCAAGGACAGTCCGAGATCGGCGAGTGGGTCGCCGAGAGTCGACAGCTCCCAATCCACGATTGCGTTGATGTGGGGCTCACGCCGGCTGAGGTCGAGGATCGTGTTGTCGAGGCGGTAATCGCCGTGAACGATGGCGACGTCATTCGTCGCGGGTATCCGTTCGTCGAGCTGGGTGAAAAGGGCGTCCATGTCGGGCAGTTCTCGCCGACTCGATTGCTGCCACTGCTGTCTCCAGCGCCGCACCTGGCGCTCGTTGAAGCCGTCGGGGCGGCCGAAGTTGCCAAGTCCGACATCGGCCGGAGTCAGGGAATGTAGGTCCGACAGCGCGTTGACGAGAGCTACAGAAAGGCGCCGACGTTGGGGGGTCGCCAGTGCCTTGGTGTCCTCCTGGGTTCGAAGCACTGCGCCGGCGACGTCGGACATCACGTAGAAGGTTCCGCCGAGGACGGAGTTGTCCGAGCACAAGGCGAGGGGTTCGGGTACGGGCACGCGCGTGGGATGGAGGGCGACGAGCAGGTTCCATTCGCGGTGCATGTCGTGGGCGCTGGGCAGTACGCCGCCGAGGGGCGGGCGTCGCAGGATGGCCGACTGGTCCTGGAATCGCAGTCGGTATGTCAGGTTCGACAGGCCTCCGGAGATGGGTTCTGCGTACCAGTCGGCGAGATCGAATCTGTCGCCGACGGCGGATCGGAGCCATTGGTCCACGGATGCCCTCGGAAGCCCGATGGCTTCCTCTAGTTCCTCTTCCACAGGGATCACCCTTCTGTAACTACTGAATGATCGGTACACTAAGCCGCGACGGCCTAGCTCGTCAAGGTTCAGAAGTCAGGCAAGCAAACTACTGTACGATCGGTACAGCGAGTCGAACGTAAGGAAGTCAACGTGAAAGCAGTACAGATCTCGACGCTGGATGGTCCCGGTGCGGTGGAGTTCGTCGATCTCGACGAGCCTGTGGCGTCGGTCGACGAGATCGTCATCGACGTGAAGGCTGTAGGTGTGAGCTTCGTCGACGCTTTGATGACGCGCGGCAAATATCAGGTACGGCCGGAGTTGCCGTTCGTGCCGGGAGTTGAAGTCGCAGGTCTCGTGCGGTCCGCTCCGGAAGGGGCGTCGGTCAAGGCGGGCGACCGATGCGCCGCGTACATCCCTCGCGGGGGTTATGCCGAGGTCGTGGTCGCCAAGCCGTCGGTGACGTTTCCGCTGCCGGACGAGTTGTCGTTCCACCAGGGCGCGGCATTCGCGATGAACTTCCAGACCGTGCATTTCGCGCTGGTGAGGCGTGGGCGTGTGAAGGCGGGGGAGCATGTGCTCGTGCATGGTGCTGCCGGTGGGGTGGGCACCGCGGCCATTCAGGTGGCGAAAGGCCTCGGTGCGACGGTGACCGCCGTTGTCGATTCCGATGCCAATGTCGCGGTTGCCGAGTCGGCGGGGGCCGACGCCGTCGTTGTAGCAGGTGACGGTTGGGTCGAGGCAGTCAGGACGGCTGCCCCCGAGGGCGTGGACGTGACGGTGGACCCGGTGGGAGGTGACTTCTTCGCTGACTCGATCCGGCTCCTACGTCGGGAGGGCCGGCACCTGGTGATCGGATTCGCCGCGGGAGGCATCCCCGAGATCGCGGTCAATCGCCTGCTGCTGAAGAATATCGATGTCGTGGGTGTGTACTGGGGCGGCTTCATCGAGCAGGAGGAGTCCATTGCGGCGGAGTCCGCCGCTGAGCTCACCCGGCTCGCGCGTGAGGGGTTCATCAGACCTGTCGTGGGAAACGTGTACCCGCTGGCCGACGCCGCGAAGGCGCTTGCGGCGATGGAGGAACGTACCGCTTCCGGAAAGGTGGTTCTCGCGGTCGATGTAGTGGACTAATCGATCAGAGTGCTCCGCACTTCTCCTGAATGGTGTAGGCCCGCGGACTGATGAACAAGCGAAGGGATTATCAAATGTCTGATGTCAAGCTGGGTAGTTCGACTCGTCGGACTACTCGCATCGGCGTGGAATCCAGGCAGCGCATCATGCATGCGGCGGCCAAGCTCTTCGCTGAGAACGGCTACCACGGCACCGGTGTCGAGGAAATCTCGAAAGAGACCCAGCTTGGCAAGGGCGCGCTCTATCACCACATCGGGAACAAGGAAGCAGTGTTGTTCGAGATCTGCCACACGCGGATGGCGGACCTGCTGACCCAGTCCGGGCGGGTGCTGGCGATGGACAGTAGCTACCAGGAGAGGTTCCGGGAACTGATGCGTGTGGCGTTGCGCAACATCGCCGACAACGTGGTGGAGTGGACGGTCTCGTTTCAAGAGTTCAAGGCCTTGACCGGTCAGCGCCGCGTCGTGATCCAGGAAGCCCGCGAGCGATACGAGAGCATGGTGGTCGAGGTGTTGGAGGGTGGTGCCAGGGCCGGTGAGTTCCGGGTCCTGGACCCGTTGGTCACCAAAGGTATTCTCGGTCTCTACAACTACTCGTACTCGTGGATCCGGCCAGACGGTGATCGGACTCCGGAGGAGATCGCGGACCTGTTCAGCGACTCGCTGCTGGAGGGAGTGCTCGAGCAGCGTGAGAGCTGAGAACACGAGGGCGGGCTGCCTGCGGTAGCCCGCCCTCGTGCGAACGTCGAAAAGGGAGGCCCCGGGCATGTCGCCCGAGGCCTCCTCTTCTTGCTATCGGCTAGCAGCCGGCCCGTCCGCAATCACCACACGGTTTCGAGCAGCTCGTACACCACCGTCTCGTCCACCGGCCGGGGCGACTCACGCACCACGATGTCCCCCAGCGTGGCCCGCGCCACGCCGTCCATCTTGTCGCGCCCCACCCCGAACTCAGAGACCCGGCGAGGGACCCCGAGTTCGTCGAGGATCCGCTCGAGCCTGTCGGCCGCCGGAAGGTCCTCGCCGTCACCTTGAACCTGTGCCAGCGATTGAGCCATGCGTGCCTGTTCGGCGGACGTCACCGGCTCGAGGAAACGCATCACGTGGGGGAGCATGATGCACGAGGTGACCCCGTGCGGGATGCCCACGGCACCGAGCTGGTGCCCGATCGCATGGGACAGGCCGAGCGAGACATTGTGGACGCCGATGATCGACATCCATGCAGCCTCGAGACACTTCAGGGCGGCGTCGTAATCGTGAGGATCCTTCGCCGACCGTGGCAGGTTTTCGGCCAGCATCGTCAGGGCACCATTCGCCAACGCCGTGGTGAAGGGGTGTGCATTCTTGGCGTAGGCCGTCTCCACCGCGTGGTCGAGCGCACGGACTCCAGTGGTGGCCCACAGGTCACGGGGGGTGTGAGCGCAGAACTCGGGATCGAGGAAGACGACCTGCGGTGTCGCTTCGAGATAGACGGTCAGATCCTTGGTGTCGCGTGTGTGGTCGACGGAGCCGGCGAAGCCGTCCCATTCCGCTGCAGACAGTGTCGTGGGCACGGCAAAGACTGGCATGGGTTTCCCGGTGAGGGGCTTCTGACGGATCGTGTTCGGGTATTCGAATACCAGGTAATTGCGGGCGAGGTCCTCGACCGATTCCGAACCTTCGCAGAGCCCAATCGCTGCCAGCTTCGCGGCGTCGACGGGCGACCCGCCGCCCACAGCGACGAATGCTTCTGCCTGCGCGGACTTTGCCGCGGTGATCAGGTCCACGATGAGTTCCACGGGATTGTGGGCTTTGACCTGGTTGAACGTCCCGACGACACGGTCGCCGAGGTCCGACGCCAGTGCAGCGAAGGCCTCACTTGATCCTACTGAGTGGCCCGTCACCAGAAACACACGCTTGAGGTCGCGGCGATCGAGTTCGGCGCCGATTTCGCGCACCGCGCCGACCCCTTGCACGACCGTCTCCACCCGCGGCATTTCGAATTTCACAATCTCCGGCATAACCAAACACTCCAAGTCTCTGTGCGTGAACGCATGGTTGCGTGACCAAAAATGTACCGTTCATTCAAGGGAGAGTCCATGATCTTCACCGAAAAACTGTGACTCTTGACACGAACGACGGTTCGTGCGACCGTACTGATCGGTCCACTCGCGTGGGTGGTCATGAGCGGGGGCTAACGGCCAACTGGAGGAAATGACGTGTTCAAGAGAGCGGCTCTCGTGGGAGCCATCGCCATAATGTTCGGAACAGTGGGATGCGGTTCCGATGCCGGCGGGACGAGCTCGGGCGCGGGCGACAGTGAGTCCGCGAGGGCCTTCCTCGCACACGCTCAACAAGTGGCGAAAGCCGCGGCGGGCGAGATTCCTCTGACGGTGCCGACAAGTGGACCGCCCGCAGTCAAGGACAAAACGATCGTCACGATCCCATGTTCAGCTGCCGCGCAGGGCTGCAAGTTCGCGGTCGACCAGTTCGCAGAAGCCGCCCACGCCATCGGCTGGAAGACAGTCATGATCGACCCGGCCGGCGACCCCGCCAAAATGGCCGATGCTGTCAACCGCGCGGTCAGCATGAACGCGGACGGAATCTTCACCGTCGCGATCGACTCCTCCACGATTCAGGCCCCACTCAAGGCGGCGGGCGACGCCGGTCTCGAGACCATCTGTTTCTCGTGCATCGACGAACCGGGACTGCTGGTCGACGAACTTCCCGCGGCCGCCCAGCACGAGCAGGACGGTTACGCGCTCGCTGCCCAGGCCTTCATCGACAGTGGCGCGAACCTCAAGGCAATCCTGCTGCAAGACAGTGAGTTCGGAAACACCATCCGTCGCCAGCAGGGAGTCCTGAAATTCATCGACGAGTGCAAAACGGCCGGAGCCAGCTGTGAACTGGTGGGACAGCAAAACTTCCTCGTCCAAGACATCAGTACGTCACTACCCAAACAGACCATCGCCCTGCTCCGGAAGAACCCGGGATGGAACGCGTTGTTCGCGCCGTACGACGCACCGTTGACGTTCATCCTTCCCGAACTGCGATCGGCAGGACTGGTGCAGGATGGCCAACGCGCATACGGCTTCGACCCCATCGACCTCAATGTCAAGTGGATCCGCGACGGCGACGTCGAGGCCGGAACCGTGGCCTCACCGTACAAATGGATCGCCTACGCGGGCGTCGATCAATTCAACCGAGTATTCGCCGGCGAACAACCAGTCGACCAGGGCGTCAAGGACAAGCTCGTGATCAAGAGCAACGCACCCGGTGAAGGCGAGACTTATCTCGGAGACACCGACCCCGCCGCCGCGTTCACACAACTGTGGGGTGTCTCATGACCCCGGACCCGGCGGTGAGCGGAGTACACGCCGTCGAAATCCGCTCATTCTCGAAGACCTTCCCCGGCCAGCGGGCACTCACCGACTTCGATCTCACGCTCAAGCCCGGCGAGATCCATGCCCTCGTCGGTGAGAATGGATGCGGCAAGTCGACCTTCATCAAATGCCTCTCCGGCTACCAACTCCCGGACCGGGGTGCCGAACTGACTGTCGACGGTCGAGGACTTGCGATCCCGTACACCCCAGTCCACGCCGTGGAACGAGGACTGGTCTTCGTGCACCAAGACTTCGGGATCGTGCCGACCCTCAGCGTCATGGAGAACATCGCACTCGGTGCCGGGTTCGCCACCAAGGGCGGGCGGATTCAGTGGCGGACGCAAGCGAAGAAGGCAACGGAGGCGCTGGCGATACTCGGACGAGAGGACATCGCACCCCACGCGCCGGCCTCCACACTGTCAGCGAGCGAGCACGCGATTATCGCGATCGCGCGGGCACTGGCGAGCGCGCGGGATGGCGCGAGTCTCATTGTGCTGGACGAACCCACGGCCGCTCTGCCCCAGGCAGAGGTGGACGCCCTGTTCCAGGTGATCCGACGTCTCGCGGAGCAGGGGACGGCCGTGCTCTTCGTGTCCCACCGTCTGCAGGAAGTCTTCGATGTCGCTCACCGTGTGACGGTGCTCCGCGACTCCAGGAAGGTCGGCACATTCGACATTGCCGACCTGGACGAACGCACTCTGGTGCAGAAGATCGTCGGTCGTGACCTGGTCACTCTGTACCCCGAATCCGCACCGAAGGCCCGGGAGAGCGTGGTGCTCGAGGTCGAGGGGCTCACCGGAACTCGGGTGTCGGACGTCTCGTTCACCGCGCACCGCGGTGAGATCCTCGGACTTGCCGGCCTTCAAGGATCGGGTCGTAGCGAAATCATCCGGCTACTCTTCGGCCCGCAGCAACGCCGAAGCGGACGCATTCGACTCCACGGCCAGGACGTGTCCTTTCACCAACCTGCGAGCGCCATCCAGGCTGGTATCGCCCACGTTCCCGAGGACAGAATCCACCACGGTGTGTTCGGGCGCATGACGGTCGCGGAGAACCTCTCACTGCTCACGGTCGGCCGCTACTGGAAGCACGGGCGGATTCAATCGGGTCCCGAGAGGAACCGCGTTCGAGAACTCATCGAGTCGTACGACATCCGCCCGGGCAACGCCGCGCAGATGATGGGCCGACTCTCCGGCGGCAACCAACAAAAGGGCGTCTTGGCCAAGTGGATCGAGATCAGCCCCACCATTCTCCTGCTCGATGAGCCCGCACAAGGCGTCGATGTCGGGTCCAAGAGCGACATCTACCACCTGATCGAACAGTGGGTCGCCGAGCACGGCTCCACCGTCATCATGGTCAGTTCAGATTTCGAGGACCTGAACGCACTCTGTCATCGAGTGCTGGTACTTCGGGACGGGCAGCTGGTGGCAGAACTCGAGAACGAATCGAAGACGGTCGATCGAATGGTCGAACTCGCATACTTGAAGGACGCGGGATGAACACACCACAGACGGATACCACGACGTCACCGGATTCGGCCGACTTCACGGTCGAACCGCGTCCACTCGCGCGCACTGCACCGATCCCCACAGGTACTCGCGCCGCCCAATGGGCCCTACCTGCGATCTTGCTGGCGTTCATCGCTCTGTTTTCCGTGCTGCAACCTGCAACCTTCGCGACTCGGGGAAACTTCACCACCCTCCTCGGATCCGAGGCGGTGCTCATACTGGTCGCGCTGGCGGCGATGCTTCCGCTCATCGCGGGGCAGTACGACCTGTCGGTCGGTGCCAACATGGGCATGGCGTCGATTGCGGTTGCAATGGCGACGAGTGAACTTGGTTTCTCGACCGGTGCGGGTATCGCGGTCGCGATCGTTCTGTCGACCCTGCTCGGGTTCGTCAACGGCCTCTTGGTGGCCAAGATCGGCATCAGCTCATTCGTGGCGACCCTCGCGGTCAGCTCCCTCTTGTCAGGCATAGTCATCTGGAGCACCGACGGAACGGTCATCGTGGACAACATCCCGAGCACACTCACCGACATTGGGCGCAGCTCCATCCTGTACATCCCGATCCCATTTCTCCTGGTGATCGTGATCGCGCTCGTGATGGGGTACATCCTTCGGATGACCCCGACCGGACGGTATCTGTACGCGATCGGCGGCTCCAGTGAGGCCTCACGCCTATCCGGGTTGAGCGTGGATCGCCTGACCATCACCACTTTCGCGGCCTCGGGATTGCTGTGCGGAATCGGCGGCGTCCTGCTGGTCTCCAAGCTGGGATCGGCCAACCCCACCACCGGGCCGGAGTTCCTGCTACCGGCCTTCGCGGCCTGCTTCCTCGGCGCCACATCCATCCGACCGGGCAGCTTCAACGTCACCGGCACAATCCTCGCGGTCCTGGTGCTGGCCGTCGGCTCGACCGGATTGCAGCTGATCGGTGTGCCGTTCTACATCGAACCGATCTTCGCTGGCGTCGTGCTGCTCATCGCAGCTCTCGTCACTCGCTTTCTTCGAAAGGAACAGTCGTGACCACGGATCCGCGAATCCCCCCTCGCGACAAACTCGTCCTGCGGTACCTGCTCGAACGTCGCGCCTTCGAAGATCCGGACAAGGTCTTCGTCATCTTCGACGGGGGCCCGACCTGGACCAGGGCGGAATTGCTGCAGAACGTGCGACAGACAGCGGCCTCGCTGGAGTCCATCGGAGTCCGTCAGGGTGACAACGTCGTGTGTTGGTTGCCCAACGGCCCCGACGTCCTGCGCTTCTGGTTCGCAATCAACTATCTCGGCGCGGTGTTCGTGCCGATCAACACCGCCTACCGGGGCGGCGTGCTCTCGCATGTGCTCACCAACTCCGATGCGGAGATCGTCATCGCCGACGCAGAGTTGCTGCCGCGCCTGAACGAGGTCGACGAACGTGGCAGAATCCGCCTCGCAGTACAGGTCGGCGGCGGTCGAACCACCATCGACGGAATCACGATCGTGACTGCCGACGAGCTTGCGGACGTCGGCGGCGAGCCATCGGAACCGGTCACGCCGATCGAGCCCTGGCATACCCAGGCAATCTTGTACACATCTGGCACCACGGGTCCGTCCAAGGGTGTCCTGTCCTCCTACATGCAGGCCTACGCCATGTTCGGACCGGACACGATGCCCATTATGACGGCCGATGACCGTTTTCTGATCAACATGCCGGCCTTCCACGTAGGTGGGGCGACGCTGCTCTACGCGATGCTCATCAACGGCGGGTCGGTCGCGGTCGTCGACAGGTTCAGCGGCGAGCGCTTCTGGAGCCAGATCCGCGACACGCACAGCACGATGGTGTTCCTGCTCGGCGTCATGGCCAACTTCGTTGATCGCCGCCCACCCCGAGACGACGACGTCGACAATCCGTTGACCAAGGTGTTCATCGTCCCTCTCCTCGACGACATCGCGGCCTTCTCGGCTCGATTCGGTGTCGACGTCTACACGATCTACAACATGACCGAGCTCTCGGCGCCGATCATTTCCGGTCCCAACCCCACCCAACACGGGACCTGCGGCAAAGCACGCCCCGGCGTCGAGATCAGGCTGGTCGACGATGCCGACCGGGAGGTACCAGTCGGTGAAGTCGGTGAAATCATCATCCGCACCGATACCCCCTGGGCGATGAACCACGGCTATTTCCAGATGCCGGAGGCAACAGCCAAGGCCTGGCGCAACGGGTGGTTCCACACCGGCGACACCGCACGGCGAGATGCCGAAGGAAACTACTACTTCGCCGACCGGCTCAAGGACGCGATCCGCCGACGAGGCGAAAACATCTCCTCGATGGAGGTCGAAGCCGAGATCATGGCGCATCCGCAGGTCCGTGAGGCGGCAGTGATTGCGGTCGCCAGTGAGATCTCCGAGGACGAAGTGATGGCAGTCGTAGCCCCCGTCCCCGGCACCACGCTCGACCCCGTCGCGCTGATCCGATTCCTCGAACCCAGGATGGCCTACTACATGATTCCCCGATACATCCGCCTGGTGGACGAACTACCGAAAACCCCGACCGCCAAAATACAAAAAACCTCCCTTCGCGAGTGGGGCATCACTCCGGACACCTGGGACCGGGAAGCCGCGGGCATCAAAATCGCACGCTAAGACCGACTCCCACGGCGGATCACAGAGGTCGACGGAGACATCGACGCCTCCGTCGAATACCCCACTACGCGCACACCGGTCAGGAGCACATATGTCGCTGTTCGAATTCTCCGAACGCACGAAGAAAATTCAGTCCGACCTACTCGGCTTCATGAACTCGCATATCTACCCGGCCGAGGCCGTCTACGACCTGCAGATGCGTGAGGCGGGAGACCCCCATTTCCAACCACCGATCCTCGAGGAACTCAAGGCGGAGGCGCGTGCTCGCGGATTGTGGAACCTTTTCCACCCGCACCCCGGCTCAGGCCCGGGATTGAGCAATCTGGACTACGCGCCACTCGCAGAGATCATGGGCCGCAGCCATCTAGCGTCGGAGGCGTGCAACTGCAACGCACCCGACACCGGCAACATCGAGGTGCTCGAGCTCTTCGGAACCGATGAGCACAGGGAAAAATACCTGAAGCCGCTCCTGGACGGGACCATGGCGTCGGCGTTCGCGATGACCGAGCCGGCAGTGGCGAGTTCCGATGCCACCAACATCGAACTGATCATGGAACGCGACGACGACGAGTATGTGCTGAACGGCCGTAAATGGTTCGCTTCCAACGCGTTGCACAAGAACTGCAAGGTGATGATCGTGATGGGGAAGACGGACCTCGCCGCGCCCAGGCACCGGCAGCAAACGATGATGGTGGTCCCGATTGACGCCCCGGGTGTCTCCATTCTCCGTGGTCTCCCCGTCTTCGGCTATCAGGATCGGGAAGGCCATGCCGAGATCGACTTCAAGAACGTGCGAGTTCCCGCGAAAGACGTCCTCAAGGGCGAGGGCGAGGGTTTCGCGATCAGCCAAGCGCGGCTCGGGCCCGGGCGTATCCACCACTGCATGCGGTCGATCGGTATGGCCGAGCGCGCCCTCGAGTTGATGTGCATGCGCGCCCAGTCTCGCACCACCTTCGGGTATCCACTCAGCGAGCGCAGCAACATCCAGGATTGGATTGCGGAGGCACGCATCGATATCGAGATGATCCGGTTGCTCACGCTCAAGGCTGCCCACCTCATGGACACTGTAGGAAACAAGGCTGCTCGCACCGAGATCGCGGCAATCAAGGTCGCCGCACCTCAAATCGCCCTGAAGATCGTCGACCGAGCCATCCAAGTACACGGCGGCGGAGGCGTCACCGACGACTTCCCCTTGGCCATGGCGTACGCGCACCTACGCACCCTGCGCATCGCGGACGGACCCGACGAGGTGCACAAACGCGCAATAGCCAACTTCGAATTGCGCAAGTATCACCGCGCACAGGTCTCGTCCGCGGCGACCCACGTCTTGCCGACCACCGACAGGAAGGCAGCGATCGGCTGACCACGGTGGTTCGAACTCGGCCGGACCTTCCCCCCGCAAGTACACCGGGAGCGGGTCTCCGACGCCCGCGGCTCGCTCCCACGCCAATGATCGGCATAGATGCAAGGAGCACAGGATGAAAACTGTCATCTATACACGGACAGGCGGCCCCGAAGTGCTGCAACTTGTGGAGAGGGCGATGCCGCAGATACCTGCCGGCCATGTCCGCGTCCGCATCGTCGTCTCCGGGGTCAACCCAACAGATTGGCGCAGCCGATCGGGCCAGTCGTCAGGCATGAAATTTGACGAGCAGGTACCGAACCAGGACGGAGCCGGATTCATTGATGCACTCGCCGACGACGTCGAAGGATTCCGTGTTGGGCAACGAGTGTGGCTGTGGGATGTGGCCTATGGACGGCCATCCGGCACCGCCCAGGAGTACGTGGTCATCGCCGCCCGCCACGCAGTAGCACTTCCGGAGACCGCCAGCTTCGACGTCGGTGCGTCGCTCGGCATCCCCGCGCTGACCGCGTACCGCACACTGACTTCAGCGGAGAGTGGCCCCAGCGACCTCTATCCGGGCGCACTCACAGGCAGCAGTGTGCTGGTCCACGGGGGAGCGGGAGCCGTCGGACACGCCGCAATTCAACTCGCCGTGTGGGCAGGCGCAACCGTCATCACGACCGTAAGCAGCGCGGAAAAAGAGCAGCTTGCCCGCAACACCGGCGCTCACCACGTCATCAACTACCGCACAGAGGACGTCGCTTCACGCATCGCCGCACTGGCACCCAACGGCGTGCAACGAATAGTCGAAGTCGAACTGGCAGCCAATCTCGAGGTCGACGTCAGTGTGATCGCACCGAACGGGACCATCAGCGTCTACACGTTCGTCAACGGCGAAACACTGCGGACCCCCTCACTTGGGCTACTCGTCAAGAACGTGCACATCAGCTTCATCTACACATATACGACGAGACCCGACCAGAAGGAACTCGCGGTAGCCAGCGTGAACGCTGCCGTCGCCGACGGTGCTATGAAGGTCGGTGCCGAGCACGGGCTACCGCTTCAACGCTATGACCTCGACCGCACGGCGGATGCTCATGCCGCAGTCGAACGAGGAGCCATCGGCAAGGTGCTCATCGACATAGGCCCACACTAGTTCCGCCTCGCAGGATCGAGATCCCTCCCAAAATTTCCGCACGACCCCACAGTTCACCGATCCCAACCCGCCATCAGCCCTGGAACTGCCATGAACACAGCTGAACCCACCCAGAATCGACCCTCATCCACCACAGAGGTGGACAGGCACTCGGTGGCCAACGATCAGGTACGTCACCATCGATCGACTCGTTATGAAAGGCTCAGGAAGAGAAAGGCTAAGGAAAGGCACCGCCAGAGTGAGGTACAGGAGATCATTCGCTTCGCCCAGATCTGGATCCCCTTCGGCGGAGCTCCCTCGAGCGAGATTTTCCAGACGTTCGGAATGTCTCGGCAGAGATTCCTCCGAAAACTCTGGCAAAGCGTGAACGACTTGGAGTGCGATCTGACCTGCCGTGACGAACTCGCAGAGACCTACCCTGTGGAGAACGCCCACCACCGAGAAGTCGAACGCTCCGATGTCCAACCCCGAGTGCTGTCCACTGCTGCAGCGTCGGATACATACCGGCGGCCCTGAAGCCGTCGACGCGAGCCTGTCACGGCGCCCTCCGCCGACGCCCAGATCGTCAACGTCGTGACACTCCTCAGCACGATCGGTGCGCGCAGGACATCCGAGGCGCTACCCATCTTGGACCAAATTGTCTTCTAAAGAAGTGGATCCGAACGCACATGACGCAGAAGGGCGCACAACGAAGCGCATATCACGACTTGCGACTGGGCCGCCGGCCTCCGGCACACAGGCGAGAAGAAGCCATGGCGACTCCCAGCGATCATCTCGACGACATCCTCGATCTCGCAATTTTCTGGACACCGATCGGATGGCCGACGCCCGAGAGAATCCGGTCCGAATTCGGAATCGGCGTCGCCGACTATCGACGACGGCTCGAAGCCGCCGTTCGGCTCCACCAGCAGCGGACGGTCGACCCAACTCGCACAGTCCTCGAGAGGTTCTATGCCCCATCTATTCTCGCTGCACTCGCGCACCAGCGTCAGCACCAATAGCCGTCGCAAATGACATAGTCGACGGGTCGGTGCATGGACACCGTGTAGGTGGGGGAGCACGGTTTCGATGCCATCCCGGGCCTGAGTCTGGCGTTGGCCACCCCGTCGGACGAGGTGTCGGTCTATGCGCAACAAGCGTCGGATCGACGGTTGAAGCCGCGCTGAAAGACGCCGCGCCTGCACCGGGGAGACACGCTGGTTTTCGATGCGCTGGATCCCGAAGTCGAGACCGCGGTCGTTCTGAAGGCGCTTGCGTAACAAAGCCGCGCGACGGCAAAGGATGTCGCCGATCTGTGCTCGCTGACGGCGATCGTGCACGAGCGCAAGGCGGGAATGGCGGGTGGAGGCTCGAAACCGTCCGGATCCGCGGTGCCAGGTTCCTCGTATGTGCGTCGAGGGTGGCACGACCGTAACGGCGATCCCGGTCGCACGGGGGAACCATTCCTCGGCCGTGACGTGGAACGGCGCGATGGAGGTGGGTCCGCAGCCCGATATCCGTTCCGGTGCGCGGACGCGGTGATGATATGTGAACCCGCTGAAATTTCACAAGCGGCCGCAGACGGTATCCCACGGTCGGCGCTGAGGTTGAAGGGGCGGAACTCGCGAACAGGGTAATGCAATCGCCTGCCCAGTCACCATTCAGCATTTCCGGTCAGAGACCGTATGACCTGCCGATGATTTCTCGCTGGATTTCGTTGGTTCCACCGTAGATCGTGGCGCCGAGAGAGACTCGGACGTGGTGCACCATGTCGAACTCGGTGGAGTAGCCGTAGCCGCCCATCAGCTGCATGCCTTCGAGTGACATGCTCTTGGAGACCTCGGTGGCCTTGAGTTTCGCCATGGAGGAGGCTCGGGACAGGTTTGTGGATCGACGTGGATCGTCGGCCTGTTGGGCGACGCTGTAGACGAGCAGGCGGGCGCATTCGATTTCGGTGGCGAGGTCGGCGATGCGGTGTTTGACGGCTTGGAAGGAGCCGACGGGATGACCGAACTGGGTGCGTTCGGTGATGAACGCCAGACAGTCGTCGAAGGCGCGTTCGGCGGTGCCGAGCATCTGTGCGGCCAGGATCAGCCGCTCGGTGTCGAGGCCGGCCATCAGCTGCGGCCAGCCCTGTCCTACTTCGCCGACTACCGCGTCGGCGGGCAGCACGCAGTCGGTGAAGTAGAGGTCGTTGACCTCTTCGCCGTTCATGGTATCGATAGGCTTGACGGACAGGCCTGCGACGTTGGACGGCACATGGAACATGGTCAGCCCGTGGTGCTTCTTTTCACCGCGGTCGGTTCTGGCGACCAGCAGGATGCTGTCGGCGAGGTGGGCGTTGGTGCACCACGTCTTCTGGCCGTTGATCACCCAGCCGCCGGCGGTGCGCTCGGCGCGGCAGTTCATCGCGGCGACATCTGATCCAGCTCCGGGTTCGGACATCGCGATGGCCAGCGCTGCACCGTCGGCGATTCTGGCCAGGACGGCCTTCTTCAGTTCTTCGTGCGCGAACCGGGTGTAGATGCCTCCGGTGATGAGAGTCGTTCCGTGCCACGGTATCGGTGCCATGCCCCGGGCGAGTTCCTCGAGCAGGACGCACAGGTCGACGTGGTTGCCGCCGGCGCCGCCGTACTCCTCGGGGACGTTGATCGCCGCCCAGCCGAGTTCGGCGACCCGCCGGTTGAGCTCGAGACTGTGTGACTGGCGACCGCAGTCGGTGAGCTTGTCTCGTTGTTCCCTGCTTCCCACCTCGCGGCGGCAGAATTCACGGACGGCGGATCCGAATTCGCGTTGCTCATCGGTCAGCGTCACAGTCATTGTTTCTCCTGTAATGGTGGATTGATATGGAGAACTGGCGAATTCACATCTGGTGGAGGTGAAATTCACCGATCACACGGGATCGCCGGCGGGAATGCGAGCGCCCAGACGTTCGGCGTCACCGCCGCTTCCCTGGGGTTGCCGATTCGATGCGAAGCTGCGGCGGACAGCGAACGCGGCGGTGAATGACACCACCGCGGTGCCCATGAGGATCGCGGCGAGGGGCCACCAGTGCTCGGAGCCGTCGGTGGGGACCAGCGCCGCCGCGACAGGGGGGGTGGGTGCGGCCCATGCGACGCCGGCGAAGGCGCTGCACAGGGCGACGCCGCTGTAGCGAACCTCGGTGGGGAAGAGTTCAGCGGTCATGCTCGAGACCACGGCGTAGGTGGTGGCGTGGCCGAGGACGAGGGCGGTGGTGAACGCGATGATCATCAGGGCCATGTTGCCGGTGTTGAACAGTGCGAAGAGGGGGAAGGCGAACGCCCCTGTGAACACCACTCCGCTGACGAACACCGTCCAGGCGGAGAGCCTGTCGCAGAGGATCCCGACTCCGACCATGGCGGCGAGGTCGACGACGGCGGCGATGAGAAGAATCATCAGGGTGTCACTTTTGGTGAACCCGTGGATGTTCGTGGCCATTGTGAGCATGTATGTCGTGATCAGGTAGAACAGGACGATCACGCTGGCCTGCAGGCCGATGCCGGCGGCGACCTTGCCCGGCATCGTTCGTACCACGGTCGCGATGGGGTTGCTCTTCACGGTGCCGATCTTCTTCGCCTCGGTGAACTCGCTCGACTCCGACACCCCGAGCCTGATGATCATGCCGATCACGACGAGGACGAACCCGGCGAGGAAGGGGATGCGCCATCCCCACGACAGCAGCTGGTCGTTCGGCATCCGGGCGACGAAGTACATCACGATCGTGGCGAGGACGAGGGCGAGGGGGCTGGCGATCTGGGGTGCGGAGCCGTAGAGGCGGACACGGGACTTCGGGGCGTTTTCCACGCTCATGAGCACGGCGCCGCCCCATTCGCCGCCGACGGCGACGCCTTGCAGGAAGCGCAGCGCGGTCAGCAGGATGGGCGCCCAGATGCCGACCTGGTCCCACGTGGGTAGCAGGCCGATCAGGCCGGTGGAGGCACCCATGACGGTGAGGGTGGTGATCAGGGTTGTGCGGCGGCCGAGGCGGTCGCCGAGGTGCCCGAAGATGAAGGCGCCGACCGGGCGGGCGAGGAACGCGACTCCGAGGGTGGCGAAGGACGCGAGGGTCCCGACGTTCGATGCGAGGGCGGGGAAGAAGATCTTCGAGAACACCAGGGTTGCTGCGGTGGCGTAGATGAAGAAGTCGAACCACTCGACGGTGGTGCCGACGAGGCTCGCAAGGAAGGCGCGCTTCTGTTGTTTGGTTCCGAAGGTGGAGGGGGCGGGTGTGGTCATTGGGGGTGCCCTTTCGGCGGGGAGACTTCGTGTGGTGCTGGGGAATTCCTTCGGTGGAGCGTGGTCGATCGGTCAGAAGCGGGCGTGGCCGCCGGTGAGTACACCGGTGGTGTCGATGCGCGCATCGAAGTCGATGCCGGTACCGGTGGTCTGTGCCCTGACGGTGAGGGTGTTGTCGGGAAGGACGGGGGCGGCGAACCGTTCGCGCAACTCTTTCAGCTCCCACGGTTGTGTTCCGGCCGCTTGCGCGATCATTCGTGACGCGATGCCGAGGGTGCACAGGCCGTGCAGGATCGGTCGGTCGAATCCGTATCCGGCAGCGGTGTCGGGGTCGATGTGGACGGGATGCAGGTCGCCGGTGAGTCGGTACAGGGCGGGCAGAGTGGGCGCGATGTAGTACGGCTCCTGGAAGCTCGCGGTGTCGAGGTCGACCCGCGCTGACGAGGGTGCCCGTTCACCACCCCAGCCTCCGGAACCGGGTAGGTGGATCGAGTAGGTCGCGGTCATCTGTTCGCACTCGACGACGATGTCGATCGTGGCGGCCGAGCCCTTGTCCCACACGTCCGCGATGCGCGCATGCATCTCGAGCTTCCCCGCTCGGGGAAGGGGTTCACGGACGGTCAGGTGCTGGGCCGCGTGCAGTGACGTCAATCGGTCGTAGGCGCCGAGGGCACCTGCGTCTTCGACCGCCCACAGTCCGAGGCCGAGCGCGAAGGTGGGCAGGACGTGCAGGTCCCGTTCGTAGACGAGGGACAATTCGTCGGGCCCGGCGCCGACGCACAGCGCGTACAGGATTGCGTCCGACTCGTCGTACGAGACGACCCGACGACCGAGGTCGTGGCCCTTCAGGGCGGCGACGGCGCTCACCGGAAGGCTCCGATGTTGGTGAGGGCCTGGCCGAGGACAAGCGTGTGCACCTCGTTGGTGCCCTCGTAGGTGGACACCGATTCGAGGTTGTTCATGTGCCGGATGACGGGGTATTCGAGGGTGATTCCGCTGGCGCCGAGCATGCCGCGGGCCTCGCGGGCCACGTGCAAGGCTTGGGCGACGTTGTCCTTCTTGCCGAAGCTGATCTGTGCGGGAGCCAGCGTGCCGGCGTCCTTCAGCTTGCCGAGGTGCAGCGCCAGCAGGTGTGCGCGGTTGACGCGGATCAGCATGTCGGCGAGCTTGCCCTGGGTGAATTGGAAACCGGCCAGCGGCTTACCGAACTGGGTGCGGTTCATCGTGTACTCGAGGGCGGTCTCGTAGCAGTCGCGGGCGGCACCGACCGCGCCGAACAGGATGCCGAAGCGGGCTTCGTTCAGGCAGGACAGCGGGCCCTTGATTCCGGTCACGCCGGGCAGCACGGCGGAGCCGGGCAGGCGCACGTTGTCGAGCACGATCTCGGCGGTGATCGACGCGCGCAGCGACATCTTGCGGTCGACCTTGCGGGCCTGGTAGCCGGGAGTCTTGGTGTCGACGACGAACCCGCGGATGCCCTCGTCGGTCTGTGCCCAGATGAGGGCGACGTCGGCGATGCTTCCGTTGGTGATCCACATTTTGGTGCCACCCAGGACCCAGTCGTTGCCGTCGCGGCGGGCGGTGGTGCGCATGCTCGACGGATCGCTACCGGAGTCGGGTTCGGTCAGGCCGAAGCAGCCGATGGCCTCGCCGGCTGCCATGCGTGGCAGCCATTCCTGCTTCTGCTCCTCGGATCCGAACTTCCAGATCGGGAACATCGCCAACGATCCTTGAACGGAGACGAAGCTGCGGGCGCCGCTGTCGCCGGCTTCGAGCTCCAGGCACGCGGAGCCGTAGGCGACGGCGCTCATTCCGGCGCAACCGTAGCCGGTCAGATGCATGCCGAGCATGCCGAGTTTGCCGAATTCGGTGGCGAGCTCACGCGGGAACTCGCAGTTCTCGAACCACTCTCCGACATTCGGCTTGATCTTCTCGTCGACCAGCTTGCGGACCGTGTGCGAGACCATCCGTTCCTCGTCGCTGAGAAGCTGTTCGAGGGCGAGGAAGTCGTAGGGGTCGGGGGCGAGCGTTGTGTGCGTCATGAGTGTCCTTGTTCGAGGGTCAGGGGGCGGTGGTGCCGTGCCGCGCGGAGGCGGCGGCGACGGCCGCGTGTCGGGCGGGGCTGTCGAGGAGACGGGTTCGGGTGGCCTGCCATTCGGCCTCCTCGAAGCTCCCGTCGTCGAGGTGGCGGAGCAGTGCGCGCGTGGCGGTGAGAGCCTCGTGTGGTGCCTGGGCCAGGGTGCGGGCGAGGGCGAGTGCGTGCTCGCGGGGGTCGCCGTCAGTGAGGTGGGTCGCGAGCCCGCTGCGGACGGCTTCCTCGGCATCGAACCGTTCCGCGAACACCAGCAGGCGCGTGACGGTGGAGCGGGGCAGGGTCGCGTGGATTCGCCGGATCGAGGTCGGGTTGTAGAGCAGACCCAGTTCGACCGCCGGCACCCGGAACCACGCGTCAGAGCCGGCGAACCGCGCATCACACGAGATGGCCAGCTCGACGGCTGCGCCGACGCAGGGCCCGGCGACGGCGGCGACGACCGGCACCGGGCAGTGTCGAATCGCGGCGCATGCCCCGTCCAGGTCCTGGTCGTACGCGAGGTCGGCGGCGGTGCCGGTCAAGTCTGCGAAGTCCGCGCCGGCGGAGAACACCGGTCCCGTGCCGGTGAGCACGACGGCGCGGACGCCCTCCGGGAGGTTGGTGAATGCGTTCCGCAGTGCGCGGAGCAAGTCCCGGGACAGAGCATTTCGACGACTCTCACGGTCGAGAACGAGCTCGAGGGCATCGCCGTGTTCGTGGTGTGCGAGCGGCCCGCCGGTCATGGGACCGGTACCGGCTGGGGTGCTGCCGGGTGGTCGGCCCAGCGATCGCGCAGCGGGGTGTAATCGAAGCCCAGCGCGGCCTCGAGCGACTCGGCCAGGTTCAGCAGGTCCGCGTCACGTCCCCGGGCGGTGACGAGTTGGGCGCCGATCGGCAGGCCGTCGGACGTACCGGCGGGCAACGTGATCGCCGGGGTGCCGGCGACGTTGAACGGCGAGGTAAACGGGAACGCACCCCACAGCCAGTCCACATCGACACCGTCGATGGTCTTCGGGCGCTCGCCGTGGGGGAAGGCGACGGTCGCCACGGTGGGCGCGAGCACCGCGTCGAAGCGGTGCAGGAACCCATCGATCCGCCGCCGGAAGTCGGTCAGCGACTCCCTCGCACTGGCGACGTCCGCGCTCCGCAGTGTCGTGGCGGCGCGCAGCGTGGACCGCTCGTACGGGGTGAGGAGCTCCGGTTGCTCCAGCAGGTGCCCGCGTTCGCGCAACTCGTCGTCGAGCACGAGCGGACCGAAGATCTCGTTCCAGCCCTCGATGGGGACATCGGTGGCGACCACGTCGTGACCGAGGTCCGACAGTGTCGCCGCAACGGCGGCCAGCCTGTCCGCGACGGCGGGATCGACGGGGCGTCCGTCGGGGCGGGCACAATAGGCGATCCGCAGTGTGGGCGAGGTTCTGCGGACGAGGGTCTGTTCGGCGAGGACATTGACCATGAGGCGGGCGTCGTCCACCGTCCAGGCCAGTGGTCCTGCGGTGACGAAATCGGTCATCGCGCGGAAGCCACGTTCGTCCGGACACAGCCCGGTGGTCGGTTTGAATCCGACGAGCCCGCAGAATGCTGCCGGGATGCGGATGGAGCCGCCGCCGTCCGAGCCGAGCGCGATGGCGGCCAGACCGGCACCCACGGAGGCGGCGGCGCCCCCGCTCGACCCGCCGGGCGTGCGCGAGATGTCCCACGGGTTGCCGGTGTCGGGGCCGAGGAGGTTGTCGCTGGTGGCGGACTGGCAGAACTCCGGCACATTGGTCTTGCCGGGCATGACGGCCCCGGCGGCGCGCAGTCGGGCGACGACCCCGGAGTCGGAGCGGGC
The DNA here is from genome assembly GCF_029269925.1 of Rhodococcus sp. T2V. Lineage (NCBI taxonomy): Bacteria > Bacillati > Actinomycetota > Actinomycetes > Mycobacteriales > Nocardiaceae > Rhodococcus > Rhodococcus sp. T2V. Next base: position 23,258 of record NZ_JARJBD010000110.1, read on the forward strand.
GATCCGGCCACGCTGAGTCAGCGTGGCCGAGCGTGGTCTCGGTGTCCGCGAGGTGGAATGCGTCCTTGATCGACACCGGCACCCCGAGCAGGGGTGCACGGTCACCGTGCCGATAGCGTTCGGCGGCATCGGTGGCCTGGGCGCGGGCAAGCTCGGGCAGCAAGGTCACGTACGCGTGCACCTGCGGGTTCAACCGCTCGATGCGCTCGATCAGGTCCTCGGTGACGTCGACAGGGTTGAGATCGCCGCGTGCGAAGGCGTCGGTGAGTTCACGGATCGACAGGTGGCGGGTGGGATCAACCATGGGGATGCACCCCTCCGCTGATGCCGTAGACCTCGCCGGTGACATACCCGGAGTCCGGTCCGACCAGAAAGGACACCAGGCCAGCGACGTCCTCGGGGCGGCCGACTCGCCCGACGAGGGAACGGTTCTCGGCATATCCGGAGAAGAAGTCGTCCGGGTAGATCTTCCGGAGGAAGTCGTTGTAGATCAGTCCCGGCGTGATCGCGTTGACCCGGACACCGTGCCGACCGTTCTCGGCGGCGGCGACACGGGTGAGCGCGAGAACGCCTGCCTTGGCCGCCGAGTAGGCGGCACCGTGTTCGGTGCTGGTCTCGTAGGCAGCGATGGAGCTGATGTTGACGATCGCTCCGGACTTGTTCTTCTGCATCAACGGCAGTGCGTAGCGCATGGTGTAGAAGGTGCCGTTCAGGTCGACGTCCAGGCAGCGGCGCCAGGTATCGGAGGACATCTCGGCGACCGGCTCGATCTTGCTCCACCCGGCGTTGTTGACGAGGACGTCGAGGCGGCCCTTGGTCGCTGCGATGTCGGCGACGACCTCCTCGACCCGAGCCTCGTCGGTGACGTCGAGGACATGGTGACCGAACTCGCGGCCGAACTCGGCCGATAGCTTGGCGGCGAGCTCCTGGCACCGTCGTTCGTGAATGTCGGTGACGATGACGTCGAAACCGTCGGAGGCGAGACGGGTCGCGATGGCGGCGCCGATACCGGCACCGGCGGCGGCGGTGACGAGCGCGGTCGGACGTTCTTGCATCATGAAGCCTTTCGAGAGGGACTGTGCGCGTTTAGGTTTCAGAGGTCGAGGGTGCGCCGGAGCAGCGCGATCGACTGCTCGGGTTGGTCGACCAGCATCAGGTGCCCGGCGCCCGAGATCTCGGCGTAGCCGGCGTGCTCGATGGCACCGAGGATGATGTCGGCGGCCTTCTTCGGGCAGAAGGTGTCGTGGTCGGCGCCGACGATGGCAACGTCGACGCCCGGGTCGATCTCCGACAGTTTCGGGGTGAGGGGTGCATCTACGAGTGCCGCCATCGCCGTAGAGGCGTTGACGTAGCCTCTTCCGTCACCGACCGCGGCGAGCCGGGCACGGGTGACTGCATCCACGTCGGAAGCAGGGTTATGCAGCGCGGCAGCGGTATCCGCGAGCAGCGCCTCCCGCTGTGCGGCGGAGTCGGTGCCGCGGAACAGCTCGATGCGTCCCGCGTAGAAGCCCGCGGCGCCGCGGCCCACGACACTCGAGGTGCCGAGTGCGACGACCTTCCTCACCAGATCCGGGCGCTGTGCCGCGGCGGCGAGGACGACGGTACCGCCGAGGGAGAAGCCGACGCAGACGGCGGGTCCGGTGACCTCCTCGAGGAAGGCCAGCAGGTCGCCACGCAGCTGGGCAAGTGTGCCCTCCGGTGACCCTATGCTGGTGTCTCCGTGGCCGCGCAGATTGTAGGCATAGGTCGTGGCTGCCAGACCCGCCTCCTGCACCGCGTGCCAGCTCCGGTGGTCCTCGGCGAGTCCGTGCACCAGGACGACGGCGGTCCCGTCGCCGGCGCGGGTGTAGGTGACGTCGATGTCGCGCAGGGTGACCGTGTGGGTGGTGATGGTGCCGTCGATGCCGCTGGTCATGCCTTCTCCTCCGAAATCATCTCTCTGAGAATGTTCTTGCGGATCTTCCCTGCAGGTGTTTGCGGCATGCCGGTCACGATGCGGATCGATTCCGGCCACAGCCGCCGGGGTACATCGCGGCTGTCGAGCCAGCAGAGGATTTCCTCGAACGTGGGAGGAGTGCCATTGATCTGGAGAACGGCGCAGATCCGTTCGCCCAGGCGGTCGTCGGGGCGTCCGACGACGGCGACCTTGACGATCTGTGGGTGTCCCGCCAGCGCGTTCTCGATCTCGACCGGCGAGATGTTCACTCCGCCGCGGATGATCAGGTCCTTGAGTCGCCCAGTGAGTCGGAGGTACCCGTCCTGGTCGACGATCCCGGTGTCCCCGGTGCGGAAGTAACCGTCGGACGTGAAGGAATCGCGATACAGATCATCCTGTCCGATGTAGCCCAGGAACAGCGACGGAGTGCGCATGACGATCTCGCCGTCGGTGCCGCGCGGTGCGATGATGCCCTGCTTGGTGATCGTCTCCAGAACCACGCCGGGCATCACGCGCCCGCAGCTGCGGGCGACCAGGTCAGGTGCGTCATCGGGGAGGCTGGAGGTGGCTCCGCCCTCGCTCAGTGCCCAGATCGACCCGATCCGGGTTCCGGGCATCTGATTTTGGGCCTGCTCGATCAGGCTGGGGGGAATGGGAGCACCTCCGCAGAGGAATGCACGCATTCCGTTCAGTTTCGGTGTGTACGAATGCCATTCGGTATCAACCAGGTCCTTCAGGAACGGCGTCGCAGCGACGGTGATGGCGCAGTGGTGCCGGTCCACGAGTTCGAGGGCTCGGTGTGGGTCCCACGAGTCCTGGAGCACGAGCGTTGCTCCGGTCATCATCGACATCCGCGCGCCGTGCCAGAAACCGGTGCTGTGACCGAGCGGCGAGGGCATGAAGATCGGGTGGTCGCCGGTGACGCCGTAACGTTCGATGACGCTCTCGTTGTAGGCGCTCAGGCTTGCCTCGGAATGTGCGATCGCCTTCGACTTGCCTGTCGTACTCGAGGAGAACAGTATGTGCGCCATCCCCTGCGGATATTCCGGAACTATCACCGGCGGACCGTCGAAGGTGCGCCACGCTCGTGTCCGGTGGTCGCCGTCGAGTAGGAGGACGTGGAGGAATCGCCCCAGTTCCTCGGCAAGCGTGGTGGATTCGGCTGTGAAGTCGCGTCCCCGATGTGTCCGCGGGAGTATCACGGCTTTGGCGCCCACCAGGTTCGCCGTGTACGCGATCGATTTCGGATCCGTGGTGATCGGCAGAGTCGCGGGAACCATGCCGCCGCGCACGACGGCCAGGTAAGTGGCCATCCACTCAGTCCAGTTCGGCATGCAGACGACCACGACGTCGCCGGCGGTGAGTCCGCGCGACTCGATGTCGTCTTTGATGTCGGAGGCGAGTTCCCATAGTTCCTTCCTGCTCAGCGCGTTGTCTCGGTCGTCGCGGACGGCGATGGTGTGCGGATTCTGCGCGAGATGGTTGTGGAACAGGTCGAGGGGAGTCAGGTCTGGACTCTCGGACCCGAGGGTCCGAGTTACGTCGAGCGCCTCGGCGTTGGAGGTGGCTACTCGGGAATTCACGGCGACTCCGTTCGGTGAAAAGCCGGATGATGAAGCGCAAACGCGGGTGACCGCGGCGTCGTGGTAACGAGTCTGTGGCATCCGCGTACCTCAAGTCAAGAGAGTGACGTCGCTTTTGTGTAAACTCGGGATCAACGCTCCGATCAGTCGATACGATGCCTGCAACGAGAAGGAGGGGCATGCCCCACGTACCGAACACCACCAAGGGAAAGCTCACCCGGGCCCGGCTCCTGGATGCAGCCCGATCAGTCTTTGCACGTGACGGCTACGTCGGCACCACGATGAGTGGCGTGGCAACGGAAGCAGGCATGTCACTCGGAGGGCTCTACCGGTACTTCAAGGACAAAGAAGACCTCTTCGCCGCGCTGATCGCCGATACCCACGACGACCTGTTCCGCGCCAGCGGAACAACGAAACACCGCCTCGAGGAGGAGCCGTACGAGGCACTGCTCGAATCGAACACCGGCTACCTGACGCACTACTACAATTACCGCGATGTGATGCGCACCTTGGTGGAAGCGGCGAGCGTCGAAGCCCGGTTCCGGGACTTCTGGTGGCAGATGCGCAACCGGCACATCGCGCGCTTCACAACCGTCCTGAAGACGAAGTGCGGCATCGAGGAGCTCAACGGCCTGCCCACCGCGGTCATGGTCGAAGCGATGGCATGCATGGTGGAGCAGTCGGCCTACGTCTGGTACGCGCAAGACGCAATGCAGGAGTCGCCGATGCCCGTCGAGCAGGCGGCAGAGGTGGTCAGCCGAATCTGGTACACCACCTTCTTCGGTGCCGCTGCCGAGGCCGGGAAATGCGACGACCGCGGCAGGCAGCGGGCCTGATCGCTGCTCGCTGCACACCTGGGGCGGAGGTGCCATGTCGGGGCGGACACCGAGTTCGTCGCCGGATCGATCTCGCCGGCCGCGCACCGGGTGGCGATCTCGTAGGCGGTGCCGCCGTGGGTGCCGGGACGGTCATCCGGGGCTCGGCGCGGGCGCGCCACAGGAGTTCGCCCGGGAATGTGTGCCGCTCGTTCCCGGGCGGCGACGCGTGCCGTACGGCAGTGCATGGCACACGATATGAGCAGAATCGCGACGGGGCGCCGGTGAGGTGCGGTGCCGGAAACGGTGGCGGCGCGAAGAGGCGCGGGCACGGGGTGTGAGTGCGAGAGATGTTGTGGCGCAACCAAGCGCAGCCCCCGCCAACGATGAAGATCAGCTGGCAGGGGCGCTACACGGACAACCCGCACGTGACGACGAGCGGCGCATTTCTGATCTTGGTGAGCGGCAGCAGTGAAGTCCAGAAAATGTGATCCACACCATGACACTATTTTCACCCAGCTCGGGCATCGGACCTCGGATTGCCGCGGGGGTGAATGGTGATCGACGCCGAGTACGGGCGGGCCCGTGAGGTGGCCGGCGAGATGTCGGCGGTTCCCGGCGCGGGTGGCAGGGGCGTCCCGCTGCGTGCCCCGGGAGGTCGGCGGGTCGGAGTAGTCCGGCACCCACGAGGTGGCGCCGGGGCTTCGTCGCCGGTTTCTCGCCTGGCGCGTCGAGCGCTGAGGCGCAATCGCGTGCACACGGTGGCGTGCGTGCCGCATCGCGGACGCGTCCCGGTCGGCCGAGCTATCCGCCGCCGACGCGGGAAAACCGTGTGGCGAGCCGGCGAGGTCCGAATCGGACCAGGTACCGCTCCGGTCACCAACAGGTCAGTCTTTCCACATTGGTGTTACAATTTGGGACACGAGTTCGGGAAGGGGTGGGTATGACCGTCACCGATACCAGAAGTGCTCTCGCTGCCAATTCCGCGCGAGAACACCTCCTGCGGCTGGACCGGCTGCGGCTGATCGACAAGGCGCAGAACGAGGGTTTCACGCTGCGCCAGATCGCTGATCTCCTGGAAATCTCGGCAACGCAGGTCCACCGGCTCGCACAACGGGTCCTGCAGCAGCCCGGCGAACTCGAGCGAACCCCGCGGGAGGTGATTTACCAGCGCTCGGCCGGGGTGATCACCGATGACGAGATGATGGACACGCTGGTGCACTGGAACTACACCTACGGCTATGTACCCACCGACGGCGACCAGCAGGTGGACGCGTACGCCAAGGGCAGCTGGGATGACGTGCGGCGGGCGTATCGGCGGGGTTTGCTCGCCGACGACGAGTGGGACGTCCTGTTCGAGGGCACCCGCACCGCACGGCAGGCGCAGCGCGCTGCGGCCCGAGGGTGAGCGTGGCGGGAGAACCACTGCGCGAGGCGGTTTCTCGGCAATTGGTGCACCTGGGGGAGCACGGGCAGCCGCTGCACCCGGACAGTGGCCGCAGCACCCTCGACCTGTACGCGGATGATCGCCGGCGGGACCGGACGCTGCAGGAGGTCATCGAGTGGTACCTCGACCTCGCCGAGCCCGATCGCGACGGGCACTGCGCCGCGATAATTTCTGCGGGGCCACCGGGGGCAGGCAAGTCGACGGCGCTGCGGGAGCGTCACCTGGTCGATACCAGCTACCGATATCTGGACGCGGACATCGTCAAGGACGAACTGCTGCGCCGCGCCATCGCGGACGGTCACTATGCGGACCTGCTGTCGACGACGCTCGCCGATGCGCACCCGATAGCCCCCCCGGGAACTCGCGGCCCTGGTCCACGCCGAATCCACCGAGGTCATCGACGACGTCCGCGAGGTGTGCCTGCAACGACGCGAGAACGTCGTCATCGAAGGCACCCTGCAATGGGGTCCGCAAGGTGGCATCCTCATGGCCCAGCTCAGTGAGCACGACTACACCGATGTGCGGATCGTCGACGTCGAAGTACCGGCGTCGATCGCCCATGAGCAGGCGGTGCGTCGGTGGTGGGAGGGCCGGCTCCGGGGGATCAGCGGGCAGGACCCGATGGGTGGCAGGTTCACCCCGCCCGCGGCGATCACACGGCTCTACGAGCAGGGTCCGGTGAGCCGGTGCGCAGCCCACGCGCGTGCGGCGTTCGAAAGCTCTCTCACTGCGGCGATCACCCAGGTCACCCTCATCCACATCGACCGCAGACTCGGCGCCGAGCCGTTGGTCTCGCGGCGGGTCGACGGCAAACTGGTCGAAGGACGATAACCACCGGCCCGCACAGCATGGCCGGGGCATGCGCTGAGGGGCCGAGCGCGCGTGAGGAAAGCCTGGACACAGGGCTGTTGCCGGGTGGTGGGGTGAGGTCTCGCAGTTCGTACTGCAGTCGTCGGTGTGGCCGACTCGCAGGGTCGTCGCGACGCCGCGGGATGGGTCTGATTCGCCTCGTGGGCTCCGCCACGGGGATGGCTGCCCGTGAGAGGCGGCGGAAGCTGCCCGGCGCTTCCGGGGAACGCTCACACAGGCGTCCACGTACGTCGTTGATCAGCCGGGTACTCGGTTCAATGCAGGGACACCAGAACGACAACGGCGGCCACCACGACGGCGGTGAGTTCGATGGCACCGAGGATCAGAGCGGCAACGGCGAGAGACGATCCGGTCTCGTATTCGCGTCCGCCGGTCTCGACGTAACCGATCGCACCGAACACCAGGGCTGGAATGAACAAGCCCGTCAGGGCGCAGAACAGTGCGACGATCGCGCACACGTTGGTGCGTTCGACCGTGTCGATGCCGAGATCCGTGTCGTCGACTGCGACCACCGGACACGCTCCTGTCGTTGTTGTGTTGGTGCTCGGCCAGGGCGGATCCGGCACAGGCTGCCGGCACCGCCAGTTATCAGGGGCCGGGTGCCCAGGTACCGGTCCCGGTGCGACCGTTGCTGACGCAGAACAGATCCTGACCTTCGGGTGAGATCGCGATCCCGGTGGCGACGGGGTTGCAGCTCTGCCCTTCGGCGGCTTGGCCGATGATCGGCACGGACCTCACCCAGTGTGGGCGGGTGGATCCGGCGTAGGTGCATTTGAGGAAGGTGCCGTCGGCAGAGGTGGCGTGGTTGTCGACGTCCGGGTCGCAGTCCCCGTTGACCGTGGGGGATGTGGCCGGCTCGGGCTCGTCGACGGTGGTGGTGGCTTCGGGCTCGGGTTCGGTGGTCGCCGCAGCGGGGGGAACGAGGGCGGGCGGGACCGCGGACGCCGGCGTGAGGTCCTGGGCCTGCGCCGAGGGGAGGGAATAGCTGGTGGCCGGCGACGAGTTAGTGACCGCGTCCGAGAGGGAGGTCCCGGCCGAATACAGGATCGTCCCGGCGGCAAGTGCCTCCAGGATCCCCAGGATGAGTGCCGCGACCGCGATGGCCAGCCCGGCCGGTCGCCAGAACGCGAGAATGCCGAAGACGATCGCCACGGGGAACAACCCGAGCAGTGCGGCGACGAGAGCGATGACCGCGTACGGGTTGATCGGAGCATGGTTCGTCGACGGTGTCGCGGCCGCCTTGGACAGGTCGACGGTCATCGGCCACCGATCCGTGTGTGAGCGGCACCCTCACGCTCGACGGGGAAGCTGCTCATCGGTCACCTCCGGTAGCAATGTGGGAGGCGACTGCACCCCTCGGCGCCGATCTTAGCCTGAATCCGTGGACGGCCTTGATGGCGGACCGGCGTGTGAGATGAGGAA